>CAZJUC010000150.1:0-7937 GCA_964549065.1 uncultured Ilumatobacteraceae bacterium
CCTGGATCGACGCCTCGATCTTCGAGTAGTCGGGCTGGTCGTCGCCGCTCGGGAACCCGTAGAACGGCACCGCGGCCTTCACCTTGTCGGGCCGCAGCGCGGCGAGAACGAACGTGAGCATGCCGCCCATGCAGAACCCGACCACGCCGACGCCGTTGTCGCCGGTGGCGTCGTGGTCGGCCAGGAAGTCGACGGCCCCGCTCATGTCGCGGGCTGCCCGATCCACCGGCATCGCGGTCATCAGCTCCGCTGCCTTGTCCATCTCGGTGTGCTCGGCGAGCTCGCCGTGGAACAGGTCGGGCGCGAGCGCGACGAACCCTGCCGCGGCGAGGCGGTCGGCCATCTCCTTGATGCCCGAATCGAGGCCCCACCATTCCTGGATCACGATCACGCCGGGGCCGGTTCCGCCCTCGGGAAGCGCCAGGTAGCCCGACGCGTCGTTGCCATTGCTCGGAAAGTCGACGATGTCTTCCATGCCACAACCGTAGACCGGTTCCGGCGGTTGTCATACGATCGCGACGTGACCCAGCTCGACTCTGCACCATCCGCGCTGATCAGCGACGCCTACGCCAACGATCGCGCCTGCGTGTTCCACTCGTGGTCGGCGCAGGGCGCACTCGACCCCACCGTGATCGCCGGGGCGCTGGGCTCGAAGTTCTGGGATCCCGCCGGCAACGAATGGATCGACTTCACGTCGATGCTCGTCAACATGAACCTCGGGCACCAACACCCGACGATGATCCAGGCGATCAAGGACCAGGTCGACACGCTGTGCATGGTGGCGCCCCCGTTCGCGAACGACCAGCGGAGCGAGGCGGCGCGACTGATCGTCGAGAAGGCCAATCTCGGACGCGACGGCGCACTGCGCGATGACGGCCATTTCGAAAAGGTGTTCTTCACCAACGCGGGGGCTGAAGGCGTCGAGAACGCCGTGCGCCTGGCGAAGGGCTACACGGGACGGATGAAGGTCCTGTCGGCCTACCGCAGCTACCACGGGGGTACGGCATTGTCGGTCGGGTTGACCGGCGAGCCCCGACGGTTGGAGAACGAGCCATCGGTGCCCGGGCTGGTGAAGTTCTGGGGGCCGTACCCGTATCGGTCCGCGTTCCATGCAACCTCACCCGAACAGGAGACCGAGCGGGCTCTCACCCACCTCCGCGAGACGATCCTGATGGAAGGTGCCGACAAGGTCGCGGCGGTCATCCTCGAGCCCGTCGTGGGCACGAATGGGATCCTGGTGCCGCCACCCGGCTATCTCGAAGGGGTGCGGGCGTTGTGTGACGAGTTCGGGATCGTGTGGATCGCCGACGAGGTGATGGCCGGGTTCGGTCGCACCGGGCAGTGGTTCGCCTGGCAGAACTGGGACGCCCAGCCAGACCTGATCGCGTTCGCGAAGGGCGTCAACTCCGGCTACATCCCGCTCGGTGGCGTCGTGATCTCGGATCGGATCGCCCACCACTACGACGAGCGCGTGTTCCCCGGCGGCCTCACGTACTCGGGGCATCCCCTCGCATGTGCGTCGGCCGTTGCGAGCATCGGCATCTTCGAGGACGAAGGCGTGCTGACGCATGCCCGCCACCTCGGCGACGACATCATCGGCCCCGCGCTGCTCGACATCGCCGACCGCCACCCGAGCGTCGGCGAGATCCGCGGGCTCGGCGTGTTCTGGGCCGTCGAACTGGTCACCGATCCCGCCACCCGCGAGCCGGCACCGGCGTCGACCGTTGCGGCCGTGGTCGCCGAATGCAAGGCGAACGGCATGTGGCCGTTGTCGGCCGGCAACCGCGTCCACGTGGTGCCGCCGTGCACCACCCCCGACGATCTGGCTCGCGACGGCCTCGCCATCCTCGACGCCGCCCTCGCCGTCGCCGATGTCGCCATGGCCTGACCGCCTCGCGAGCAACTGTGCGTCGACGGCAGCCTGCGGGAGCGGGGGCCGGCGCGGACGGGCATAGAGTACGCGGGATGACCGTGATCGATCGCGACGATCGACTCACCCTGCACCTGCGTTCGTGGGTCGGGGCATGGCCCCCGCCGTCCGCCGGCATCCACGTGATCGGACATCCGGCGCGCTCGGAACCCACTTGGGACGGCGCCATCCGCCCCCTGCAGGGCGTGGGCAACGGTGACGGGACGGTGATCGCCGTCCCCCCACCCACCGTCGACGCAGTTGCCCGGGCCATCGGTGACGACCTGGTTCGACCAGCGCTCGGCGATGAACTCGGCGAGATTCTCGGTGTCGGCGCGGCAACGTTCGGCGTCGGCGTGTTCCGGACCACGGACCGTGTCGATCCCGGCGTGACGGATCTGGGTGAATGGTTCGAACACCACACACCCGAGCTTCCCGACTGGCTCGCACCGTTCAACGGACCGCGGCTCGTCGCCTTCGACGGTGGTGAGGTCGTCGCCGGGGTCGGCATCAAGGTGCACGACCAACACGGACAGGAACTCTCGGTCGTCACCGACAACGCCGCCAGGGGTCGCGGGCTCGCCCGACGTCTCGTCGCCACGGCTGCCCGGCGTGTCCTCGCCGAGGGGTCGGCGCCGACCTACCTGCATGCTCCCGACAACTCAGCCAGCGCGCGGGTGGCCGATGCGGTCGGGTTCGCCGACCGGGGCTGGACGGTGCACGGTCTCTGGCCCCGTCGTTGAGCAGACACCGCACGCCCGCAGGCCATGTGCGCGCCGCGTTCGAATGCGGGGCATCGAGGGGTCCATTGCCCGGACGTGACCGCCCGGATGCGGGACCGCACGCCGTCGGGGGCGCCGTCGAACCAACCTGAGGACCCTGTCGGATCGACGAGGACGTCCGGCTCACGCCCTGGCCAGGGAGTCACCTCGGAGTGCGGGGATGACGTGGTCGCCGTACTGGGCGAGGGTGTGGTCCTTGGCGTCGTGCTGGAGGTAGATCGCGAACTGGTCGACGCCGAGTGCCTGGAGCGCCTGGAGTCGCTCCAACTGCGCCTCGACCGGGCCGAGGATGCAGAACCGATCGACGATCTCGTCGGGCACGAACGCGGCGTGGGTGTTGCCGGCCTGGCCGTGCTGGTTGTAGTCGTACGACTCGCGGCCGGCGATGTAGTCGGTCAGCGCCTCCGGCACGGCGCCGGTTTCGCCGTAGCGGCCGACGAGGTCGGCGACGTGGTTGCCGACCATGCCACCGAACCAGCGGCACTGGTCGCGCATGTAGTCGAAGTCGTCACCGACGTAGGCGGGGGCGGCGACACAGATCGTGATGTCCGAGGGGTCACGACCGGCGGCCGCCGCCGCCGCGCGCACGGCACCGATCGTCCACTCGGCGATCGAGAGATCGGCGAGCTGCAGGATGAACCCGTCGCAGGTCTCGCCGATCAGCTTCAGCGCCTTCGGTCCGTACCCTGCGCCCCACACCTCGAGTTCACTCTTCGCCGCCCACGGCAGGGTGATTGTGGAGCCTTTGTAGTCGACGCTGCGACCGTTCGCGAGCTCGCGGATCACGTGGATCGACTCGCCCATCGTGGCGAGTGTGGTCGGCTTGCCATTGGTGACCCGCACCGCCGAGTCACCGCGGCCGATGCCACAGACCGTTCGGTTGCCGTACATCTCGTTGAGCGTGGCGAAAGTCGATGCGGTGACCGTCCAGTCGCGCGTCGCCGGGTTCGTGACCATCGGGCCGACGACGACGTTGCGCGTCTCGGCGAGGATCCGGGAGTAGATGACGTACGGCTCCTCCCACAGGATGTGCGAGTCGAATGTCCACACGTGGCTGAACCCGTAGGTCTCGGCGCGCTTGGCCAGGTCGATCACTCGCGCCGACGGCGGTGTGGTCTGGAGCACCAGGCCGATGTCCATCAGCGAGTTTCCGGGAAGCCGAGGTCGACGGTGCTGGTGGAGGGGTCGGGCCAGCGGCTGGTGACGACCTTGGCCTGGGTGTAGAAGTTGATGCCCTCCGGGCCGTACATGTGGGTGTCGCCGAACAGGCTCGACTTCCACCCGCCGAAGCTGTAGTAGCTCACCGGCACCGGCACCGGCACGTTCACGCCGACCATGCCGACCTGCACGTCGAACTGGAACCGGCGGGCCGCGCCGCCATCACGTGTGAAGATGGCCGTGCCGTTCGCGTACGGGTTGGCGTTGATGGTGTCGATGCCGTCCTGGTACCCCGACACCCGCATCACCGACAGCACGGGGCCGAAGATCTCGTCGCGGTAGCAGGCCATGTCGGTGCCGACGTTGTCGAGCAGCGTCGGGTTCAAGAAGTAGCCGTCGGCCGGCACGTCGTTGCGGCCGTCGACCACGATCGTCGCCCCCTCACCCGGCGCACCGTCGACGTAGCCCTTCACCTTGTCGCGGTGCTCGGCGGTGATCAGCGGGCCCATCTCGTTGCCCGACTCGTTGCCCGGGCCGACCTTGATCGCCGGGATCCGTTCGGCGATCCTCGCGACGAGTTCGTCGGCGATCGAGTCGGCGGCGAGTACGACGCTGATCGCCATGCAGCGCTCACCCGCCGATCCGTAGCCCGCGCCCACCGCCGCGTCGGCGGCCATGTCGACATCAGCGTCGGCGAGCACCAGCATGTGGTTCTTCGCGCCACCGAGCGCCTGCACCCGCTTGCCGTTCGCGGTGCCGGTCTCGTAGATGTACTTCGCGATCGGCGTGGAGCCGACGAAACTGACCGCCGCGACGTCGTCGTGTCCGAGGATCGCGTCGACGGCCACCTTGTCCCCCTGCACCACGTTGAAACATCCCGCCGGCAGTCCCGCCTGCGCGAGCAACTCTGCGATGAACAACGCCACCGACGGGTCCTTCTCGGACGGCTTCAGAACGAACGTGTTGCCACAGGCGAGGGCGTTGGCGAACATCCACATCGGGACCATCGCCGGGAAGTTGAACGGCGTGATACCGGCCACGACCCCGAGGGGCTGGCGGATCGAGTACACGTCGATACCGCCGGCCGCCTGCTCGGAGTAGTCGCCCTTGATCAGCTGCGGGATCCCGCACGCGAACTCGATGTTCTCGAGCCCGCGTGCGACCTCGCCCATCGCGTCGGAGAGCACCTTGCCGTGCTCGGCGGTGACCAGCGACGCGATCTCCTTGCGGTTCGCGTCGACCAACTCGCGCATCCGGAACATCACCTCGGCGCGTTGCGACAGCGTCGCCGAGCGCCACGAGGGAAACGCTGCCCGCGCCGCCGCAACGGCAGCATCGACCTCTGCGGTCGATGCGAGCCCGACCGTTGCGGTCTGCTCCCCCGTTGCCGGGTCGAACACCGCCGAGGTGTTCCCCGAGGTCGACTCGACGGCCTTGCCACCGATCCAATGCGAAATGGTCTTCATCTGGTCGTCGTTCCTTGATCTCGTGGTGGAGCGATCACGCCTGGGGTCTGACCCCTGGCGTGATCGTCAGTGCAGATACCTGGACAGGCCGCGCTTGACGAACTTGCCGTGGCCCTTGGTGCCGACGTAGGTGTCGTTCTCGATCACGACGGTCCCCCGGCTGAGGACCGTGTCGACCTTGCCGTCGATCTCGAAGCCCTCGTAGGCCGAGTGGTCCATGTTCATGTGGTGCTTGTCGTTGACGCCGATCTTCGTCTTGGTGTTCGGGTCCCACACGAGCACGTCGGCGTCGGCGCCGGGCTCGATGACGCCCTTGTGGTCCAGACCGAACATCCGCGCCGGAGTGGTGCAGCACGTCTCGACCCACCGTTCGAGGCTGATCTCGCCGAGCACCACACCCTGGTACAGCAGCTCCATGCGGTGCTCGACACCGCCGATGCCGTTCGGGATCTTGGAGAAGTCGCCGAGCCCGAGCTCCTTCTGGTCCTTGAAGCAGAAGGGGCAGTGATCGGTCGAGACCACTGCCAGCTCGTTCATCCGGAGGCCCTTCCAGAGGTCGGCCTGGTGGTGCTCGTGCTTGGTGCGCAGCGGCGTGGAGCACACCCACTTCGCTCCCTCGAAGCCGGGCTGCGCCAGCTGATCCTCGAGCGTGAGATACAGGTACTGCGGGCACGTCTCGGCGAACACGTTGAGCCCGGCGTGCTGGGCAGCGGCGACTTCTTCGAGCGCACCCGAGGCCGACATGTGAACGATGTACAGCGGCACGTTGCCGGCGACCTTCGCGAGCTGGATCGCACGATGGGTGGCCTCGGATTCGAGCTCGGCGGGGCGGGTGAGCGAATGGAACTTCGGGTCGGTGTCGCCCTTGGCGATCGACTGGGCGACGAGCACGTCGATGGCGATGCCGTTCTCGGCGTGCATCATGATCATCGCCCCGGACTCCGACGCGTTCTGCATCGCCCGGAGGATCTGACCGTCGTCGGAGTACAGCACGCCGGGATAGGCCATGAACAGCTTGAAGCTGGTGATGCCCTCGTTGTCGACGAGATAGGTCATTGCCTTCAACGACTCGTCGTCGACGCCGCCGATGATCTGGTGGAAGCCGTAGTCGATCGCACAGTTGCCGGCGGCTTTCTCGTGCCACTCGGCGAGGCGCTCGTGCACGCTGAAGCCAGTGTTCTGCACGGCGAAGTCGACGATCGTGGTGACGCCGCCCCACGCCGCGGCGCGGGTGCCGGTCTCGAACGTGTCCGACGCCTCGGTGCCACCGAACGGCAGCTCCATGTGGGTGTGCACGTCGACGCCGCCGGGCACGACGTACTTGTTCGTGGCGTCGACCGTCCGGTCGGGATTCACACCCATCGCTGCCGACTGACCGGGCGCGAGGACGGCGACGATCTTCTCGCCGTCGATCAGCACGTCGGCCTCGCGACGGCCGACCGCCGAGATCACGGTGCCACCTTGGATCAGCGTTGTCGTCATGTCAGCTCTCCACCAGTTCGTCGTAGGCGTCCGGACGGCGATCGCGGTAGAACGCCCAGCCGTCACGCACTTCCTTGATGCGGTCCATGTCGAGTTCACGCACGATCAACTCGGCTTCGTACGCATCGCCCTTGTCGCCGACGCACTGGCCGCGCGGGTCGACGAAGTAGCTCTGTCCGTAGAAGTCGTTGTCGCCGAGCGGCTCGATGCCGACCCGGTTGATCGCCCCCACGTAGTACATGTTCGCGACTGCCGCGGCAGGCTGCTCGATCGACCACAGGTACTCGCTCAGGCCGCGGTGGGTGGCCGACGGATTGAACACGATCTCGGCGCCGTTCAGTCCGAGTGCCCGCCAACCCTCGGGGAAGTGGCGGTCGTAGCAGATGTACACACCGACCTTGCCGACGGCGGTGTCGAACACCGGGTAGCCGCCGTTGCCGGGCCGGAAGTAGAACTTCTCCCAGAAACCCTTCACCTGGGGGATGTGTTGCTTGCGGAACTTGCCGAGGTAACTGCCGTCGGCGTCGACCACCGCGGCGGTGTTGTAGTACACGCCGGGCTGCTCGATCTCGTACATCGGCAGCACCATCACCATGTTCAGTTCCGCCGCCAGGGCCTGGAACCGCTCGGTGGTGGGGCCGTCGGGGATGTACTCGGTGTAGTCGTAGTACTCGGTGTCCTGGACCTGGCAGAAGTAGGGCCCGTAGAACAGCTCCTGGAAGCACATGATCTGCGCACCTTGGGCAGCGGCCTCGCGGGCCGCGTCCTCGTGTTTGACGATCATCGACTCCTTGTCGCCCGTCCAGTCGGTCTGCAGGAGTGCCGCTTTGATGATGTTGGCCATGACACCTCGTCGGTTGGGCGCCTAGGTTGAGCGCATGTGGGGAAGCTCCGACACTAGTGACGGCCCGAGAGGTGGACAATAGGTGCCCACGTTTCGTAGCGCCTGGCATTGGGTGTTCGGCAAGCACGAACCCAAGCCACCGAATCCCGACCGCACGGTGGAGGCCGGGTGGGTACCGCAGTGGATGGCGCCCATGATCGTCGACGAACTGACGGCCCAGGGCGTGCCCGCGGTGACCACCGACGACTACAACCTCAATCCCTACATGAACAGCCGCGAGCCGATGGCGAGGGTCT
>CAZJUC010000151.1:0-7909 GCA_964549065.1 uncultured Ilumatobacteraceae bacterium
TTTGTAGTCGATGTACTCGACCTTCTCGATGACGAGGACGCTGGTCTTCTTCTTGAACTTACGGGGGTTGAGATCACGGGCGCTACGCGCCTTGTTCTTCTTGCTTGCCATTGGTGGTTCCTTACGACTGGAAAATCAGATCTTCGATGAATCGAGCGGGGCTCAGAACGGCTCTTCGTCGCCGTACACGGGATCGGGGGCGCTGCGGCCACCACCACCACCGCCACCGCCGGCGGCCGCGTCACGGCTGATGCGCTCGACCTGTGCCTGCGCCCAACGCAGACTCGGGCCGAGTTCGTCGGCGATGACCTCGGTGACGTTGCGCTTCTCGCCCTCCTTGGTCTCGTAGGAGCGCTGCTCCAACCGACCGGTGACGATCACACGGTTGCCCTTGTTCAGGCTGGCCGCGGCGTTCTCACCCAGGTCGGCCCAGGCCACGATGTTGAAGAACGAGACCTGCTCTTGCCATTCACCGTTGACCTGGTAGCGGCGGTTCACTGCCAGACCGAAACTGGCGACGCCACGACCACCGGTCGTGTAGCGCAACTCAGGATCCTTGGTGAGATTGCCCACCAGGGTGACGCTGTTCTCGGATGCCATGTTGTTCCCCTTTGCTGGACCGCTGCGCTCAGGCGGCGGACACTGCCATACCGCGGCGCTCGGCCTCGGGCTCGGGCAGACGGATGAGCTTGTGACGGACGACGTCGTCCGCGAGACGGAGCGTGCGCTCGAGTTCGTCGAGAGCGCCGGCGGGGGCCACGATCTCGGCGACCATGTAGTAACCCGACGGCTTCTTGTTGATCGGGTACGCGAACTGGCGCTTGCCCCACCAATCGATCTTGCCGTGGAGTTCGCCTCCGGCGGTGGCGACACCGTCGGTCACCACCTTCATCCAGGACTGCGCCTTGGGGTCATCGACGTCGCCGTCGATGATGATCATCATTTCGTATGCACGCATCATGCGTGTTTCCTCCCTTCGGATCCCCCACGAGTGCCTGATGACAGCCTCGTGGCAGGAGCCCCGGTGTGGGGCAGGGCCAATATGGACCAACCCACCCTATCGGTGCGCTCTGGTGTCGCGTCCGGTGACATGGCGCCCACCCTAGAGAGGGGGTGTCACGCAGTTGCGGGGCAGCGCGCTGCTTCGGAGTCGGCGATCAGTTCGACCCGCGATCCCGCCACCAGACCCAACGGTTCGAGGCCACCGTCGAACACCTCGATGGCGAGGTCGTACTCGGACTCCGGTGAGTACAGGGGGCAATCGCCCGCGGGCGTGTCGAGACACGGTTCCATGTCGGCTGCTCCGACATGGAAGCCGTCCGGTCCGAACCAGGCGATCGAGAGCGGGCTCGGCGTCTGGAACATGTAGAACGAGCCGAGGGTCGGTTCGTCGAAGCGGAACACCATGCCGACAGCCTCGCCGAGATCGGTGACTCCCATCAGACCCCGGCCGCGTTCGCCGGCGTCGTCGGCCAGCCACAGGCACACCTCGCAGGTCTCGCCGCTCGGATCGGTGATCCGGGCCTGGACGGTTGTGAAGCCCTCCGGCTGTGTTCCGGAGGCGTCGGTGCTCGGCGTCGACGACTCGGGCGGGACACGCTCCGCACCATCCTCCACACCACCCTCGGCACCATCCTCCACACCACCCTCCACACCACCCTCGGCTCCGGCGTCCGGTGCGACGGTGTCGACGGACGCCTCGTCGGTGCAGCCGACCCCGGCCAGCACCGCCGCGCACACCACGGCGCCGAGCACTCGGCGCGAGCGCGTCGAGCTGCGGGTCATCGAGAGGCGCGACTCGCAGCGCGTCGACCGCCCACCGGGATCACCCGGAGCAGGTGGTTCCAGCGGCACTCGACACAGGCTTCGACGACGTATGCGCTGAGTTCCTCGGCGCGGTCGTTCAGCTGACGCATCTCCTTGGCGGTCGACACGCAGCGACCCTGCGCCGACAGCCGCGGGCCGAACACGTAGGTGACCAGCTTGAGGTCGGCCTCCTCACAGATCGGACAGCACGTCGAGGTCTGGGTGCCGACGTTGCGGGCGGCACGGATGAGCTCGGGATGAGCGTCGCAGACCTGATCGAGAGGAACTCGCCCCTTCTTCACCTGGCTGATCAGCATCCGACGCGCCAGACGGTGATCGATCAGACCGCGCGAACCGTCGGATCCGCGGAGTGCGCCGACGGTGAACGCCATGGGCGCCGACACTACCGGCTCGGGCGGCGGGAAGGTCCACACGGCCGATCCCCGTCTGCGCCCGGCGCAGCGGGCACACTGGATGACGTGGTCGCCGACATCAACTACGGGCCCGGGACACCGGGCGACGACGAACTCCGACTGTGCGGGGAGGTCAGCGACGGCAGACGTGCGGTCGAACTCGGCATCTCGCCCTGGAGCAACTCGATCGCGTTCGCGCGTGCGGGCGCCAAAGCGATCGCCGTCGACACCGACGGCGACCGCATCGCCGACATCCGCCGCCTGGCGACCGAGGCCGAGGTACAGGTCCAATGCCTCGAGACCGACCTCGCAGATCTCGGTGACGTCGCGTCAGCCTCGTGCGAGGTGGTCCTCGCCGCCCACACGATCGATCGGGTCGACGACCTCGGCCGGCTGCTGCGCCAGGTGCACCGCATCTTGAAGCCGAGCATGCCGCTCGTGATGTCGATGACACATCCCTACACCGACATCTCACCCGAGCGGCCCTACGGCACCGGTGCCCGCACGATCGGCGAATGGTTCACCGCGCTCACCCGGGCCAACTTCCGCGTCGACCAACTTCTCGAACTGGGGGCCTCCGCACAGACCCCCGCGCCCAGCAGCCTGATCCTGCGTGCTCGCAAGGAAGGCTCCTGACGCGGCAGCGGGTGGGCGTCAGGCGTCGGCGCGCTCGGCGGCGGTGATGCCGGCGGGACGCGGTCGGCCGAACAGGTAGCCCTGGCCCCGATCGCAGCCCAGGTCGCGCAGACGGTTCAGCTGCAGTGGCGTCTCGACACCCTCGGCGACCACCGACAACCCGAGGGAATGGCCGAGTCGGACCACCGCTTCGACGATCGAGGTGTCGTCGGCCTCCAGGCCGAGCCCGGTGACGAACGAGCGGTCGACCTTGATCGCCTCGACCGGGAACCGCTTCAGATAGGTCAACGACGAATAGCCGGTGCCGAAGTCGTCGACCGAGAGATGCACACCGAGCCCGCGCAGGTCGCGCAGCGCACGACCTGCTGCGCTCGTGTCGGCCATCAGGGCGGTCTCGGTGATCTCCAACCAGAGCGAATCGGCGTCGATCCCGGTCTCGCCGAGCGCATCGTGCACGATGGCGAGGAACCGACCGTCGACGAGCTGCTGCGTCGCCACGTTGACCGACAACGAGCACGACGCGAACCGGAGGCCACCGGCGCGCCAGTGCGCGAGTTGTGCGAGCGAATCGCGCAGCACCCGCGACCCGAGTTCGACGATCAACCCCGACTCCTCCGCCATCGGCAGGAACTGGGCCGGAACGAGCAGTCCACGTTCGGGGTGCAACCAGCGAGCCAGCACCTCGAAGCCGACCACGTGCCCGCCGTCGAGGTCGACGATCGGCTGGAAGTACGGCACGACCTCGCCGCGCTCGAGGCCGTGGCGCAATTCGCTCGACGTCTGCAGCGCGGCCACCGAGGCAGCCCGCGTCGCCTCGGTGAACGCCTCGACCCGATCACGGCCGGCGGCCTTGGCCCGATACATCGCGGCGTCGGCGTCGCGCAGCAGTTCGTCCGCGGTGAGATCGTCGCCGGCGTTGACGGCGAAGCCGATGCTGGCGGTCACGACGAGTTCGTGCTCGCCGACGAACACCGGCTGCTGGACGGCGCGCCGCAGCCGTTCTGCGACCACCGCAGGATCGACGCCACCGTCCACGAACACCACGAACTCGTCGCCGCCGAATCGGGCGAGTCGGTCGGTGTCGCGCATCACGTGGCGCAGACGACCGGCCACCTGACGGAGCAGTTCGTCGCCGACGCCATGGCCGAGGCTGTCGTTGACCACCTTGAAGTTGTCGAGATCGATGAACAACACCGACACCTGCCCGACCTCGGCCCCGGCCAGCAGCTCGTCGAGGCGTTCGACGAGCGCCGCCCGGTTGGGCAGTTCGGTCAGCCCGTCGTGGGTGGCGGCGTGCGTCAGGCGTTCGGCGGCCATGCGCTGGTCGGTGACGTCCTCGATGTGGGTGATCGCCAATGCGACGCCTTCGTCCTCGGTGACCGACACCCTGGTGCGAGCCCATACGAAGTTGCCGTCGCTGCGCAGGTATCGCTGCTCGAGCAGATACGTGTCGGCGATGCCGAGTTCGAGTCGGGCCCGGTGGGTGGCTGCCGCGCGCAGGTCGTCGGGGTGCGTGATCTCGCGGATGCCGACCCCGATCAGCGATGCCAACGACCGGCCGAGCATGTCGGCGAGTGACTGGTTGGCGTCGACGATGCGACTGTCGTCCAACCGGACCAGCGCCATCCCGGTCGGTGCGGAGTGGAACGCCTGCTGGAATCGTCTCCGGGCCTGCTCGAGCGCCACGGTGGTGCGCGCCCGGTCGGTGACGTCTCGCAGGAGCACCACGAGTCCGCCGCCGCTGCCGTCGGACATCGCCGGTCGATGCAGCGATGCTTCGACGAGGTGCCCGTCGCCGTCCGCATCGACCAGTTCGAACAGGACATGGTTCCCGATCGGTCCGGTGACGTCGGCTGCGTCGACGAGGGTCGCCGAGGGATCGGAGCTCGCCTGGTCGAAGTGCCAACGCTCGGTGACCGACTCACGATCGTCGTCGCCGATCATCTCGAGGAAGGCCCGACCGACCAGTTCGTCGACCGTGCGCCCGGTGAGCAGTGCGGCGCGCCCGTTGGCCGACTCGATCACGCCGCGGTCGTTCAACCCCATCACGGCATCGGGCAGATCGTCGAGCAACCGCCGGATCTCGGATTGCGTTCGCGACAGCTCGTCGATGGTGTGTCGGAACCGGTTGCGGATGCGCCGGGACTCGAGCACCGTCGCCACGATCGCGACGAGCGCCAGCACGGCGATGCCCGCGACCACACCGATCGTGCCCGGGCTCGGGTCGGTGCCGGCGCGTGCACCGGCCAGGATCACCAGCGCACCGGAGACCGCCACGATCGGCAGGATCAGCCACGAGGCTCGGAATTGCCCGCCGACCAACGCCGTTGCGTTCGCGCGATCAGGGTCGACGACAAGGTCGAGGTCGTCGATGTCGCTCGGCCCGGAGATCACCGTCGAAGGCTAGAGCGGCCCAGGGCGGCAACCTGGGCATTCGTGCTGCGCTGCGACGGCCACCGTCGGAGCGCAGCACATCATGCCGACTCAGGTCGTGGTGCGGGTCGACCACCAGGCGTCGAGACGCCGGCGGATCTCGGCGTCGCCGAGCAGACCTTCGTCGAGACGGACGTCCATCAGGAACCGCATCGCCTCACCGACCTCGCGACCCGGTCCGATCCCGAGGTGTTCCATCACCGTGTTGCCGTCGAGTTCGGGGCGCAGCGCGGCGAGTTGCTCGGCAGCCTCGAGCTCGTCGATGCGTTCCTCCAACTCGTCCATCCGCTTCGACAGGCGCGCTGCCTTCTTCTCGTTGCGCGTCGTGCAGTCGCACCGCGTGAGTACGTTGAGTTCGGCGAGCAGCTCGCCGGCGTCCCGCACGTACCGCCGCACGGCCGAGTCGGACCACCCCATCGAATAGGTGTGGAACCGCAGGTGCAATGCGACCAACTCGGTCACTGCGGCGACGTCGTCGTTCGAGTACCGCAGCGCGTTCATCCGCTTGCGGGTCATGCGCGCGCCCACGGCGTCGTGGTGGTGGAACGTGGTGCCCTTGCCCTGGAGGTACCCGCGGGTGCGCGGCTTGCCGACATCGTGGAACAGCGCGGCGAGCCGGGTACGCCGGAAGTCGAACGTCGGCCGGTCGCCGGCGACGATCGCAGGGTGCTCGTGGGGTGGGCGCACGTTCTCGACCACGGCGATCGAATGCGTGAGCACGTCCTTGTGGCGGTGGATCGGATCGTGCTCCAGTCGCATCGCGGGCAGCTCGGGGAGGAACTGGTCGGCCAGTCCGGTGTCGACGAGGAACCACAGCCCGGCGGCCGGATGGTCGACCACGAGCAGCTTGTCGAGTTCGTCGCGGATGCGTTCGGCCGACACGATCTCGAGGCGTGGCGCCATCTCGCGGACTGCCTCGACCAACTCGGGTGTCGGCGCCAGCTGGTAGCCGGCGATGAAGCGCGCTGCTCGCAGCATCCGCAACGGGTCGTCGCTGAAGCTCACCTCGGGCCCGATCGGCGTGCGCAGGACGCGGGTGGCGAGGTCGGCGGCGCCGTCGAACGGGTCGATCAGCTCGGGGGTGTCGCCGTCGCCGGTCAACTCGAGCGCCATTGCGTTCACCGTGAAGTCGCGGCGTGACAGGTCGGCGTCGATCTCGTCGGCGAACACGACGTGCGGTTTGCGCGACTCGTCGGTGTACGCCTCGGCGCGGAACGTGGTGATCTCGTAGATGCGTTCGTGTCCAGTCGCCGTGTCGCGAACCTGGGCGCCGATCGTGCCGAACTTCTCGCCCTGGGTCCAGATCGCGTCGGCCCACCCCTCGAGACACCGCTTGATCTCCGGCGGCCGGGCATCGGTGGTGAGGTCGAGGTCGAAATCGTGGCGGCCCGAACCCACGAACAGATCACGCACGGTGCCACCCACCAGGTAGAGGCGATGTCCGGCGTCGCTGAAGCGCTGGGCGAGCGGCGCCAACTCGTGCAGCACGGGGAGCAGCCGTTCGGGAACCACGCCGCCAGGCTAGGCGGGCAGTGCCGCGTCGTGACGGTGAGGCCATGGTCGCGCCCGAGTACCTTCGGGAACTGTGAGCAGTCTGGCGGCCGCACGCCCCGCACGGGCCCGACTGGGTCGCTGGCCGTACGACGACCGAGTCGCGCAGCTGGTGCTGCTCGACCACCACATGGTGCCGACCGACACCGATGTCGCCGGTTGGATGGACGACGCCGACCAGCAGGGTGCCCGCATCGTGCGCACCGGCGCCCTGTTCCCCAACGCCGCACCCGCCTTTCTCGCCGCCGGTTTCCAGGTCGCCGACACCCTCACGCTGCTCTCGCGACGCCTCGAGGCCGACGCGAGCCCTCCTCGCCGCCCCCGGGTGCCGCCCGGGGTCCGGCTCCGTCGACTGCGCCCCCCGATGTTGGCCGACGCTGCGGCGATCGACCGCCGCTCGTTCGCACCGCCGTGGGCGAACGACTCCGCAGCACTCGTCGACATCATGAACGCCACCCCCCACCACCGATCACGCAGCGTGCATCTCGACGGTCGCATGGTGGGGTTCTCGATCAGCGGACGCGCCGACCGGGCCGGCTACGTCCAGCGCCTCGCCGTCGACCCGAGTTCGCGCCGTCGGGGCATCGCCGGGCTGCTGCTCGACGATGCCGTCGAGTGGATGCGACGTCGCCACGTGCACCAGGCAATGGTCAACACCGCCGCCGACAACCGGCCCGCTCTCGCGCTGTACGAGTCGACCGGATTCGCGCGCGAGGCCGGCTCGTTGTTGATCCTCGAACGCGGCCTGCGATGACCGCCGATCGCCGTCTCGGCAGGCGTGCCGGACGCGGTGGTGGTCGCACTCGTCGGGGTTGGGTGACCGGCATCGCCATCGTCGTACTCGTCGCGTCGCCGGCGGCGGCCCGACCGACGACGACACCGGCCGAGGCCCAGCCCGCCGCCCGGCACACCGTCCGGCCCGCGCAACCGGCTGACGGCGCCGCGCTCGAACTCGTCGAGCAGCGTCTGGCGATCGACCCGAACGGCACGATCGAGCTCCGCTACCTCCTCACCGGTCTCAGCGGCGACCCACTGCAACTCGTCCCACCGCCCCCACCACCGCCGACGAC
>CAZJUC010000152.1:0-7870 GCA_964549065.1 uncultured Ilumatobacteraceae bacterium
CGCCGCCGTCACCGCCGCCGTCACCGTCACCGTCACCGCCGCCAGTCACGCCCTCGGCGGATCTGCCGCCACCTCCCGTTCCGCCGGCAGCACAGGTGCCGCCGGCGGTACCGCACGCTCCGCAGCCCGCACCGCAGAGTGCGTCGGCGGTCGAGAACGGCGGGAGCGATGCCTTCGGGACGCACTCGTTCACCCCGCTGCGCTCGGAACCGCCGCCGCGGCTCTTCGCCACGTGGTGGTTGCGCTACCTGCTGGTGCTGTCGCAACTGGTGGGCATCGCGGTGGTCCTGTTGCGCGAGTACGCCGTCCCCGGCGGCATGGATGTCCTGTTCGTCGTGGTCCCGCACCTGATGGCGGCGATGATGTTGGTGGGCTGGAGCGCGCTCGCGATGCTGGACGCCGCTCGACTCGTGCCGGCCACGAGGTACCGGCGCCGGTCTCGAGCGTGGGTGGCCGTCGTGTTCTGGCTCGGCGCGTTCACTGCGCCGGTCGTGGCGGTCACCGCCGTCGACCGACTCCGCGAGCGCTTCGCCGACGGCACCGACGACGCCGTGCCGGTCGTCGTCGGCATCGTGGTGTTGTCGTTGTCGTTCGTGTTGGTGTGGTTGCCGTTCCGGTACCACGTCCGCCAGGCGAACCGGATCGGGGCGCCCGTCGGTGTGGTCGCTGCCTGGTTCTGGTTGCCGTTGGTGTCGATCGTCGGTGTGCTCCTGGCGATGACGCTCGGGTTGCACGACCTGCTCGCCGACGGTGGGTTCGACGACCTCGAACGCACCGTGCAGGTGGGGGTGCTGTACGGCGTACCGGCGTTGATGTTCGCCCTGTCCACGTGGCGGGCCACGACGGTGTTCGACGAGGTGATCGAGTTGCGCTGGATGCGGTGGCGCACCGAGTGGGAGCAGACGCTCGCCGCGTTCGCCGCGCAGCCACCTCCTGGCCCGGAGGCATCACCGATGATCGACGACCCGGCATCGGGTCGGCGGCGCTGAGCCCGGCGCGGTCAGATCGCCGACTTGACCTCGTCCCACAGCGCGTCGAGCGTGGCGAGTTCGGACGTCTTGAGGTCGATCGAGCGCTCGATCGCCAGGCGTTCGACTCCTTCGAACCGGCCGCGGAACTTGTCGGTGGCCGCTCGCAGTGCGAGCTCGGGTTCGACGCGGAGGTGGCGGGCGACGTTGACGATCGCGAACAGCAGATCGCCGAGCTCCTCGGTGATCGCTGCGTGGTCGGCGTTCGGGTGGTCGATCGCGTCGCGTAGCTCGGTGGCCTCCTCGGTCACCTTGGGGAACGCGCCGTCGACGTTGGGCCAGTCGAAGCCGACCTTCGATGCCTTGGCACCGACCTTGGCCGCATAGGCGAGGGCCGGCATCGATCGCGGGATGCCGTCGAACACCGAGGTGCGGCCCTTCTCGGCGTGCTTGATGTCGTCCCAGTTCGACAGGACCTCGGTGGTGTCGAGGTCGCTGCCGACGAGGTCGCCGAACACGTGCGGGTGGCGGCGCACCAGCTTGTCGTGGATGCCGTTCGCGACGTCGGCAATGGTGAAGCGACCCTCCTGTTCGGCGATCGTGGAGTGGAACTCGATCTGGTAGAGCAGGTCGCCGAGCTCCTCGATCAGGTGCTCGTCGGGGTCCGATCCTGCACCGTCGGGTGTCGCATCATCGTGATTCGCGGCCTCGAGAGCGTGGATCGCGTCGACCACTTCGTAGGTCTCCTCCAACAGGTGCGGGACCAGCGAGGCGTGGGTCTGTTCGATGTCCCACGGGCACTGCTCGCGCAGGGTCCGTGTGAGTTCGTGGAAGCGTACGTACGAGGCGCCGACCGGGGCAGCCAGGTGGGGGATCCAGATCGAGGTGAGATGGTCGGCGTCGATGGTGCGGTCGAGGTCGGCCCACGTGGTCTCGACGATCTGCTCGTCGGGTGTGCCGAGCGCATGGAGGATCGTGACCGGCTCGTCGCCGCCGGCGTCGTCGACGGCCAGTTTGATGTCGGACAGCACCCAGTTGGCATGGGCGTGGGCCACGAGCAGCGGGCCCCGCTCACCGGCCGCTGCCGTGGCGAACTCGTGGCCGTCGACGAGGCGCACCCCGGCTTCGACGGGATCGATGCCGAGCCGGGCCCATGCCACGTCGAGGAACGACATCGCCGGTCGGATGTCGCAGGTGACGTCGTCTCTGGCCTGCAGGTGGCGCACGGAGCGTTCCAGCACCAGCGGCGAGCCGGGCACGGCGTAGAGGATCTCGCCGTGCTCGGCGGCGGCCGCCGCGAGGGTCTCGGCGATCTCGGCGTACACGGCGTCGAAGGTGTCGGCGTTGTCGTAGAGATGATCGAACGACGCCGCCTCGGGCACGAGGTCGGCCGACGGGTGGATCGACGTGCGCAGGTAGCGGTGGGTGGTGTGTTCGATCGCTCGGACGGTGTCGACGGTGACGCTGTCGTGGGCGCCCGGGCCGAGGCCGACGACCACGATGCGCGGCCGCTCGGGTTCGCTCATCGTCAGCCCAGCGCGACGACTTCGCCGGTGGCGGGATCGAACGTGCCGTAGCGGGGGTCGACGAACACGTCGGCGTCGGCGAAGCGGGCGGCTGCCTCGATCGCGGCCGTCACGGTGTCGGCGTCCGTGGGGGAGAGTTCGGCGAACGGTCGGAACGCGAGGACCACCCAGGCGAACTCGTCGCCGAACTGGTCGAACAGGGGCGCCGTGGCGAACGGATCGTCGGCCGAGAGCGTGGCGATCGCCTGGATGAAGTCGACCTCGGGGGCTTCGGCGACCTGTTGGTCCGTCACACACCCGATGTCGCCACCGGCGTCACCGAGGCTGGGGTCGAGGTTCTCGGCCTCGAGCAGCGCGCTGAAGTCGGCGCCCGCTTCGAGTTCGGCGGCGACGCGTTCGGCGGTGTCGCCGGCTTCGACCACGATGCCGCTGACGCAGACGGTGCCGCTCGACTCGATCCCTGCGTCGTAGCGGGCTGCCACGTCGTCGGCGTCGAGCCCCGGGGTGTCGGCGTCGGCGAGTTGTTCACCGATCCAGGTGGTGATCTGCGCCCGTACCGCCTCGCCGGGCAGCAGCTGATCGCTCGGGGCGCCGACCTCGGTCAGCTGCGCCTGGAACTCGTCGGTGGTGAGCGTGGCGTCGCCGACGCGAGCGACGTTGTCGCTGTCCGAGAACGTGGCGCACCCGGTGGTGAACGCAGCGATCGCAGCAACGGACAGCACGAGCTCGAGACGGCGATTCACCCGCCGCACGCTACCGCCCATGGTCCCCCGCGCCCAGGTCACGCGGAACCACGCTGGTCCGCGGAGACCTGGGCGCGGGGAACCACGGTCAGGGGTCGGTGGGGACCAGGTCGGAGAGGAAGCCGGCGAGGAACGTGCTGGGGTCGGTGCCGCGGGGGAGCGGCACCACGAGCTGGCCGAGATCCTCTTTGTACTTCGCGCCCTTCGAGATCCGACGCAGCCGCATCGTCTCGCTCAGCTTCAACTCGAGCGGGGCCAACTTGGCGCTGCCACCGGTCGACGCCGATCCGGAGATCTGGATGTCGTTGATGCCGAGTCGATGGCACTCGGCGCGCAGGTGGCCCACCTGCAGCAGGGCTGCGGCCGGAGCGGGGAGCGGCCCGTAGCGGTCCTCCCATTCGGTGCGGATGTCGTCGACCTCGGCCTGTGTCGTGACCGCCGCCAGGCGCCGGTAGGCCTCGAGCCGCAGCTCCTCCTTCTCGACGTAGTCGGTCGGCAGGAATGCATCGGTCGGCACGTCGAGCTTGATCTCCGCAGGCGCATCGGGTTGCGGTTCGCCCTTCATCTCGCTGACCGCCTCGGTGACCATCTGGCAGTACAGGTCGTAGCCGACCGCCGCGATGTGACCGCTCTGCGACTCGCCGAGCAGGTTCCCGGCGCCACGGATCTCGAGGTCGCGCATCGCGATCTTGAATCCCGATCCGAGTTCGGTCGACTCGCCGATCGTGCGCAGCCGCTCGTAGGCCTCCTCGCTCAGGATCTTGTCGCGCGGGTGGAACAGGTACGCATACGCCCGCGACCCCGACCGTCCGACACGGCCGCGCAGCTGGTGCATCTGGCCGAGGCCGAGCAGATCGGAACGTTCGACCACCAACGTGTTCACCGTCGGCATGTCGATGCCCGACTCGATGATCGTGGTGCACACCAGCACGTCGTACTGGCCGTCCCAGAAGTCCTGCACGACGGTCTCGAGACGGGCTTCGTCCATCTGGCCGTGCGCGATCGCGATGCGCGCCTCGGGCACCAGCTCGCGCAGCCGACTCGCGGCCGTGTCGATCGACTGCACCCGGTTGTGCACCCAGAAGACCTGGCCCTCACGGAGCAGCTCGCGACGGATCGCCTCGATCGCGACACGTTCGTCGTACTCGCCGACGTAGGTGAGGATCGGCATGCGGTCCGCCGGCGGGGTCTGCAGCAGCGACAGGTCGCGGATGCCGACGAGCGACATCTCCAGCGTGCGTGGGATCGGCGTGGCGGACAGCGTGAGGACGTCGACGTTCGTCTTCATCTTCTTCATGGTCTCTTTGTGCTGCACCCCGAAGCGCTGCTCCTCGTCGACGATCAAGAGGCCCAGTTCCTTGAACTTCACGTCGTTCGCGAGCAGGCGGTGCGTGCCGATCACACAGTCGACCTCGCCGCTCTTGACGCCTTCGATCACCTTCTTCGCCTGGCCGGCGGTGAGGAACCGGGAGAGGGTCTCCACACGGATCGGGAATCCGGCGAACCGGTCGGCGAAGGTGTTGCCGTGCTGCGTTGCCAGCAGGGTGGTCGGGGCGAGCACGGCGACCTGCTTGCCGTCCTGGATGGCCTTGAACGCAGCCCGGATCGCCACCTCGGTCTTGCCGAAGCCGACGTCGCCGCACAGCAGGCGGTCCATCGGATGGGCGAGCTCCATGTCACCCTTGATCGCCTCGATCGCCGTGCGCTGGTCGGGCGTCTCGACGTAAGGGAACGCCTCCTCCATCTCGTGCTGCCACGGAGTGTCCTGCGCGAACGAATGGCCCTCGGCGTTGACCCGCTTCTGGTAGAGCACCACGAGTTCCTGCGCGATCTCGCGCACCGCCGAGCGGACCTTGCTCTTCGTCTTCGCGAAGTCGGACCCGCCGAGCTTGTGCAGCTTCGGTGCCTCGCCGCCGACGTACTGGCGCAGCGTGTCGATCTGGTCGGAGGGCACGTACAGCTTGTCGCCGCCCTTGTAGGAGATCAGCAGGTAGTCGCGCTCGACCCCGCCGATCGCCCGCTTGACCATCCCGTCGTACTTGCCGACACCGTGCTGGTGGTGCACGACGTAGTTGCCGGCCTTCAGGTCCTCGAACGTGCTGGCGCTCTCGCGCTTGACCTTGCGTGCGGTGCGGTGGGCGCGCCGACGGCCGGTGAGATCGCTCTCGGCGACGATCGCCACCTTCGCGTTCGGCAAGGTGCAGCCGCGGTGCAGCGGGGCGACGGTGACGCTGCCACCGCCGGGCAACTCCTTGCCGTGGGGGACCACCGGGAAGTCGAGGCCGTTGTTCAACAGCAGGTCGCGCAGGCGCTGTGCCGAGCCGGTGCCGTCGGCGGCGACGACCACCCGGAAGCCACGTCCGATCAGCTCGATCAGCCGGTCGGTGAGGCCGGAGCCGTCACCGGCGACGGGACCCCAGCCGGATGCTTCGACGAGCGGGGTGTCGGGCGACTCGGGTGTCGAGTCGATCGACCAGAACGAGCCGGCGCGGTCGAGCAGCGTCTGGGGATCGGCGTGGAGGCGGGGGAACGACTTGTCGGGATCACGGGCCCACGTGGACGCGAGGGTGCGGGCGAGGTCGTCCTCCTCGGCGATCAGGTCGAGCGCACGGTCGCGCATGCGGCGGGGCTCGACCAGCACCACCTTCGCGGCATCCGGCAGCACGTCGGTGAGCAGCTGGTCGTCGTCGACGAGCCACGGCAGCCAGCTCTCCATGCCGTCGAAGTGGGCGCCCTCGGCGAGGCGTTCCCACTGCTCGCGGCCCCACGGCTCCGACGCGACGAGCTGCGAGGCCCGGGCGCGGACGTCGTCGGTGGGCATCAGCTCGCGCGCCGGGAAGATGCAGACCTCGTCCAGGTCGTCGGTGGAACGCTGGTCGTTGACGCCGAAGCGGGTCAGTCGGTCGACCTCGTCACCCCACAGGTCGATCCGGATCGGGGCGTCGGCGGTCGACGGGAACACGTCGACGATCGCGCCGCGCCGGGCGAACTCGCCGCGGTGCTCCACGAGCTCCTCGCGCCGGTAGCCGAACTCGACGAGGCGCCGACCGAGCGCATCGGGGTCGACCTCCGCGCCGGGACGAACGATGATCGGCTCGGTCGTCGTCGCGCCGGGGCCGAGCTTCTGCATCAGCGCCCGCACGCCGGAGACGATGATCGCCGGGCACCGCTCGGGGTCGCGCAGGCGCCACAGGATGTCGAGGCGCTGGCCCATCGTCTCCACGCTCGGGCTCACCCGCTCGAACGGCAGGGTCTCCCATCCGGGGAAGTGCACGACCTCGCCGGGCGGGAGGAATTGGGCCAGGTCGTCGGCGAGTTGGCCCGCCATCGTGCCCGTCGGACAGCTGACCACCAGGGGGCGACGGGACGACAGCCGCGAGAGCGCTGCGATCGAGATCGGTCGGGCCACCTCCACCACCGCGAGGCGCGCCTCGGGATCGCCGAGCGCCCGGGTCAACCCCGGCTCGTCGCGCAGCAGCGCCGGCAGCTCGCCGAGCGCTCCCGTCTCGGCTGTCCCGCCCGGTTCGCTCGGATCGCCCGGATCGCGAACGGTTCGTGTGTCGAGTTCCGTCACCGCGCCCACCACCCCGAAAAATCCCGCCAGCGTTGCGCTGAGCGGGACGGATCCGCGCCAGTTCGGGTCGGGCCGGGGGTTCGACCCGGATCGAGGACGGTCATCACTTGCCGTTGTACCGCTGCATGGCGGCGTCCACACCTCGAGCGATGACCAGCTCGACTGCGTCAGCGGCGTTGGCGATCTCGACGTCGAGCAGTTCACGCTCGCGTTTGGGGACTTTCGACAGCACGTGGCCTCTGCCGACGTCCTTGTGGTCGGGCTTTCCGACGCCGATCCGGATCCGCACGTAGTCCTGCGTCTTGAGGTGCTGGGTGATCGAGCGCAAGCCGTTGTGTCCGGCGAGTCCGCCGCCCGCCTTGATCTTCAGTTCCCCAGGGGGAAGGTCGAGTTCGTCCTGCACCACGATGATCTGCTCGGGCGTCTCGATCCGGAATCGGCGCACCAGTGAACTCACCGCCTGGCCCGATTCGTTCATGAACGTGATCGGGAACGCCAGCACGACCCGCTCGTCGCCGTCGGCGCCCGGCAAGCGGGTCTCGGCCACGAGCGCGTTGTCTCGTCCGCCCTTGAGCGTGACTCCTCGTCGCTCGGCGAGCAGACGCACGGCTTCCTCGCCGACGTTGTGGCGTGTGCGGGCGTACTTCTCGCCCGGATTGCCGAGGCCGACGACCAACCAGTCGAACGGCTCGCCCTTGCCGACGCGTCCGAACAGTCCCATCAGGAGCTCCGGCTGGCACCGGTCATCGTGCCGGCGCCGAGTCGGTCACTCGCCGTCGGAGTCACCGGCGGCGTCGGTGCTGGCGCCACCTTCGCCCTCGCCGGCTTCGCTCTCGGCGGCGGCAGCCTCGGCTGCTGCTTCTTCCTCATCGAGGACCGGCGTGCGCATCGTGAGCACGGTGACGACCGGCGCCTCGGGATCGGCCTCGGCGGTGACGCCCGACGGCAGCGGCAGGTCCTCGACACGGATGACCGTCTCCATCGTCATCTCGCTGATGTCGATCGTGACGCCGTCGGGGATGTTGCGCGGCGTGGTGCGCACCTCGAGTTCCTGCATGG
>CAZJUC010000153.1:0-7843 GCA_964549065.1 uncultured Ilumatobacteraceae bacterium
CGGCGCCGACGACCACCACGACGACCACCACGACGCCCACCACGACGGCCACCACGGCATCGGTCACCACCCTTGCGTCGGCAGGCACGACCACGGCGACGACGACACCCACCTCGACGACGCCGGCCGCGCCGACGACCACCACGTCGGCGCCACCTCCGACACCAGCGCCCGCAGCGCAGCAGGTCACCGCGTATCCGAGCCAGATCGCGAACATCCTCGCCACGATCCGTTACGTCGAGTCGCGAGGCAACTACACCGCACCACCCAACAAGGGTCGTGCCTCGGGCGCCTACCAGTTCATCACCTCCACCTGGGGCAACTACGCCGGATACCCGGACGCGTATCTCGCTCCACCGGCGATCCAGGACGAACGCGCTGCTGCCGACGTCGACAAGTTCCTCGCACAGTGGGACAACGACGTCTCGATGGTCCCGGTGATGTGGTACTACCCCCGGGCGTCACGCGACGTCGCCCTGATGGACATCGTGCCCGTCCCGTCGGCGGGCAACGTGCTGACCGTGCGCGAGTACCAGCAACGCTGGCTCGGTGTGTGGGCGTTCCTCTCCGGCCAGCCGATCCCCCGACCTCTCACCCTCGCCGACCAGGTCGCGCGCATGGGCTTCGCTCCCGAACTCCCGGCACCTGCGGCGATCGACCCGGAGACGCCGGCCATCGAACGCAACGCCACGGTGGCTTTCCCGGTGGTGGGGCCGTCACGGTTGGCCGCACCCGAGTGCGGTGACGCCGACGACGTGACCGAGAACGCCGGCGCAACGGGTTCGCGGGCCGAGATCGAAGCAGCCGGACTCTGCGCCGAGGAAGCACCTGCCATCGTCTTCGGCGTGCAGTTGCAGCCGGTGCTGGCCGTTGCCGACGGAGTGATCACCGACGTCGACGACGAGTCCGGCGAGACCATCTCGGTCACGATCACCGACGCGGTCGGCCGCAGCTACGAACTCGCCGGCTTCAACGACGACACCCCGGGCACCGACGACGCAGCCGCACCGCCGGAGCTTCGCCTGACCAACCTCGCCGTCGTGGGACAGACCGTGCGCGCCGGCCAGGTGCTCGGCTTCATGGGGAACTCCAGTCCCCTGCCGCTGGGCATCCGCGCCGAGGTACCGACGGATGCAACCGTCCAGATCGCAACCGACGCTGTCGCTCCCCACATCCGGGTCACGATCACCGACCTCGACGGCACGCCGGTCGACGCGTACGGACCCGTCATCGACGCGCTCTTCAGGCAGGCATGCTCGGTGGGGATCGGGCCGTGGTCGGGCCTCCCGGCGGCGACCGATCTGACTCCGGTGACCATCGAGACCACCGACGACCGTCGAGACATCGACTCCGAGTGGGTGATCACCTCGACCGGCACCGTGATCGCATCGGGATGGGCGGCGATGATCTATCCGAGCGAGAACTGCGGATGGGCGCCACCCGACAAGCGCGGCCCCGGCGCCGGCGGTCCGCTGGCGGTGCCCGATTCCTGGTCGACGCCGATCGACCTGCCGACCTCGATCTGGATCGACCTCGCCGTCCGCGACGACATCTCGTTCTCGTTGCCGCACATCCGGCCCTGAGGGTGCAAGCGGCGCGACGCAGCGCCGGCCCCGGCGGAGGGTTCAGCCGACCCGACGGGCGTCCTCGACCAGGTTGATCTGGTACAGCACTTCGTCGAGCGCATCCTCGGCACTGATGGCCGAGAACCGCTGCGGGTGCTCGGGTGTGCAGCACGACGGCACCGGCGACAGGATCGTCCACGGGCGAGGGTGACAGAACTGCACGACGCTGTAGCGCTCGCCCTCGTAGTCCGGCGACGCCACCACCCGGTGCCAGCCGATCGGGATCAGTCCGTTGGTGAGGCGCTCGAGCATGATGCCGGTGTTGACGATCACGGCATCGTCCGGGGGTGTGGCATCGACCCAGTCGTCGCCGACGCGCACCTGCAGGCCGGGAGCGGTCGCACGCGGCAGCGCGGTGATCAGGTTGATGTCGCCGTGCTGGCCGGCCCACTCGTGGCCGTCGTCGCCGAGCTCGGCCATCGCCGGGTACCGGATGGCCCGGGTGAGGGTGGGGCCGTCGGCGACCATGTCGTCGAAGAACGTCTCGTGGCAGCCGATGCCCTCGGCGATCACCCGGAGGAACCGTCGCTGCATGTCGGCGATCGACTCGTGGAACCGGTAGAGCACCTCGGTGATCCCGGGAACGGCAGCCTCGGGGAGCAGTTGGTCGGGGTAGGCGGTGGGGAACTTGGTCTTCAGCGGGTGCCCGGCGGCGATCGGCGCCGACCAGTTCAGCATCTCCTTCCAGTCCGGTTTGTCGCTGGCTGCCGCCGTTTCCACGAGAAGACCGGTGTAGCCGGTCTGGCCGTGCGCCCCGGGTGCGATGTACTGCTGCTTGACGGTCTCGTCGAGCTCGAAGAACTCACGCAGCATCCCGTAGGTCGTGTCGAGGAGGTCGTCGGACAGGTCGTGGCTGGTGTAGACGAATCCGGTCTGCAGGCTGCGGCGGACGCCGTCCACCACCGCTCGACGCGCTGCGCCGGTGCTCGATTCGAACGTCAGCAGGTCGACATCCAGGATCTGGTCGCTCATCCCCGCAACGCTACCCAACCACGTTTGCGTTGCATTTCCGGTGGGCCGGGCCGCTGGAAATGCTACGCAAACGGGAATTCGGGTCGGTCAGGGGGTGCCACCGGGGGCGAACAGCGCCGGCCAACCACCGGTGTGGACGAACACCACGTCGGAGCCGAACCGTTTCTCGGCGGCCAGGCCGAGCAGCCCCGAGCAGCCCTTGCCCGAATAGGTCCGGTCGAGCAACCAGGCGCCGTGCCGGGCGGCCCAACGGATCGCCGCATCACCCGCGTCGGTCGCAACGGCATAGTCCTCACCCATCCAGCGGGTGTCGACCTCGACGTCCTCGTCGGCGACGATCGCCGTCGACTGCATGAGCGTGAGCGTGCGATTGGCGAGCTCGGCGACGTCGGGTCGACCGAGGTTGACCCCCTTCGCGACACCGATCGCGACGACGTCAGGCACGTCGCGACCTGCATGCGCTGCCGCCGCCCGACCGGCCAGCAGGCCGGCATGCGTGCCGCCGCTCGACGACGTGAACACCACGTGGGAGGGCATCACACCGGCCGTGTCGCACTGGTCGAGCAGCTCGATGAACGCAGCGGCGTAGCCGAGCGCGCCGACAGCGGTGCTGCCGCCGATGGGGATCGCGTACGGGGACAGGCCGTCGGCGACGAGTTGGTCGCTGACCGCCTCACGTGCAATCTCGAGCTCACCCCAGTGGCTCTCCTCGGCGCCGGTGAAGTGCAACTGCGCTCCGAAGAGCACCGACAGCAACTGATTCCCGGTGGCCTCACTCGGTCGGTCGCCGGACAGGACCAGGTGCGTCTCGAGGCCGAGGCGAGCGCCGGCAGCAGCCGTCATCCGGCAGTGGTTCGACTGTGCGGCTCCGACGGTGATCAACGCCCGGGAACCGGTTGCCACGGCGTCGCCGCAGAGGAATTCGAGCTTGCGCGCCTTGTTGCCCCCGCCACCGAGACCGGTCAGATCGTCACGCTTGACCCACAACCGGCTCCCGCCCCCGAGCACGGGACCGGCCTCGAGCGGTGTCGGCAGCGTGGCGAGCTGGGCTCGTTCGAGATGATCGAACACAACGCCCATGCTAGGCAGTGTGTTCGATGGTCACCGACTGGAACCCGTTGCTCCGCGACCAGTTCGAGCTCCCGTACTGGCAGTCGCTGCAGGACTTCGTCGCCCGAGAGCGCTCCGCCCACCGCGTGTACCCGCCGGCCGACGACGTGTTCTCGGCCCTCCACCTGACGCCGTACGCGGACGTGAAGGTGATGATCCTCGGCCAGGATCCGTATCACGGACCGGGGCAGGCGCACGGACTGTGCTTCTCGGTCCGGCGCGGTGTTCGGGTACCGCCGTCGTTGGTCAACATCCACAAGGAGCTGAACGCCGATCTCGGCCTGCCGATCCCCGACCACGGCAACCTCGAAGCGTGGGCACGACGAGGTGTCCTGCTGCTCAACGCCACGCTGACCGTTCGCGAGGGTGCCGCCGCCTCGCACCAGAAGCGTGGCTGGGAGACGTTCACCGACCGGGTGATCGAGGTCGTCAACGAGCGGCGCGATCCGGTCGTGTTCCTCCTGTGGGGCGCATCGGCCCGCCGCAAACGAGCACTGGTCGACACCGACCGCCACACGATCATCGAGTCGGCGCACCCATCGCCGTTGTCGGCGCACAACGGATTCCTCGGCAGCCGACCGTTCAGTCGCGCGAATGTGGCACTGGTGGCCGCCGGGCGCGAACCTGTCGATTGGAACTTGGACGAGACGGGAAACACCGACCGGTGAGGATGCAGTACTGATGGCGTGGACGACGAGCGACAAGGTGATGGAGTTCCGCGAGCGCAGCGTGGCGATCGACCTCGTCGTCGACACGCTCGACGGCTGGCGGCGGCACATCTCGGGCCGCAACGCCTCGGTGCTGGCGTTCTTCGGGTTCCTGTCGATCTTCCCGCTCCTGCTGGCCGCCACCACAATCCTCGGTTTCGTGCTGGAGGGCAACGAGGATCTGCAGCAGCGCATCATCGACGGCGCACTGGCCGACATCCCCGTGCTCGGCCAGGAACTGCAGAACGACCCGGCATCGCTCACCGGCAACTGGTGGGCGCTGATCGTGGGTCTCGGCGGCGCACTGTGGTCGTCGACCAAGGCGTTCGTGGCGTTGCAGGGCGCACTCGACGACATCTGGGAAGTGAGTGTCGACCACCGCGACGCGATGCCCAAGCAGCGCGGCAAGGCGCTGTTGGGCCTGTTGTTCATCGGCGCGGCGCAGGTCGGCACGATCGCGATCAGCACGCTCGTCAATGCCGCCGGGCTCCCCGGCATCGGACGGATCGCACTGCTGTTGGCCACCGCGGCCATCAACATCACCGTGCTTGCTGCGATGTACCGGTTCCTCACCGCAGCAGAGCCGACGTGGAACGATGTGTGGCCAGGGGCGGTGGGGGCCGGGGTCGTGTTCTCGGTGCTGCAGTACTTCGGTACGGCGATCGTCGACCGGATCCAGGAGAACGCGTCGTCGACCTACGGCAACTTCGCGATCGTGCTCGGCCTGGTCACCTGGCTGAGCCTGTTGGCGATCTCGTCACTGATGGCCGCCGAGTTCAACGCGGCCCGAGTCCGTCGCAAGGAGGGCTCGATCGACCGTGTCCAACCCCCCGGCAACGACACCGACGGCGGTGCCGACACCGGTGCCGAACGCGCCGCGCCGGCCGATCAGACCTCCACGGCGACCGCCTGACATCGTCAGTCGGACAGGCGGGTCACGATCGCGCTGGCCGACTCGAGGGTGCGGTGGACCGGACACTTGTCGGCGATCTCGAGCAGCTTGGTGCGCTGGGCGTCGGTGAGGTCGTCGCCGTCGACGGTGATCACCCGTTCGAATCGGTCGATCATCCCGCCACGACCGGCGAGCTGAGTGTTGTCGGCGCACTCGACGCAGTCGTCGGCGTGCACCTTGCCGTGCGACACCTCCACCGTCACCCGGTCGAGCGGCACCTGCTTGCGGTCGGCGTACATGCGCAGCGTCATCGACGTGCACGCCCCGAGCGCAGCGCCGAGGAAGTCGTAGGGCGACGGGCCGGCGTCGAAGCCACCCACCGACTCTGGCTCGTCGGCCAACAGGCGGTGATGGCCGACGACGACATGGTTGAGGAACGGGCCCTGCGTGGTCTCGGCGACCACGACGGGCGCCGATGCCCGTGGTGCGCCGACCGCTCCGCTCTCGTCGACGATGTAGCGGTCGGCGAACGCCCCGATCATGCTGGCCGCGAAGTTCGCGTCACCGCGATCGGTGAGCAGGTGATCGGCGCCGTCGAGCGAGACGAAACTCTTCGGATGGCGCGCGGCCTGGAAGATCTCGGACGCATGTCCGACCGCCACGGTGTTGTCGATCGGTGAGTGGAGCACGAGCAACGCCCGCTTCATCGTCGACACCCGGTCGGCGATCACGTGCGCGCGCAGGTCGTCGACGAACTGTTGACGGATCGTGAAGGGACGACCTGCGAGCTGCACCTCGGCGACTCCGTTGTCCGCGATCTCGTCGAGCGACGACTGGAAGACGTCGGTCACGTGTTCCGGGCTGGCCGGCGCACCGATGGTGGCGACGGCGCGCACCTCGGTGATCTCGGCAGCGACTGCGAGTACTGCCGCGCCCCCCAGCGAGTGGCCCACCAGCAGCTGCGGCGCCCGGTGTTCGCGACGCAGCCAGTCGGCCGCTGCGACGATGTCGTCGGTGTTCGAGGTGAAGTTCGTGTTCTCGAACTCGCCGCCGCTCATCCCCAGCCCGGTGAAGTCGAACCGCAGCACACCGAAGCCGACGTCGGTCAGCGAATTGGCGATGCGCGACGCCGCAGCGATGTCCTTGCTGCACGTGAAGCAGTGCGCGAACAAGGCGAAGGCGCGGGGTGGTCCCGCCGGCAGGTCGAGTCGTGCAGCCAGGTCGGCTCCCTGGCTGCCGGGGAAGGTGACTCGTTCGATTCGTGCGGTCATGGTGCGAACGTACTGCCGCTACGCTCGCACCGGATGACCGACGTCCTCCACGCCTCTGTCCGATGAAGGATGGGGCAATGGGGGCTGGGGTGACGAGGACCCACGCGTGACGACTGCGATGTTCGCTGCGACCGAGTCGACGATCGGTCCGACACTGGCGCTGATCCTCGGTGCCGGGATGCTGGCGCAGTGGGTCGCGTGGCGGATCCAGGTTCCGTCGATCATCGCGCTGCTGATCGCAGGGCTCCTCCTGGGCCCGGTCACCGGCATCGTCGAGCCCGATCAACTGCTCGGCGGCACCCTGTTCCCCCTCGTGTCGTTGGCGGTGGCACTGATCCTCTTCGAAGGCGGCCTCGACCTGCCGCCGCGCGAACTCCGCAACACCGGCATCGTCGTGCGTCGACTGATCTCGGTCGGCGCAGTGGTCACGTTCCTGATCAGTTGGTACGCGGCGCGCGAGGTGTTCGACATCTCGAACCAGGCGGCGATCGTGCTGGGCGCTGTGCTCGTGGTGACCGGCCCCACCGTCGTGGGTCCGCTGCTGCGTTTCGTGCGACCCACCGGAACCACCGGCCCGATCCTGCGCGCCGAGGGTGTGCTCATCGACCCCATCGGTGCGACGGCGGCGCTGATCGCCTTCGAGATCGTGCTCGCCGACGCCCCGGACGAAGCTGTGGGCACGATCGTCGGTGTGGTGCTGCTCACCATCGTCGCCGGCATCGGCATCGGCCTCGCGTCCGCGGTGGTGCTCGACATCGCACTCCGGAGGTTCCTGATCCCCGATCAGCTGACGGTGCCGGTCACGTTCGCCTTCGTGGTCGCATCGTTCGTGGCCACCAACGAGGTCCAGGAAGAGGCCGGGCTGCTCACGGTGACCGTGATGGGTATGTACCTCGCACGACGCGAGAGTTCCACGATCCGCCAGGTACTCGAGTTCAACGAGAGCCTGCGAACGCTGCTGATCTCGTTCTTGTTCATCCTGTTGGCGGCGCGCATCGAGACCGACGCGCTGCGCGACGTGGTGGTGCCGTCGCTCATCTTCCTCGCGCTGTTGGTGTTCCTCGCCCGACCGTTGTCGGTGCTGGTGTCCACCGTGCGGACGACGCTGAACTGGCGTGAGCGTGTCTTCTTGATGACGATGGCGCCGAGGGGCATCGTTGCGGCCGCGGTGTCGGCGATCTTCGCACTGCGCTTGGAGGAGGAAGGTGTTCCCGACGCCGCGAAGATCGTGCCGATCGTGTTCCTCGTGATCATCGGCACGATCGT
>CAZJUC010000154.1:0-7824 GCA_964549065.1 uncultured Ilumatobacteraceae bacterium
ATCTACACGTACTGACACACTCTTTCCCTACACGACGCTCTTCCGATCTGGTGGCGAGCAGCGGCGCCCCGATCTTCTTCGCGATCTCGATCAGCTTCGGATTCGTCTCGCGCTGCGCGGGCAGACCGTGGTCCTGCAACTCGACGAACAGGTTGTCGCGCCCGAAGATGTCCTGCAGACGCGCCGCCTTCTCGATGGCCCCCTGCTCGTCGCCGTTGAGCAGCGACTGCAGCACGTGCCCACCCAAGCAACCGGTCGTGGCGATCAACCCGTCGGAGTACTTCTCCAACAGCTCCCAGTCCATGCGGGGCTTGTAGTAGTAGCCCTCCATGAACGCCAGACTCGACAGCTGGATCAGGTTCTTGTAGCCGATCTGGTTCTCGGCCAGCAACGTCAGGTGGTAGTAGAGCTTCTTGCCGCCCTCGGTGTCGCCGCCGGAGTCGTCGACGCGGCCCCGCCTGGTCGGCCGCTCGGTGCGGTGGTCGTGGGCCATGTAGGCCTCGGTGCCGATGATCGGCTTGATGCCCTGCTTGTTGCACTCCTTGTAGAAGTCCAACGTGCCGTACATGTTGCCGTGATCGGTCATCCCGATCGCCGGCATCCCGTCGGCCACCGCCTTGGCCACCATCTCGTCCAGCCGCGCCGCCCCGTCGAGCATCGAGAACTCGGTGTGGACATGGAGGTGGGTGAAGGAATCGGACACGGCTCGTTCTCGAATTACTCGGGTGTGGTTCGGGTCACCATAGTCGCGCGGTGTCGGTACCGCTCACGGGTCCTGCCACCGGTGGACGCTGGGGCGTGCGGCCCGGCGGTCGGCCCCCGGCGCCCACCGGCAGAACCCGCTCGCCGTCTCGGTGCCCGGTGGCATCAACCGTCGATCAGAGATAGGTGCCGGGACGATCCGGGCCGGACTCCTGGGGCGCCTGGGGGACCATCTGCCCGCCGGGGAGTTGGCGCATCTCCTGGAGTTGGCGTTGAGCGGCGAACTGCTGCGCCATCAGCGTCGCCTGGATGCCGTGGAACAGGCCTTCGAGCCAGCCGACCAGCTGGGCCTTCGCGATACGCAGCTCCGGCTCGCTCGGGATCTCGCCGTCCTCGAACGGCAACGCCAACATGTGCAGCTCCTCCTGCAGATCCGGCGACAGCGCATCGGAGAGCTCGGTCACCGAACGCTCATAGATCTCGGCGAGCCGCTCACGCGACGCCTCGTCCAACGGAGCGCTGCGGACCTCTTCGAGCAACTGCTTCACCATCGACCCGATCCGCATCACCTTCGCCGGCGACGTCACCGACTCCTCGTCCGGCTCGTCCGGCACATCCGGCGCGTCGGCCCCGTCGGCGCCAGCCGGCACCGCCCGTTCGGAGATCTCGTCGGGCTGCAGCGATTCGTGGTTGTCGGACATCTCTCTCCTTCTCGCGACGATCAGACCAACGAGCCGACGAGCGGCACGTTGACCTCCGCCGACGTCAACGATCCATGACGGCAGACCAACTCGAACGGTCCGGAATCGGCCGATTCGTGGAAACTGACCGGCTCGTACGCAACCAGCGCCACGTCGCCCAACCTCGACCGCACCGCAGGTGCCATCGCCGGGCCGAACCAGTGCTCGTCGAGTGTCTGCTCTTTCGTGACGACCCAGGCGAGATGGCCGACCTCGTCGCGAGCCGCAGCCGCCAACTCGTCGACGGCCCCCTTGGTCGTGTGCAGCCAACGGAATCTTCCCTCGCCCGACTGCATCGTCACCGACGCCAACAACTCCGGTGACGGCGTCACCAGTCGCTCCCCGACATGCACTTGGCCATGGTCTGCGGTCACGAGCAGTGCGGTACCCGCTGGCAGCGACGACAACACATCGGCGACCAGACGGTCGGCTGCGCGCAACTCCGCCTCGTAGAACGGCCCGAACCCCCGCTCGTGGGCGATCTTGTCGATCCCGCCGTAATAGCAGTACACGAAGCGCTCCCCTGCCTCGACCTCCATCCGGGCCTGCACCGCGATCGACGACGCAGCCCGCCACCCGGCCTGCTCGCACCCGCGCAGGTGGGCCTCGGAGAACGCCGACGCCTGCAGCTCGGCGACGCTCACCACCGGCACCGTCTGGCCGAGGAAGGGCTCGAACGGTTGCACCTCGCGCGGCGGATGCGATCGACGCACCGCCTGTTCGCCCACGCACCATCGCAGCACGTTCATCACCTCGCCGCCCAGCACGATCCGGTACCCGACCAGACCGTGTTCTGCAGGAGCGAGCCCGGTGGTGATCGAGGTCAACGCTGTCGCCGTGGTCGTCGGTGCGACGGTGTGGATCGACCCACCGACCATCGACGCGACCGTCGGCATCAGCTCGCGATGATCCTGGAGCTGGTCCCAGCCGAGCCCGTCGAGCACCAGCACCACGACCGCGTCGGCGGCCGCCACCGGCTCGGGCATCCACTCGGGCAGGCCCGTCTCCCACGATGACGGCCCGAGCAGTGCCGGAATGATGCCGCGAACGTTCGCTCCGCCGTAGTCGGGGATGATCGGGCCGCCCGTCGTCACCCGAGCAGTCCACCACGTTCACCGACCCCCGGACAAGCACAGCGCCCAGAAGCTGAGCCGGAACGCTCGACTGAGTAACGTCATCGTGTGCGCATCTCCACCCGCGGTGACTACGCTTGCCGTGCCCTGCTCTCCCTGGCGCTGCACGCGGACGAGGGTGGTCCGACATCGGTGCGCGACATCGCCGAGCGCACCGCGCTCCCCCAGCCCTACCTCGAACAGATCCTCCTCGCGCTCAAAGGCGCCGGCCTGGTCAAGTCCAAGCGTGGGGTGGGCGGTGGCTACATCCTCGCCCGAGATCCCGCCGACATCCGCCTCTCCGAGATCGTGTCGGCCGTCGACGGGCCGATCACTCTCGGCGACTTCGGCCAGCCCCACCAGGACGGCGCATGCGACCACGAGGGCCAGTGTGTCCTGCTCGGCATCTGGAACGAGGCCGGCGACCACATGCGCACCTATCTCGAGGGCTTCACCCTCGCCGGCATCGCCGCCATCGCGCGTGGCGACGCCCCCTGGCCGTAGCTCGCCGGTTCGGCCTCGGGTCAGGCCGGTGCCGCACGACCGCGTCGGCCGAATTCCGGCTCGCCGCTCAGGCCTCGGCGGCGTCGAGCCATGCCTGCAGGTCGGGCGCCAGCGGACTCGTGAACGTGACCCGCTCACCGGAGCTCGGATGGTCGAAGGCCAGCTCGGCGGCGTGCAGGAACGGGCGGGTCAGGCCGAGTGAAGGTCGACGCTGGCTGTAGGTCGGGTCGCCGACGAGTGGGTGGTCGATCGACGACAGGTGCACACGGATCTGATGAGTCCGCCCCGTCTCGAGGCGACATTCGAGCCGTGACACCAGCGCCGGGCTGTTGTAGGTCCCGACCACCCGATAGTCGGTGCGAGCGGGGCGGCCACCGGCGACGACTGCCATCTTCAACGGGTCGCCCCGGTCCCGACCGATCGGGGCGTCGATGATGCCATGTGGGGCATCGGGCACTCCCCACACCACCGAGTCGTAGCGGCGCGTGGCGCTGTGGTCGGCGAACTGCTCGATCAGCAGCTCGGCCGCCTCGGAGGTGCGCGCGACCACCAGGAGTCCGGAACTCCCGGCATCGAGTCGGTGGACGATGCCCGGTCGTATCGGATCGTCGCCGACGCCGTGGAGTTCCGGATAGCGCGCCAGGAGACCGCTCACCAGCGTGCCGTCCATGTTTCCCGCCCCCGGATGCACCACCAGCCCCGCTGGTTTGTCGATCACGATGACGGCGTCGTCTTCGTGGACCACGCCGAACTCGACCGTGACGTCGGCCTGGGGCAGGGGTGGTTCGGGAACGGCCGCAGGATCGACGCCCACGGTCTGGCCCTGCTGCAGACGAACCTTGCCGGACGATGCCGGCTCGCCGTCGACGCTGACGCCGCCGGCGGCAATCGTGGCAGCAGCTTCGGCTCGACTCAGATCGCCGATCAGCGCCACGATCCGGTCGAGGCGCTCGCCCGCCAGGGCCGACGGCACCGCCTCGACGATCATCGGGGCCCACCCTCGACGCGCCTCTCGACCGGATCGGGGTCGGTTCCCCGGGATTCGGCCGACTCGGCCTCGTGGGCTCGGCGATCCGACCGAGCGCTGAGGATGCTGTTGAGGATCAGCAGACCGGCACCGACGTTGATCGCCATGTCGGCCACGTTGAAGATCGGGAACCACTGGAAGTCGATGAAATCGACCACCGCCCCGCGCAGCACGCCCTCGTCACCGCGGAACAGCCGATCGATCAGGTTGCCGGCGGCGCCACCGATCAACAGTCCGATGCCGATCGTGCTCATCCGACTCGCTGCGGTGCGCAGTGTCACCAGCAGGTACACGATCACCAGCGTGGCCACGATCGCGATCAACGGGCCGAACCCCTGGCCTTGGCCGAATGCCATGCCGTTGTTGAACCCGAGGTTGAATCTCAGCGTCCAGAACAGGTCGATCTCGCGATCGGTTCCGAGCGAGGTGACGGCCCAGTGTTTGGAGAGCTGGTCGACGGCGATCACGCCCAGCGCGATCGACACGGGCGCCCGCCACGCACGGACTGCGGGCACGGCGGGCATGACTCAGCGCGGGCCGACGCCGCTGACCTTCTCGGCGGCGAGCACCGTCGTTTCGGGGATCGCTTCGAGCCGCTCGCGAGGAATCGGTGACCCGGAAACCTCCGAGTAGCCGTACGTTCCGGCTTCGATGCGGGCGAGCGCAGCGTCGATCTCGAGAATGGTCTGGCGGGCTTGGGTGGACAGGACGCGATCGAGGTCGCGCTGGACCACCATCGTGTCGCCCTCGCCGCCTTCGTCGTCGAACTGGACGTCGCCCATCTCGCCGTCTTCGATGATGCTCGTGGCTTCGTCCTCGAGCCGGGTCGCCCGCGCCAACTCGGCCGCTCGCCGCGAGAGCAACTCGTCGCGCTGTTCCTTCAGGAACTTGACGTCGAAGTCCTTGGTGTAGGCAATGCCGTCCTTCGTGTGGCCGCGTGGCGCTGGCACGTCGACGCGTTCGAACCTGGCGTTCGACAGCAGTGACGGGGTCAGGCTGCTGGCACTGGGTGCCTTGGCCTTGCGGGGTGTGACGGTCGGCGCTGCCCTCTTGGCCGGGGCCGCCTTCTTCGCAGGACTCTCCTTGGCCGCCGTCTGCTTCGCAGGGCCCTTCTCGGCAGGGGCCTTTTTGGCAGGACTCTTCTTGGCAGGGGCCTTCTTCGCCGCACTCTTCTCGGCCGCCGCCTTCTTCGCCGGGGCCTTCTTCGCAGGACTCTTCTTGGCCGGAGCCTTCTTCGCCGCACTCTTCTCGGCCGCCGCCTTCTTGGCCGGGGCCTTCTTCGCAGGACTCTTCTTGGCAGGGGCCTTCTTCGCCGCACTCTTCTTGGCCGCCGCCTTCTTGGCCGGGGCCTTCTTCGCGGAGGCCTTGCTGGCGGAACTGGTCTTCTTCGATGCGGCCATGTGCGCTCCTCGGGGCAGGTTGAGCGCCGGACTCTACCGGGATCGCCGCCCGAACTCCTCGCCGATCAGCCGGCCGCAGTGACCGCGATCACCGGATCGGCCTCGGGTCCCCCGTCCGCGCGTTCCGCGTGGACGCCGGTGGCCAAGGTCTCGCCGGCGATCAGGTCGCGATGGGCCTCGAGTGCCTCGACCCACGCGTCAGTCGCCGTGATCCGGAGATCGATCCGATCGGAGACGTCCAGGCCGGCGTCACGGCGTGCCTGTTGGACCAGTCGGACCAGGTCACGCGCCCGGCCCTCGACCTCGAGTTCGTCGGTCACCTCGATGTCGAGGGCGATGACCCCGGGGTGCGACCCGAGGCCGGCGCTGGCCTGATCCCCCGAGGCGACCAGGTCGAGCGAGTACTCACCCGGCTCGAGGGTGACCCCGCCGACGACCACCACGTCGCCGTCCACCGTCCACTCGCCGGCCTTGTGCGCCTTGATGACCTGTTGCACGTCCTTGCCGAGTCGCGGGCCCAGCTTGGCCGGCACCAATTGCAGCCGTTCCGTCGCCACAGCCGCGACGTCCGCGGTCAACTCGACATGCCGGACGTTGACCTCGTCGGCGATCACGTCGACGAAGTCCGCGAGCCGGTCCGCGTCGGGGGCAGCCACGGTCACGCTGCTCAGTGGCAGCCGGACGCGTCGGTGATGCGCCTTGCGCACCGACAGTGTCGCCGAACAGACATCGCGCACCAGGTCCATCGTGTCGACGAGATCGTCGTCGGCCGGGAGTTCGTCGAGCGACGGCCAGTCGGTGAGGTGCACGCTGGTGGCACCATCGATGCCGTGGAGACCACCGTAGATCTCCTCGGTCAGCAGCGGCAGCAGTGGAGCCGCCACACGCGCGAGCACCGACAACACGGTGTGCATCGTGTCGATGGCATCGTGGTCGCCCGCCCAGAAGCGGTCGCGGCTGCGCCGCACGTACCAGTTGGTGAGCACGTCGAGGTGGTCACGCACCACCTGGCAGGCACCGAAGAGGTCGTAGGCGTCCATGGCATCGGTCATGTCGGCCACCAACGCCCCGGTCTTGGCCAGCACGTACCGATCGAGCACGTTGGTCGAGTCGGTGCGAACGACACCCTGGTAGTCAGCGGCGTTCGCGTACAGCGTGAGGAAGTACCACGAGTTCCACAGCGGCAGCAGGACGTGGCGCACGGTGTCGCGCATGCCCTCCTCGGTGACCATGCCGTCGCCACCGCGCAGGATCGACGACGACAGGAGATGCCAACGCATCGCGTCGGCGCCGTGGGTGGCGAACATGTCACGCGGGTCCGGGTAGTTGTTCAGGCTCTTGGACATCTTGCGACCGTCGTCGCCCAACACGTTGCCGTGACTCACGCAGTTCGAGAAGGCGGGCCGATCGAACAGCGCCGTGGCGAGCACGTGCAGGGTGTAGAACCAGCCGCGGGTCTGGCCGATGTACTCGACGATGAAGTCGCCCGGGTAGTGGTGCTCGAACCAGTCCTGGTTCTCGAACGGATAGTGCACCTGGGCGAATGGCATCGAGCCCGACTCGAACCAGCAGTCGAGCACCTCCGGGACGCGACGCATCATCGACGCGCCGGTCGGATCATCGGGGTTGGGCCGCACCAGCTGGTCGACTTCGGGGCGGTGCAGGTCGGTGACGGTGACGCCGAAATCGGCCTCGAGGTCGGCGATCGAGCCGTAGACGTCGATTCGGGGGTACGTCGGGTCGTCGGACTGCCACACCGGGATCGGCGATCCCCAGAACCGATTCCGGCTGATCGACCAGTCGCGGGCATTCTCGAGCCACTTGCCGAAGCTGCCGTCCTTGATGTGTGCCGGCTGCCACGTGATCTGCTGGTTCAGTTCGACCATCCGGTCGCGGAACTCGGTGACCTGGACGAACCACGACGAGATCGCCCGGTACACCAGGGGTTGCGAGCAGCGCCAGCAGTGCGGGTACGGGTGGTCGTAGGTGGCATGACGGACCACGACCCCGCGATCCTTCAACGCCCGGATCACCATCGGATTGGCGTCGAACACATGGGTTCCGACCCAGTCGGTGACCTCGGCGGTATAGCGACCATGCTCGTCCATCGGGCAGATGGTGGGGATGCCGGCCGCGTTGGCGACCACCTGGTCGTCCTCGCCGAAGCCCGGGGCGAGATGCACGATGCCGGTGCCGTCCTCGGTCGACACGAAGTCGGCAGCGAGCACCTGGTAGGCCGCAGTGGTGTCGAAACGTTCGGTGTCCGCGAAGTAGTCGAAGAGCGGCGTGTAGCGACGACCGACGAGTTCCGAGCCCTTCATCGTCGCCACCGTGGTCGC
>CAZJUC010000155.1:0-7820 GCA_964549065.1 uncultured Ilumatobacteraceae bacterium
CAATCGATAACCCCGGCGCGAAACACTCGGTGGCGCGTCCGGGAACCGGCGAACTGTGCGGGGTCAGGCCTCCGACCGGGTAGCGCATAATCCCCAGAGAGCGGTCCGGTGTCGTCCGGATTGGGCCCGGACGCGGTGCTGGCCACGCCGCCGTGCGATTCGTTCTTTGTCTCTCGGCGGATCGAGACACTCAGAGTTCGATGCCGAATTTGCGTGGTTGAGGACGCTGTGGCATCCGGGGTTTGACCTCGAGTCCATTACGGTCTGCCCAGTCCCTGAGGGGTGTGGAGAGCGAGTCCGCTGCTTCTTGGTCGAGGCAGCTCGAGGTTGCGAGAGTCCTCGAGGTGCGAGCGGGCGACTCGGTAGACGACCACGTAGGGAAAGCCGGCCAGAGCCACCTTTCGCTCGATCGGGTCGTCGCTGTCGGCTCGGCGCGTCGGGGTTCCGGCGTCCGGCCAGCGCGCTGCGCGATCGGTCGCGGCTCGGACCGCGTCGAGGAACCGGCCGCCGAGCCCGTCCACACGGTCCTCGTACCAGAGTTGCGCTTCCACCACCTCGGCGGTCGCAAGCGGGTGGAACCGGACGTTGCGCGTCACCGGGTACGTCGGGCGCGGTCCACCTTTGCGAGGACGTCGTCCCAGGAGTCGGTGGTGACCTCGCCGGAGTCGATCTGGCTCGCTCGTCGAGCCGTCTCGTCGGCCCAGAGCCGCTCGAGCTCGGCCGGGTCGGTCTCGACTGGCCGATCATCGAGGCTGTCGAGAAGCTCCACAGCCAGCTGTGCCCGGTCGACCTCGGGCAGCGAGAGCACTTCGGATCGCAGCGCGTCGGTCTGGGCGGACATGTCGCAACGATACAACGTCAATCGAGGAGGCCGCCGATGACGTCCGCGGCCTGCCGGTCACTGGCTTCGAGGAAGTGGGCGTAGACGTTCAGCGTGGTCGCCGCATTGGCGTGTCCGAGGCGGCCGCTGACGGTGCGGACCGGCACGCCTGCTGCGAGCAGCTGGGTGGCGTGGAGGTGTCGGAGGTCGTGGAGTCGGACGCCGTCGAGGCCGGCTCGCTTGCGGACTCGTGTGAAGCGACCGGTGATCGTGTCGGGGTGGAGCGGGTCGGCGCCGTCGGCCGACTCGGTGAACACGTAACCGTCGGGGTCGAGTTCGACCTCGCATGCGGCGGCGCGTTCCTCGAGTCGGCGACGCTGGTCGTCGAGCACCGAGAGGGTTGCGTCATCGAGGGCGATCCGACGCGACGCATGGGTCTTGGTGTCCTTCACGACCGTGCCGCCGGCGACCGAGGCGATCGACCGAGTGATCGACAGCGTGCCGGTGCTGCGGTCGAGGTCGGACCAGCGCAGCCCGCACACCTCGCCACGCCGCGCGCCGGTGGCGGTCAGCACGCGCAGCAGGGCTCCGTACTCGGCGTCGTCCTCGTCGGCCACCTCGAGCATGCGCTTCACGTCGATGATCGCCGGCGGGTTGATCTCGCGCCGGCGCAGTTTCGGTGGCGACGCAGCGGCCGCCGGATTCATCGACACGATGCCCCACTTGACCGCCTGGCCGAATGCGCCGCGGAGCACAGCGTGGATGTGGCGGATCGTTGCGGGGGAGAGCCCGCGCGTCTTCGAGAGCATGGTGTAGTAGTCGTCGAGCCGCTTCGTCGTGACCCGTCCGAGCCGCAGTTGGCCGAGGTCGGGCTTGATCAACCGCTCCGCCAGGCGTCGGTACTCGCGGACCGTCGTGGGCGACAGCGACCCGTCGACGTGGTCGATCCACGAGTCGAGCAGCTGCCCGAGGGTCTTGGCCGTCGAGGTGATCTTGCCCTCCGACACCTTGGCCACGAGTGCGGCGAGCGCCCGCTGCGCTTCGCGCTTCGTGCCGTAGTGTTGGTTGGCGCTGGCAGCGTTACTGGTCAGTTTGCAAGAACACCGATCTAGCTGGTGTTTCGTGGAGCCCAGAGCGAGAATCGAACTCGCGACCTACGCATTACGAATGCGTTGCTCTACCGACTGAGCTATCTGGGCGCAGTGCGTGATGTTATCGGTGGGCGGACGCCGACGGCGACGATGTAACGATTGGTGTCAGACACCAATCGTTACAGGGGGTTGCGGCCGTTCCAGGTGCCCGTCGAGGCGTACGGCTCGAACCGGGCGAACATCTCCTCGGCGTACCAGTCCTCGGCTCGTGTGCGGCGGATCACCTCACGATGGTCGGGCATTTCGTAGGCGAATCTTCGTGCTGCAGCCAGCGACTCCCACAGACTGAAGGTGGCCAGGCTGCCGATCGGGGTCTCGCCGATGCCGACCACGTCGATCAGTCCAGGCGCGTGGTGCAGTTCGGCGTCGACGACCTCGCTGGCGGCCCCGAAGTCCTTCCACGATCGCCGTCGCACGTTCGCCCGGGTGATGATCGCCACCGGACCGTTCGTACTGCCGGGGTCGAGCCCGGCAAGGGGGTCGACACCCTTCCACGTGCCGTGCCCGCCGACCCCACGGAGGCGCACGTGCCAGCTCTCGCCGGCGTCGTTCCAACGCTGGGCCATGGGGTGACCGGCGAGAAACGCGTCGAGCTGCGCTTCGTCCTCCCACACGGCGAACATGGCGCTGCGCGAGAGGTCGGCGCCCCGCCCGGTGTCGTCACCGCTGCCCGTGCCGAGCAGCCGCCAGAACGCAAGACCCCCGACTCTCGGTAGACGCAGCCGATCGGTGCCGAGACGTGCGAGCACGAGCGGGGTCTTCCAAGCCGGTTCGCTGATGAGGTGGAACGATGCGATGCGACCCATGTATCGGCCATGCTGTCATCGATGGAGGTCGAGCAGACAGTCACGGTCGGGTTCACGATCGTGGCCGGCTACCTGATCGGGTCGATCCCGATCGCCAACCTGGTGGCTGCCCGGCGCGCTCGCATCGACCTACGCGACGTCGGTGACGGCAACCCCGGCTTCTGGAACGCCCGCGAGACGCTCGGTCGCAAGGCAGCGATCCCGGTGTTCGTCGGCGACAGCGTGAAGGGCGTCGCGGCGGCATCCATCGGAGCTGCGCTCGCCGATCCGGGGGTGTGGGGTCTTGCCTACCTCGGTTGTGGGGCTGCGATGATCGGCCACTCCTTCCCCGTGTTCGCCCGATTCCGTGGCGGTCGCAGCATTCTCACGTTCGCAGGTGGTGCAGCGGTGTTCGCGACGATCCCGTTCCTGATCGCGATCGGGCTGCTGCTGGTCACGTTCGCGATCCGTCGGTCATTCGCCGTTGCCGCGCGGGTCGCCTTCGCCGCCTTCCCGATCGTGCAGATCGTCGTCGAGGGCCCGTTCCGGACCGCGGCCACAGGGGTCTTGATGACGTTCATCGGGCTGCGCTTCGCAACAGCGGCACTGGCCGACCGTCGAGACACGGCCGATCAGTCGTAGTTGCGGCCCCGCCAGGTCTGGCGGCCGCGGCGGGCGATGCCGCGGGCGATGACGACAGCCGCGAGAGGATCGGCGAGCGGGCTCAGCCAGTAGGGGGCATTCGTGCGGTCGTAGGCGCGCCGGGTACCGCCGAGGGTGCCGAGCCGCAGAGCGGCGAACACGATGTCGACGACGTCGCCACGGCGCAGCAGGAGGCGCGGGATCGGGATCACCTGGACGAGCACGACGATCGCCAGGTCGAACAGTTGGCGGCGTCGGGGTTCCACGCCTGGAAGCGCGAGCGACCGCCCCCAACCGGTCCATACGTCGCCGAACGACTCGAACATCCGCACGGTGAGCAGTTCGCCGGCATCCAGGAACCCGACCCGTCGCCCGTCGCCGGCGAGCCGGCGCGCGAGCGCGAGGTCCTCCACCACCTCGCCGCGCACCGGCTCCATCCCGCCGGTTGCCAGGAACGCAGCGCGCGGTACCGCCATGCACTGGCCGTTGGCCATGGTGCGGTCGGGGCTCGACGGCGGCGTGCCGGGCGGGCCGAACCGGTACACGAGGGTGGTGAGCATCGCCGGGTGCAGCCATTGGCTCCCGACGGTCGGACATTCGAATCGTCCGCCGACGGTGAGCAGGTCGAGCCGATCGCCGACCGCTCGCGCCACCATCGCGGTGGGCAGTCGCGGGTCGGGGCGGGCATCGGCGTCGAGGGTGACGACCCAGTCCGAAGTGGCAGCCGTGACGCCCTGCTGGAGGGCCCACGCCTTGCCCGCCCAACCGTCCGGAAGCGGTGTCCCGGCGACGACGGTGGCGCCCGCGCGTCGGGCGATCTCAGCGGTGGCATCGCTCGACTGGTCGTCGACCACGATCACCTCGTCCACACCGGGCGCACCGACGATCGCGTCGAGCAACGGCCCGAGGCGTTCGGCCTCGTCGCGCGCGGGGATCACCACGCCCACCGAGTGCACGGGTGTGAGCGTCGGGCGCACGGGTGCCGCCACCGACGCGGCTTTCGCGATCCGTGAGATCGCAACCGCGCCGGCGCCGACGCGTACGGCGATGGACGCCACTCGGACTGCACGGCGTTCGCTCATGCCGAATCCATCACCGGAGATCCTGGGTGACCATCTCGGTGACGATCTTCGCGCTGGTGGTCACGAGTGGCAGTCCACCGCCCGGATGACTCGAGCCCCCGACGAGATACAGGCCGGGCCGTGCCCCACGGTTCGCCGGACGCACGAACGCCGCGCGTGTGCCGTTCGAACTCGTCCCGTAGATGGCGCCGCCCGGCGACCGGTAGCGGCGTTCGATGTCGGTTGGGGTCATCGTGTGTCGGAACTCGAGGCGCTGGCGCAGGTCGACACCCCGGTCGGCGAGCCGGTCGAGCACGAGGTCGCCGTAGGCATCGGCGTCGATGTCGACATCGGGTGGCGTGTTCACCAGCAGGAACCAGTTCTCGCAACCGTCCGGCGCCTGGCTCGGATCGGTCACTGCCGACACACAGGCGTAGATCGTCGGATCGTCGGCCGGGGACCCGGCGTCGAGCTGGTCGTACTCGGCGCGGTAGCTGTCGGAGAACCACACGTTGTGGTGCTCGAGGCCCGGGGTGAGACCGCGCACACCCACACAGAGCACGAATCCACTCGTTGATCGCTTCGCCCGACGGACCTGCTTCAGCGCTTTCGCGTCGGGGAGGAGATCGGCGTAGAGGTGCTCGGCGTCGGTGTTCGCGATCACGACGTCCGCGTCGTGGGCCGTGCCGTCGACCAGCTCGACGCCGTTCACCGCGCCGTCCGTGGCGGCGGTGATGTGAGCGACGTCGGCGCCGATGTGGATCTCGACGCCGCTGTCACGTGCCACGGACTCGAATGCGGCGCGCAGCGCGTCGAGGCCACCGATCGGATACCAGCAGCCGTAGCGGGCCTCGATGTGGGGGATGCACGCAAGCGTCGCCGGGGCGGCATACGGCGACGACCCGGAGTAGGTGGCGTAGCGGTCTGCCCACTGCACGAGTCGCGGGTCGTCGAAGAACGACTCGGCGGAGCGGTGCAGCGTGCGCATCGGGTCGATCGCCGTGAGGTCGAACGGCGACCGCATCCGCTTGGCCAGTGCCAAGGGGTTCGACATCGGCCCGGCGAAGAACGTCCGTTCGGCGACGTCCCAGATGCGACGGCCGCGGGCATCGAACTCCCGCCACTGCTCGCCGGCGCCGGGCGCGAATTCGTCGAGGGCGGCGGTGGTGTCGTCGCCGTCATCGGGCATCGTCAGCGACGAGCCGTCGGGCCAGTGGTAGACGAATTGCGGGTCGAGGCGGATCAGGTCGACGTGCTCGTCGAGCGACGTGCCAGCCGCGCGGAACACGTCGTCGAACAGATGGGGCAGCGTCAGCAGCGACGGCCCGATGTCGAAGGTGTACCCGTCGCGGACGAGGGCGGCGAGCTTGCCGCCCACGACGTCGTTGCGCTCGAAGACCGTGACCTGGTGGCCCAGCGCCTGCAATCGGATCGCTGCTGCCAGCCCCCCGACCCCGGCGCCCACCACCGCGACCCGGATGCAACGCCCGGTGTCAGACACCGATCGGTACGCCCAGCTTGCGGGACACAGCAGCAGCGGCGATCGGGAGCATGCCGAGGCCACCGACCACGGCGACCACGGGGTCACGGAAGTACTTCGCGAAACCGATCGTCTCCATCACTCCCATGTAGGCATACTCACCGACCAACGCGCCGTCCGCATCTCGAGCCTTCTCGGCAGGCGGCAGCACGGTTTCGAGCAGTGCCATCACGCCGAGGCCGGTGACGAACCAGCCGAGGTAGTTGGTGACGGGGATGCCCCGGTAGGAGCCGTGCTTCATCCAGCGCCAGTAGCCCTCGCCGACCATCTGCGGATCGAGGAAGAGATCCCACGCGGTCAGTGCCGCCGAACCGAGCGCGATCCTGCTGGTGGGCGTCGACCGGTCACCCAGCGCCGCGTGGGCAGCTTCGCGGGCAGGGAGTCCGAGTGCGAACCAGGCGAGGGGCACGATCGCGGGGACGTGGGCGACTTGCGGCCGCAGGGCGGACGTGTACGAGTAGCTCCCGAACGGGAAGCCCGTTGCCGTGCCGATCCGTTCGACAGCGGTGGTGCCGATCGCAGTTGCCGTGGCCGCGGTGCCGGCGCGCCGGCCGCCCCAGCGCCGCACCGCGTTGGCTGTGGTCGTGGCGAACGACCCCACCACCACGACGTTCGACAGGATTCGTCGCGCCCGGCCACCCTGCGGGAGCAATGGCGTCGCGATCATCCCGGCCACGGTCACCACGCCCGCCGCGGCAGCCACGCCGATGGCCCAATCGCGGTCTGGCGAGTTCGTTGGTCGAGATGTCTGCAACGAGTCGGCGAAAACCGGGTCGGGGTTCACGGCAGCAGGAGCTTGGCGACCATGGTCGCCTTCTCGGTCGTCGACACGCTCGCACGAGATGTGAACACGTCGTAGTCCTGTGCTTCGATCTTGTCGAGAATGCGCCCGTAGAGGGCGTGGGCAGCGCCGACGCACTTTGCCGAACGCTCCGGCAGCATGTCGATCCCGAGCTGCGCCGACCGGTAGAGGTCACGGCAGCGCTCGATCTCGAAGCGCATCAGCTCGACGAACTCGGGCGTCACCGCGCGCTCGGTGAGGTCGACGCAGAAGCGGTCGGTGTCCTCTCGTGGCACGTACTGGCGACCGCGGTCGAGGTCCTCGTCGATGTCGCGCAGGAAGTTGGTGAGCTGGAACGCGTTGCCGAGGTCGCGGGCGTGCGGGAGGGCGGCGTCGTAGTCGGTCGGCTCGAGGATCGGCAGCATCATCTCTCCGATCACCGCGGCCGAGCCGTCCATGTAGTCGAGCAGGTCGTGCCAGGTGGCGTAGCTCTCCACGGTGAGGTCCATCGTCATCGAACGCAGGAACCGCCGGAACCCCTCGGGGTCGATGTCGAACGCCCGCACCGTGTGCACCACGGCCTTCAGCACGGGATCGTCGGACCTGCCGACGTCGAGGTCGGCGAAGAATCGGTCGCCGAAGTCGACCAGCGCTGCGGCGCGCACCTCGGTGGGGACGTCGTGGCCGCCCTGCGACGGGATCTCGTCGACGATGTCGTCGGCGTAGCGGGCGAACGCGTACAGCGCGTGGACATGGTGCTGCTTGATCCTCGGGAGGACCTTCGTCGACCAGTAGTAGGTGGTGCCGTGACGCTTGTTGAACTCGCGGCACAATTCGTAGCTTTCGTCGAGCGTGACCGGCCCCGTCGGGAGCAGATGCGTGGTCGGCGTCGGTGGCGTGCGCTGCAGTCGGGTGGGAAGCTTCACGCGGCCCATCCTGGCGCAGCGGGCCCCGGGTGCGTCAACGACGCCGACATCATCGACGCTGTCGCGCGTACTGGTCGACGCGTTCGGCGGCGAGCTTGCCCGACACGAGCACCA
>CAZJUC010000156.1:0-7778 GCA_964549065.1 uncultured Ilumatobacteraceae bacterium
GTCACCACCAAGAAGGACTGGTCGAGCGATCAGGAGGTTCGCTGGTGTCCCGGCTGCGGCGACTACGGCATCCTGCTCGCGGTCCAGACGTTGATGCCCGACCTCGGCATCGCCCCCGAGAACACGGTCTTCATCTCGGGAATCGGTTGTTCCAGCCGCTTCCCCTACTACATGAACACCTACGGGATGCACTCGATCCATGGCCGTGCGCCCGCCATCGCCACGGGCGTCGCAGTCGCCCGTCCCGACCTCGACGTGTGGGTGATCACCGGTGACGGCGACGGACTGTCGATCGGCGGAAACCACCTGATCCACGCGCTGCGCCGCAATGTGAACCTGAAGATCCTGTTGTTCAACAACCGGATCTACGGCCTCACCAAGGGCCAGTACTCACCGACGTCACCGGTCGGCAAGGTCACGAAGTCGACGCCCATGGGCTCGATCGATCCGCCGTTCAACCCGCTCGCAGTGGCCCTCGGCGCCGAGGCCAGCTTCGTCGCTCGCACCCACGACCTCGATCGTAAGCACATGATCGAGACCTTCCGGGCCGCCCACGACCACCGCGGCGCCTCGTTCGTCGAGATCTACCAGAACTGCAACGTGTTCAACGACGGCCAGTTCGACGACGTCACCAAGAAGCAGGCTCGCGACGAGATGATGATCAACCTCGTGCACGGCGAGCCGATCACCTTCGGCGCCGACCAGCAACGCGCCGTGGCGATGGGTGTCGACGGTCAACTCCGCCTGGTCGAGCGCGCCGACGTGGCAGCCGAGGACATCTTGGTCCACGATGCCCATCGCCACGACCCGTCACTCGCGTTCGCGCTCGCTCGCCTCAGCCACGACGACCACTCCCCCACTCCCTTCGGCGTGCTCCGTGACATCGAACGCCCCGAGTACAGCCACGCCGTTGCCGACCAGGTGATGGCCGCCAGCGAACGCAAGGGACCCGGCGACCTCGAGGCGCTCCTGCGCTCCAACGGCACCTGGACCGTCACCGACGACTGACACCGTGACGGGTGGCGCCACACCCCACGTCACCCGATCCTGCGGTCGTCTCCTCGCGCGAACACCACGTGGTGGCGCACGCTGAGACGAACCGTGCTCCCGAGCCCTGGGCGTGACCCGATCGGAACGGTCACGCCGACACGCGCTCCCGCGACCATGCAGGAGATGCTGCCCGTGCCGAACCGGGCGGTGCGTTCGACGACCGCCGAGATCGGTCCGGTGTCGGTGATGTCGACATCCTCGGGTCGAACGCCGACGGTCACGGTCGTGCCGCGGTGGGGGGTGAGGCCGGGCGCCCACGACCGGATCCGGACCGACTCGCCGCCGGCGGGGTCCTCGCGAAACAGCCAGTGCCCGCGTTGATCCGAGACCACGGTCATGTCGATCAGCGACAACGGCCCGGTGGCGATCGCCGCCGACAAGTTGACCGGGGCACGACGAACCGTCGCCGGGTCACCGACTTGGACGAGGCGGCCGTCATCGAGCACCACGACCATCCCGGCGAGCGACTCGACGTCGGCGCTGTCGTTCGTGGCGACCAGTGTGGTGACGCCATAGCCCGACTGCAGCATCGCGATCTCCGTCCGCATCCGTGACCGGAGTTGGTCATCGAGTGAGGCGAACGGTTCGTCGAGCAACAACACGTTGGGCATGCGGACCAGGGCTCGCGCGATCTGCACCATCTGTTGTTCGCTGACCGACAGCGTGGACGGCTCGCGATGCATCAGCTGTTCGATGTGCAACGCCCGCACCTCGGCGTCGACCCGTTGGCGGATCTCCTGCGCCTCGAGCCGTCGCACGTCGAGCGGGAACGAGACGTTGCCGCGCGCCGACAGATGCCCGAGCAGCACCGGCGATTGGAACACCATGCCCACATCCCGCTTGTCGGGCGGGGTATGGCTGACATCGCTGTCATCGAACTTCACCCGACCGCGTTCGAGGGGATCGAGCCCGGCGACCACCCGGAGCAACGCGGTCTTCCCACTGCCGGAGGCACCGACGACAGCGACGAACGAGCCGTCGGCGACCGACAGGGTGACATCGGTGAGCCGGGACGTGCGTCCGGAACCGACCGAGACATGATCGAGGTCGAGTGCCGCCATCAGGGGAGCACCCCCAGGGCCCAGCCCTCCTCCTCGAGCGCTGCGGTCGACACGTCAGGCCGCAACACCGGCGAGAAGAACGTCTCGAGTCGCCCCTCGCTGTCGGTCGCAGCCAACCATCGCGCTGTCGCCGCGACCTGCGCGGCGTCGCGCACCTCGCCGTCGTTGACGTCGAGGGCCAGCATCGACGGCCAGATTTCGGCGACGACGATCGCCCCGTCAACCGGTGGTGGAGGACGAAATCCCGTGGTGAACGGCCAGAGATGCACCCGGTCGGACAGTCGGGAGCGCAGGTCGTGCAACCGGGCGATACCGAGGAGACTCTGGCCGCCGACGGCGCCCGCTCCGAGCAACTGCCACGCCGAGAACGGGTACAACCCCTGACATCGGAGAACTTCCTCGGTGGCCCGAAACTGCGCGAGGCCCGCCGAGGTCGACGGCTTCGTCGTGGCCAGGTGATCGGACGCGGCGGACGGCGGGCATCCCCAGAACGGGGCTGCGCCACCCGTGAGGCGCCGGTTGAGTTCCGACGCCACGACGAACCGGTTGTTGGCGTTGCGGTCGTCGTCGGTGATGCGATCGGCGAGCAGGGCCCACATCGACGACCACGGGGTACCGGCCAGCCCCAGGGCTGCAGCGGTGCCGTGCGGGAAGCCGAGCGAGAAGTCGACGCCGACCAGCGTGGCCGCCGCGCGGTCCTTCTCGAAGAGCTCGAGCAGCAACCGCTCGGCGGCCGCACGGGTCGCGGGGTTCTCGACCCAGAGTGACCCGGAGTGGTCGAGTACGGCAACCCAGATCGAGTCACGCCCACGCTTCGGTGTCGAGTTGGCGCTCCAGTCCACCACCACGAAGCGGTCGAACATGTTGCGTCCTCACCGTCCTAGGCGAGGACGTCCGCCACGGCGGCGAAGTGCAGGCTGGCTGCGATCACCGTCAACAGGTGCCACACCTCGTGGTACCCGAACGTGGTCGGCCACGGATTCGGGCGTCGGGTGATCAGCACCGGCATTCCGATGGTGTAGGCGACGCCTCCGGCGAGGATCAGCCCGAACTGCACGGCGGTGAGGCTGTCGATCAGCACCGGCATGGCCACGATCGCCACCCAGCCCATCACGACGTACAGCGAGTGTGACACGTACCTGGCACCGTGGAAGAACGCGAGTTTGAGGACCACGCCGATTGCCGCGAGCGTTCCGACGATCGCCAGCATCGGAATCCCCCAGGACCGAGGCATCGCCACCAGGCAGAGCGGCACATAGGTCCCGGCGATGAGGAGGTAGATCATCGAGTGATCGAGCCGCTGCATGATCGACCGTGCACGTTCGGACTGCGCCAGCCGGTGATACGCGGCCGATGTGCCGAAGAGCAGCAGCAGCGTCGCCGAGTAGATCGCCGCCCCGACGGTGGCAGCGGCACCCTCGGCGAGCACGATCAGCGCGATGCCGGCAGGGATCGACGCGAAGAAGGTCCAGGAGTGCATCTTCCCGCGCCAGGCAGGCCTCGCGAGTGCCAGATACGGGGTGGGAACAGCGCTCACGTGACTCACCGTACCCGCATCTCGGCCCGCCACTCCCGCGGGTCGTGGTTCCCGAGACCTGGGCGCGCGGGGAACCAGGATCAGGTCAGGCGTTGCATGAGGGCGATGACGGCGTCGCCGTAGCGTTCGAGTTTCGCTGGGCCGACACCGGAGACTCGACCGAGGTCGCGCAGCGTGGTGGGAGCCTGACGGGCGATCGCCACCAGCGTCTTGTTGTCGAACACCACGTAGGCCGGTTTGCCGTCGCGGAGCTCGCTGCGCAGGTCGCGCAGCGCGGCGTAGCGCTGCTGTCCGGCCCCGTCCAGGTCGACCGCCGGATCACCTGCACCGGACGAGCCCGACGACGACCGACGTGCCTTCGACGGAGCCGGTTCGGGGCGATGCGACGACACGACGCGCCCGGCCGACGGCTCGGTGGTCAGTTCAGCGACGAACGGGCTCGGATGGGCACCGGTGACGATCGTGGCTGCCCGGCTTGCCCGGGTGACCGCCACGTGGAACAGGCGACGTTCCTCCTCGACGTCCTCGGCCAGCCGGTGCGGATACTGCTCCGCATCGGCGAGATGCACGATCACGTGTGGCCACTCCTGGCCCTTCACACGGTGCACGGTCGACAGCAACACGCCCCCAGGCGCTCGTTTGACGGCGAGCTGGTGGCGCATCCACCGCTCGAAGCTGCCGGCGTCGTCATGCAACGCGGCGAGATGCGTGAGCGCGGTGAGATCGTCACCCTGCGCCGAGCGGTTCATGCCTCGTCGGTTGGCGTCGAGCGACGCGACCGATCCGGCGAGGCCGATGTCGTCGATCAACGTCAGCAGCAGGTCGGACGTGCTCGCCCCCGAGGCGACCAACTTCTGGAGTTGCTGCACGTCGGCGGCGAATTCGATCACTCGCTCGGCGTCACGTTCGTTGGTGAGGCGACCAGCGAGCTTGTTGAGGTCGACCACCGACGACTGCTCGCTCACCCAGTCGGTGATCCGCGGGTGGAACGAACGCGAGGGGCGGCGCAGCGCCTCGCGGATGTCGTCGGGGGCGAACGAGCCACCACGGCCCGCCGTGGCCAGACGCAGCCAGGCGAGCACGGTTCGCACAGCGGTGCGATCGGCGAATTCGAGTCCCACGCCACCGGCGATCGGGATGCCCGCCACCACCAGCGCCACCTGCACCGGCGCCAACAGGGCGTTGACCCGGGCGAGCACGGCCACCTCGGACGTGGCGGCGCCCGCTGCCAACGCCCGCTCGACGGCGGCGCGCGAGGCTCCGACCGCGTCGACGTCAGCGGCGACCGTCCACCCGCCGGCATCGCTCGACGCGGCGCGGATCGTCTTCGAGACGCGTCGCTGGTTGTGCCGCAGGAGTCGATCGACGACGTCGACCACCCCGGCGGGACAGCGGTAGTTGACTTCGAGCGGGTGCTCACCGGAGCCGGGGAACAGGTCTGCGAAGTCGATCAGCCAGGCGGGGTCGGCGCCGTTGTAGCCGTAGATCGTCTGGTCGTCGTCACCCACCCCGAACACCGCGCCACCAGGCGCGGCCAGCAGTCGGATCAGCAACAGGTGGGCCGGCGTGAGATCCTGGAACTCGTCGACGAGCATGACACGGCACGCTCGCTGCGCAGCACGTCGAGCCGCCGGGTCACGCAAGAGCACCAGCAGCGCCCGATAGATCTGGTCGTCGAAGTCGACGGCACCGCGCCGCTCGAGCATCTTGCGGTAGCTCGGCCACGTTGCGGCGAGACCATCCACGTCTCCGTCGTAGCGGCCCTCGACCTCGTCGGGCTCGACCAGGCCGAGGCGGATGACGGTGAGCGCCTCGATCCACGGTCCGATCGGGTCGCTGTTCCGGCGCCGCGGGAAGTCGACGAGGTCACCGATGATGCGCCGGACGTCCGGTTCGTCGATGGTGCGCCACGACTGCGGCTGCGGCGCGAACGGCGGCGTGCCGTTGACGATCGCCAACGCGATGGCGTTGAGTGTGCGTACCTGCAGGCCCGGCAGATCGCGGGTACGCTCCACCATCTCCTCCTGGGCCCGCTTGTTGAACGCGACGAGACTGACGGCACTCGGCGGAAGCTTCCACTGGGTGAGCAGGTGGCGGGCCCGTTCGGTGAGCACACGGGTCTTGCCCGAACCCGCCGGCGCGATGATGCGGGCACCTCCGCCGGGGTGTGTGACGGCGGCGAGCTGGTCGGGTGCCAGGTCGGCGGTGGACACGTTCGGCGACGGCACCGACGGCGACCCGTGCTCGACGGCGACGGCGTGCACGACGGGCACCCCGTCCACAGGGTCGTGATGGCGGACCGGTCCGCCGTCGAGCCACACGGCGGTGCCATCGGCCAGCACGACATCGCCGACGCCACCCGGGTCGACCGCTGACGCTCCGCCGGCGACCGCACGATCGAGCCCGATCCACACCAGGTGATCGGGGTCGCGGGCGTCGACGCTGTTGACCCACACGAGGTGATGCAGTTCTTCGAGGTCGAACAGGAACGCTGGGCCCAGCTCGTACGGGGCCGCCTCGGTCATCAGCATCGGCTCACGTTCGAACGGCGCCGCGAGTTCGATCACCAGACGTGTTGCCGAATGGTGGGCATTCCGCAGCCGGCCGAGCGCCCGGCCGGGGGAAGCCAGTGCCGCGTCGTCGATCACGAGACGTTCGGCGCCGGCCCACGGTGCCGGGATGGCGCCGCCCGGATCGATCAGGACATGACGGCCGAGCGCAACGGGCCCGGCACCAGCGACCGCAACGCCCCGTTCGAGCGGCGCAGCAGTGGGCGTGGGCGCCGCACGGGACGACGCTGCATGCGACGACGGCCGATCGGAGGACGTGGTACGCGACGGTGGCGGCGATTCGAACAGGTCCGACGCACCGGAGGGGTCGGGCATCGGATTGTCGGCAACGGCGATCTCCTGTTGCCCACCCTCGTTCCAGCACTGCCGCACACCAGCAGGTGTGTCGTGTTCCCCCTTGCAGTACGCGCACGCGATCGCCATCGGCTCGACCCTACCGAACCGCCCCGGCCATCGCACACACGTTCGATCGCGGCCGGACCTTGTCGGAGTCTTGACGGGGGATGGGACCTTCGCCAGTGACCCCGCCAGAGCCCGGGCGCGACCCTTGAATCGGGAGCCGAGAGACATCGGATCCCGGCGGGAGGCCATGATCCGCTGCCTTGACATGGTCGCAATCGGCAGCGGTGAGCCAAAGGCGAACCCGGCCCGCTCCGCGGGTCACCACCTGGTGACTCGAGAAAGGAGTGGCCATGAACACATCCAGCATCCGCACCCGACGCGGTGCGGCGATCCTCTTCTCCGGCGTCCTGGTGCTCGGAGGCCTCACCCTCGCCGGCGGGGCAGCCGCCGAGACGCGAGTGGACGGCAATCCGACCTGCGAAGGTCTGGACTACACGTACGGCGAGAAGTGGGACGACGAGCCGCCGGCAGGGACCTACACCCTGAACCGTGACGGGATGGAAGCCACCTTGACGGTCGGCACATATCCCGACGCGACAGCTCTCAACCCGAACAACGCGATCGTCGACTACGAGATCATCACCGCCGCGGACTACGCGATCGTGGTCAAGGGCAGCAACGCAGCGTACGTCTACGACCCCGACGATGTGGCTCCGCTGTACGCACCCGCCAACGCGAGCGGCAAGTGGCCGACGATCAGCCACTTCCAGCTCTGCTGGGACGAGGCGTTGCCCCCGCCGCCTCCACCACCACCACCACCGCCTCCACCACCACCTCCGCCACCTGCTCCCGAGCTGGGGCAACTCGAGGTGACCAAGGTCGTCTCGGGTGACCAGGCGCCGGTCGACGACGAGTACGAGATCTGCATCACGGGTCCGAACGAGGTCGCAACGTGCAAGACGATCGAGGGCGCTGGAACGCTGACCTTCGAGGATCTGGAATTGGGCACGTACACCGTGACCGAGACCCCACCGGGACCTTCGTACGCCGGTCCCGAATTCAGCGTGACGATCACCGTCGGAACGCTCACCACCGACACGGTCGACGTCGCCGGCGATGACCCCGCCGAGGCCGTGGTGACCAACGACTACACATCCCCAGAGATTCCCGAAGTGCCAGAGATTCCCGAAGTGCCAGAGGTTCCTGAAGTGCCGGAGG
>CAZJUC010000157.1:0-7769 GCA_964549065.1 uncultured Ilumatobacteraceae bacterium
GACCGCCCAGTAGACGAGGGTCAATCCCAAAAAGGGGAGCAGGCTGCCCCGGTCGGCCAGCCCCGAGAACCCGTCGATAAAATTGTCGAGCATCTCGGAGACCTTGTCGGCGAGGACCTCCGAGATCGGCCGCAACAGCGCGTCGACCAGCCCGATCGCCCAGCCGCGCCGCCAGAGGGCCAGACCACAGACCAGCAGGGCGGGGATGAAGATGCCGGCGAGTCGGAGTTTCGTCGCCCCGATCGCCGAGACACGCGCGGAGGTGCCGGCTTCAACGGCGGCGAGTGCCACGAACTCCTCGCCGGTGACCGCGGGTGCATTGGGAACGTGCCACGCCCGCCCCCAGGCGTCGCCGGAGAGAGCAAGCCGGACCATTGCGGCGCCGACGTCGGGAACGTAGGTGACCGAGTGACGGGTGGTCGGGTCGCCCACCACGTCGGCCGCCTTGCCGGCGACGAGCCGTGCGAAGAGACGCTCACCGTACGACGACCCGAGGGTGTGTGGACCGTAGAAGTCCGACGCGCGGGCGGCGACGACGGCGAGGTCGCCGGCCTCGTGGCGACGAACGAGGTCCTGCCACATCGTGGCGCGAGTGCGACCCTTGCGCCCCGTTGCCATCGCAGGCAGATCCTCGGTGATCGGACCGTCGACGGCGCCGTAGCCGTAGAGGTTGTCGATCACCACGAGCCGTGCTCCGGCTGCGGTCGCAGCGTCGGCGATGCCGGCCTGCAGCGGCGGGAACTCCTCGGGCCAACGGTGGTACTCGGGTTGCGAGCACTGATGGACGATGTCGGCGTCGGCGAGTGCGTGCTTCGCCGCGATGGGGTCGCTCATGTCAGCTGTTCGAGCGTTCGTGCCGACGAATGCGGTTCCCGAGCGGGTGACCAGGGTCGGCGTCGTCCCACCCTCGACGAGATGGTCGGCAACGGCGCGTCCGACCGGCCCGGCGCCGATGATGACATGGTGAACCGGGCGATCCGGGTCGATGGGGTCGAGCGAGGAGGACATCAGCTTCTCCGATCATTGTGCGAGGACCGAACAGTGTTCGGCTCGGTTGGTCCCCGCATTGTCGCCGAACGTTGTTCGGAAAGCAAGAGGCGTTCGGTATAGCATCGGTCACATGGTCGACTCGCCCACTCCCACCGGCACCGATGTCGACGGTCACGCCCGTGACCGCGAAGCCGAAGTCCCGGCGGCCGAAGACGTCCCGGAGCCCCGGTCGCGTCGTGAGCGCCAACGACGTGAGCTGATCGACGAGCTCTGTGCCGAGGCAGCTCGCCAACTCGCGGTGGGCGGTGCGGGCAGTGTCACCTGGCGGGGCCTCGCCAGGGCTGTCGGCATGAGCCCGGCGTCGCTGTACACGTACTTCGACAGTCTCGATGCGTTGTTCACCGAGCTGATCCTGCGCACCTACGCGTCCCTCGCGGCGGCCACACGGGCCGGCGTCGAGCACTTCGCCGACCCGGCTGACCGAATGCTCGCCGGCATCCATGCCTACCGGCACTGGGCGCTCACGCACCGAGCCGAGTTCAACCTGATCTTCACCGACCAACTCCCTGGCTACACGGCCGAACCAGGCGGTGCGACGGTCGACGCGCAGGTCGCGGTGTTCGAACCGCTCATCGAGGCGGCCCGGCAGTTCGACGCCGACGGCTCGCCGACAGCGATGCTCGGCGTGTGGGGGATGTTCCACGGGCTCGTGTCGCTCGAGGTCAATCATCACCTCGACTGGCTGGACGCTGCGCCGCAGTTCGATCTTCACGTGCGAAATGCACTGGAAGAGATGGGGTTTCCGTCGCCATCCACCGACGTCGCAGCAGTGTTCGCCGTCGACTGATCGAGCCCGGTCGGCTCAGCTGTACTGATCGAGGATCGTGGTCTCGGTGACACGCGAGAGCGTGTCGCGGATGGCGCGGGCTGTGGTCTCGTCCACGTCGTCGACCGCCATCAGGTCGTCGACGGTCGCGCGCTGCAGCTTCGCCAGCCCACCGAAATGTTCGGCAACCGTGACCGCCGTGGACGACGGCAGCCGACTCACCCTGTGCAGCAGTCGCATACCCTTCGGCGCCACCTCCTGGGACAGGTCGTCGGAGTTGCGATGCGGTGAGAGCGCGTCGGCGGTGAAGCGCAGGGTTGACACCTCGTCGTCGGACAGCTGCGACATGGCGTCGAGTGCGTCGGTCACCGAGCGACCGGTCGGCAGGTAGTCGGCGACGACGAGGTCGAGTTCGTCGTCGATCTCACCGTAGAGCTCATCGAGTTGCAGGCGCAGCAGGCGGGCGTCGACACCGAGTTCGATGATCATCGTCTCGATCTCGTCGGCGATGCGGTGCACCATCTCGCCGCGCTGGACGACGGCGACGACGTCACGGAGCGTCACGACGTCTTCGACCTCGACGGCGGTGAGATTCGTGATGGCATCGTCGAGGCGCACCTTGTACCGCTCGAGGGTCTGCAGGGCCTGGTTGGCACGGTCGAGGAGGTGACCGACCTCTTGGAGTTGGCGCTTGCCCCCGCCCGCGTACACGTTGATGACACCCATCTCCTCGCTCGCGGACACCACCGGGACGTCGAGCGATCGGGCGACTCGCTCGGCGGTGCGATGCCGGGTGCCGGTCTCGCTCGTCGGCACCGACGGGTCGGGAACGAGGTGGACATTGGCCCGGGCGATGCGGCCGCCGTCGGTCGACAAGATGATCGCGCCATCCATCTTCGCCAGCTCCGACAGGCGCTGTGGGCTGTAGGGAGCGTCGACGAGGAAGCCGCCGGAGCAGATCGACAGCACGTCGGCATCGTCGCTGAGCACGAGCAGCGCGCCGGTCTCGGACCGTACGACCCGGTCGATGCCGTCACGCAGGGGCGTTCCCGGCGACACGCGGGCGAGCGCGTCGCGCATGGCCTCGTTGACGCCGCCGTGCCGGGAACTCATGGGCTGATCCTAGATGAGCGATCGGGAGATCGAGCTCGGGATCTCAGATGGCCGCCCGAAGCCCGCCCGGAGTGCTGTGCGCTCCGAGACCGGCAGCGGCGATCGCCTCCGACAGCGTGCCGACACGGATGACCTGGATGTCGACGTCGCAGTCGGGAGAGTTCGCCGGCACGACGGCGCGTCGAAGGCCGAGCCGGGCTGCTTCGGTGAGCCGGCGAGGGGCCTGGCCCACCTGTCGGAGTTCTCCACCGAGGCCGACCTCGCCGAACACCGCCAGATCCGATGGGAGCGGGTGGTCACGGATGGCGCTCACCACGGCGAGGCACACGCCGAGATCGAGGCCCGGTTCGCTGAGCTTGACCCCGCCGGCCGTGGACGCGTACACGTCCTGATCACTCACGGGGATGCGTGACCGGCGACCGAGCACCGCCATGAGCATCGACAGGCGAGCACCCTCGAGCCCGAGTGCGCTCCGGCGAGGAGGAACGCCCGGCACGCTCGGCGTCGCCAATGCCTGCACCTCGACGACGATCGGCCGCTGCCCCTCCATCGTGGGCACGACGGCCGACCCCGGCACACCGGTGCGGCGGTCGGCGAGGAACAGCGACGACGCGTCGGGTACGGCGATCAGGCCCGTGGTGGCCATCTCGAACAGCCCGAGTTCGTTGGTCGGCCCGAAGCGGTGCTTCGACGCCCGCAACAGACGCAGCGCGTGGTGCCGGTCACCCTCGAACTGCAACACGGTGTCGACGACGTGTTCGAGCACCCGCGGACCCGCCAGGCCGCCTTCTTTGGTGACGTGACCGACGAGCACGATCGCCACACCGCGCTCCTTGGCCTCGTTGACCAGCCGTTGGGCGCAGCCGCGCACCTGGCCGACACTGCCGGGCAGCGATCCGAGCCCTGGATCGGACACGGTCTGGATCGAGTCGATCACCACGAGTTCGGGTCGGATACGGTCGATGGCGTCGAGGATGTGCGCCAGCGAGGTCTCGGCGTGCAGCCACAGGTCGTCGCGGGTGGCGTCGAGCCGCTCGGCCCGGCGCTTCACCTGCTGGGCGCTCTCTTCAGCGGTGACGTACAGCGTCGGCCCGCTCCAGCCGGCGAGCAGCTGGAGCAGCAGCGTGCTCTTGCCGATGCCCGGCTCGCCGCCGAGCAGCGTGACCGAGCCGGCGACCAGGCCACCGCCGAGCACCCGATCGAGCTCGTCGATCGCCGTGGTCATCGGGTCGCCGTGTTCGGTGCCGATGTCGCCGATACGACTGGGGCCGGGCCGCGACGACGCTGTGATCTCGGTGTCGTGCGTTCCGGGCAGCTCGACGTCTTCGACCAGCGTGTTCCAGTCGCCACACCCGGAACACCTCCCTGCCCACTTCGGGTGCGACATGCCGCATTCGCTGCACACGTGGACCAACTTCGGGGTGGTCTTCGCTCGACTCGATGCCATGCGCCCATCATGACGAAGGGGTCGCACAGAGTTCGATCACGCCTGGGGTCTGACCCCTGGCGTGATCAGTCGAACGAGATGACCTTGCCGCGGTTGATGCTCACCCAGTCACGAGCATCGAGGTAGGGGCGCAGACGATCGGTGATCACCTCGGCGTGATCGCGGTTCTTCGGTCGCTGCAGCTCGAAGAGGTAGGGGAACTCGAGCCACGCCGTGGTCGCGTCCCACAGTCGCAGCGCGGCGTCGCCGGTCGGCGGGTCGAGCACGACGGGACCGAACAGGCACTCGGGATCGCCGGTCGGCGCGATGAACTCGGGGAAGAAGAGGGTCGGCACCCCGTAGCCGCCGGCGGCGACGACCCGGTCGTGTTCGGAGCGGACCTCGTCATGCGTGGTCGGGTCGCCGATCGCCTCGTCGACGACGGCCGGGTCCAGGCCGATCTCGGCAAGGAGATGTCGTGCGACCTCGGGGTCGTGCGGTCGGTGCCCCTCTTCGTGCAACGCCCGCCCGGCGCGTTCGTACCAGCGGTCCAGGTCGTCCATGCTCGACCGTCGCAGCAACGCACCGATGCGCATCATCGACCAGCCGTACGACCAGTCGCGCTCCCACGGGTGCTTCTTGCCGTCGGCCCGGTTGATCTCTTCGAGACTGAAGAACTTCCACTCGATCTCGATGCCGTTGAGACGGCGGACCTCACGGACCCATTTCGCCGTCTGGTACGCGAACGGGCACATGACATCGAAGTGGAAATCGACACGGGTCGGTGCGGCGGGCATATCCGAGGTTGGCATACGCGGTGATCAGCGGGCGGGCCGAGACGACCTCGTGCGACGTTGGTGGGTGCGTTGCCAGCGCGCCCAGATCACGTAGCCGATGAACAACGTCATGAACGCCACCCACGCGACCAGGGCAACGAGCGCGATCACCGACAGCGGTCTCGCCCACCAGCGGTCGTCGCCCGGCGACTGGACCGCCACGGCGCGCCAGTCGACGATCGAGCCGTCCGTCGGGACCCGCCATTCGAGGCGACCTTCGCCCAGTTGCGTCCCGTTCGTCTCGCCCTCGTCGATCTCGCCGACGAGCTCGGCTCGGATCACCGCGTTGATCGACGACTCCGGTGTGGCGCCACTCGCTGCGATCTGTTCGGAGAACGGCACCGAACCGACCGCCGCGATCAGCTCGTCGTCGGCGAAGCTCTCGAACCCGTCGGGCAACCCGAGCAGGCCGGTCAGTCGGGTCGTGGTGTCGTCGCCGCTCGTGTTGCGGGTGACCGCCATCTGGTTGAACGGCGGTCCGAGACTGTTGAGCGCGTTGGTGGCGTCGGCGTCCGACGTGAACGGGCGCCGCAGCGTGATGGTGAGGCCGCCGTCGGGCAGCGGGGTCGGGCCGTCGATGGCCCAGCCCGCCGCCACGATGTCGTCGGTGGCCAGTTCGTCGGCCAGTGTCGGCACCGCCGCCACCACATCTTCGTCCGCCGTGGCGACGACGGTGATGGTGCCGGTGCCGTCGGGCTCGACCACCATGTCGACGCTGATGTCGACGCGGCACCCTGCGAGCGCCGCGACGCAGATGCACAGGGCCAGGACGCGGCGGATCACGATGACGAGTATGGCCGAGGACGAGCGGTCAGTTCAGGACAGCGCGCCGACCGCAGTGGCGACGGAGCTCAGGACAGTTCCGGCGGTGGCAGCTCGGCGTCGCCGCCTCCACCAGTCGGTGGAAGTGGCTTCTCGGTCGCCGTGGTCGCCAACTCGACCGACGCCGGCGGCACGAAGCCTTCGACGGCGGTGAACGTGAACCGCTTGCGGCCCTCGTTCTCGGGATCTTCCTCGGTGTCCACGACGATGATCTCGCCGGCGGAGAACTCCTTGTACAGGATCTTCTCGGACAGCGCGTCTTCGATGTGGCGCTGGATCGCCCGACGCATCGGACGGGCACCCAACTGCGGGTCGTAGCCGAGGTCGCCGAGCAGTTCCTTGGCGGACTGCTTGATCTCGATGCCGAGGCCCTGGCCTTCGAGCTGGGTGACCAGACGCTGTGTGAGCAGGTCGACGGTCTGCAGGACCTCGTCGCGGGTCAGTTCGTGGAAGACGATGACCTCGTCGATGCGGTTGAGGAACTCGGGTCGGAAGTGGTTCTTCAGCGACTCGTTGACCTTCTCCTTCATCCGCTCGTAGCTCATGGCCGTGTCGTCGGAGGTGAAGCCGACGTTGGCCTTGCGCAGATCCTGCGTCCCGAGGTTCGAGGTCATGATCAGCACCGTGTTGCGGAAGTCGACCGATCGGCCCTGGCTGTCGGTCAGACGACCTTCCTCCAGGATCTGCAGCAACGTGTTGAACACGTCGGGATGCGCCTTCTCGATCTCGTCGAACAGCACCACCGAGAACGGCTTGCGCCGAACGGCCTCGGTGAGCTGGCCGCCCTCTTCGTAGCCCACGTAGCCGGGAGGTGAACCGACGAGACGGCTGACGGTGTGCTTCTCCATGTACTCGGACATGTCGAGCGTGATCAGCGCCGAGTCGTCGCCGAACAGGAACTCGGTGAGGGTCTTGGCGAGTTCGGTCTTGCCGACACCGGTGGGGCCGAGGAAGATGAACGACCCCGACGGACGCCTCGGGTCCTTGAGCCCGGCGCGTGTGCGGCGGATCGACTGCGAGACCGCCGAGACCGCCTGCTCCTGGCCGATGATGCGCTTGTGGAGGTTGTCCTCCATGTGCAGCAGCCGTTCGGTCTCTTCCTCGGTGAGCTTGTACACCGGGATGCCGGTCCAGAGTGAGAGCACCTCGGCAACGGCCTCTTCGTCGACCTCGTCGAACAGGTCGACACCTTCGGCCTTGACCTCGGCTTCCTTCTCGGCCTTCTCCTCGAGCAGGGCCTTCTCCTGGTCGCGCAGACGGCCGGCCTCTTCGAACTGCTGCTCTTCGACGGCGCGCTTCTTCGCGTCCTGCACCTCGGTGAGCTTCGTCTCGATCTCACGCAGGTCCGGCGGGGTGGCCATCCGCTTGATGCGCAGACGCGAGCCGGCTTCGTCGATCAGGTCGATCGCCTTGTCGGGCAGGTGACGGTCGGAGATGTAGCGATCGGCGAGGTTCGCTGCTGCGACGAGCGCCTGATCGGTGATCGTCACCCGGTGGTGCGCCTCGTACTGGTCGCGGATGCCCTTGAGGATCTCGATGGTGTGGGCGAGCGTCGGCTCGTCGACCTTGACCGGCTGGAAGCGGCGTTCGAGTGCGGCGTCCTTCTCGACGTGCTTGCGGTACTCGTCGGTGGTGGTGGCGCCGATGGTCTGCAGTTCGCCACGCGCCAGCATCGGCTTGAGGATCGACGCAGCGTCGATGGCGCCTTCGGCGGCGCCGGCACCGACGAGGGTGTGGATCTCGTCGATGAACAGCA
>CAZJUC010000158.1:0-7768 GCA_964549065.1 uncultured Ilumatobacteraceae bacterium
CCGCCGATCCTCTATCTCGGCTACGTCGGCTTCACCGTGCCGTTCGCGTTCGCCATCGCCGCGCTGGTCACCGGCCGCCTCGGAGAAGGTTGGCTGATGGAGACCCGACGCTGGGCGCTGTTCTCGTGGGCGTTCCTCACGATCGGCATCCTGCTCGGCGGTTGGTGGAGCTACGAGGTGCTCGGCTGGTCGGGCGTGTGGGCGTGGGACCCCGTCGAGAACGCCTCGCTGCTCCCGTGGCTCACCGGCACCGCCTACATCCACTCGGTACTGGTGCAGGAACGACGCGGGATGCTGCGGGTGTGGAACCTCAGCCTGCTGGTGGCCACGTTCGCGCTCACCATCCTCGGCACGTTCCTCACACGCTCGGGCATCCTCAGTTCGGTCCATGCGTTCGGTGACGGCCCCGTCGGCAACTGGCTGCTCGGCTTCTTCGGGCTGATCGTGGTCGTCTCGCTCGGTTTGATCGCCTGGCGCGGCGACCGGCTGCGTTCGCCCGGTTCGATCGACTCGCCGCTGTCGCGCGAGGGCTCGTTCCTCGCCAACAACGTGCTGTTCACCGTGTGGGCGTTCATCATCCTGCTCGGCACGCTGTTCCCACTGCTCGTCGAGGCGCTGCAGGACCGCCAGACGCTCGTCGGGGCTCCGTACTTCGATCGACTGTCGCAGCCGATCGGCTTGATGCTGCTGTTCCTGATGGGTGTGGCACCGGTGCTGCCCTGGCGCAAGGCGTCGACCGAACTGCTGCGCACCCGGCTGTTCTGGCCCGCATGGGCCGGTGCTCTCGGCCTGGTGATCGCCGTGCTCGTCGGCGCCGACGGGTGGGCGCCGCTGGTGGCGTTCGGGCTGGCCGGTTTCGCCACGGGTTCGGCGGTGCGTCAGCTGGCGCTCGCCACGCGCCGGCAAGGATGGCGTGGGTTCGTCGGGCGGGCCAATGGCGGCATGGTGGTGCACATCGGTGTGATCATCATCGCCGTGGCGCTGGCGGCGTCGAACAGCTTCACCCACTCGGCAACGCTCGACCTGCGCCAGGGCGAGGTCGTCGAATGGGGTGGTCACACCTTCGAGCTGTTGTCGGTCGACGAACGCATCAACGACGCGGGCAGCGAACGCAGGGTCGCGGCCAACGTGATGCTCGACGACGAGCAGGCGTATCGCCCTGCGACCACCAGGTATCTGAACATCGGTGCCGACATCGGCACGCCGTCGGTGCGCACCGGCTGGAACGAGGACATCTACCTCACGCTCGGCCAGGGAGTGGCCCCGGGCGACACCGAGGCGACGATCCGAGTGTTCATCAAGCCGATGATCCTGTGGTTGTGGATCGGTGGCGGCGTCATGGCCCTCGGCACGCTGCTCGCGGCGTTCCCCGGCTCCCGGCGCCGCCTCGCCGTCGATCCCGTGTCGGCGCCGGTCGCCGCCGGCGGCCCGGACGCGGCGACGCTCGCCGGCGAGTCCGCCGACCGGGCCGAGACCACCAACCCGACCGAACCCACCGGCGCGGCCCAGCCCGCATCAGAGGACTCCGAGACCGAGGTGACGGTGTGAGCGACGTTCTCGACGACCCGGGCACCGTCGACGACAACGCGCCGGATGCGAGCGGACGCCGCGTGGCGCCGCTCGTCGTCGGCGCCATCGCGGTGCTCATGGTCGGGCTGTTCGTGGTGTTCGTCGGCGCCGTCGGCGGAGGCGACGACGGCGGCGCCACTGCCGATTCGCCGTTGATCGGACGGCCCGCTCCCGAAGCGACGGGCACCTTGTCCGACGGCACCGCGTTCGACCTGTCACGTCGCAAGGGCAGCTGGGTGGTGCTCAACTTCTTCGATCCCACCTGTGTGCCGTGCATCCGTGAACACCCCGAACTCGTTGCCTTCTCCGACGACCAGGCGACCCTCGGCACCGACGGGGCCGAGCTGTACTCCGTGATCACCCGTGGCGAGCAGGACGAGATCGAGGAGTTCTTCGCCGACAACGGCGGCGAGTGGCCGGCGATCTACTCCGAGGCCGACGAGTTCCCGGTGGCCTTCGGCGTCGCGCAGGTGCCCGAGACATGGATCGTCGACCCGAGCGGTGTGGTCCAGCTGCGGCTGATCTCCGAGGTCACCGCCGAACAGCTCAACTCGATCCTGCGTCAATACCGCGAGCAGTACCGCTGATGCCGAGCGAGCTGAACCGACGCGTCAAGCGCTGGCCGGGATGGGTGCTGCTGGTCTTCGTCGTCGCCGGTTTCCTGGCGGTGGGGGCGACACGTGACACCGGCCCTGCGAGTCAGAGCGACCGCATCGACGAGCTCTCCAAGCGGGTGGCATGCCCGATCTGCGACGGGGAGAGCGTCTTCGAGTCGCAGAACAACGCCTCCGTCGCGTTGCGCAACCAGATCGCCGATCTGGTCGCCGACAACGACCTGAACGACACCGAGATCATCGCGTTCATCGAGACCCGCTACGGGGGCGAGGTCCTCCTCGTGCCCAAGTCGAGCGGGTTCGATGCGCTCGTGTGGGTGCTGCCGGCGGTTGCGTTCGCGTGTGGCTCGGCGGCGCTCGTGGTGGTGTTCCGTCGGTGGAAGCGCGAAGCGGGCGACGTGACCGACCCGACCGACGACGACCGGGCGCTGGTCGAGGCCGCCCTCGCCTCCGACCGCGCCGGCGAGCTCGGCGGCGAGGCCGCAGACGGCGACGCCGAGGACGGCGGACGATGACGGCGAGCGGCACGAAGATCGACCGCCTCGCAATGCTCGAGGAAGAGCGACGGTTTCTCCTTCGGTCGCTCACCGATCTCGAGCGCGAGCACGACGCCGGCGACGTCGACGATCTCGACTACCGGACCCTCAAGGACGGCTACACGGTTCGTGCGGCCAACGTGCTGCGCCAGATCGAACAGGGTCGTGGCGAGCTTCCCGCGGCGAAGCCGCGCCGGCGCAGTCGAGCCATCGCCGTCGCTGCAGCGGTGGTCGTCGGTTCGGTGGGTGTCGGCTTCGTGCTGGCGGGGGCGTGGGGCGAACGGTCGTCGGGTCAGGAGATCACCGGGCTCACCCCCGGCGACGAATCGCGCATCGTGCTCACCAACGCCCGTGACGCGATGGGTGCCGGCGATTTCGCCACCGCGAATTCCTTGTTCGCCGAGGTGATCGACATGGAACGCGCCCGTGGACGTGACAACGCCGAGGCGGTTGCCTACTTCGGTTGGACGCTTGCGCTGCTCACCCGGCAGAACCCCGACCAGACCAACGCGGCCGAGCGCTACGACGCTGCCGTACTGGCGCTCGGCCAAGCCGTCGAGATCGAGCCCGACTACGCCGATCCGCAGTGTTTCCTCGCCATCGTCGAGTTCCAGTTCCGCGACGACGCCGCTGCCGCGCTGCCGCACATCGAGCGATGCGAGGCAAGCAACCCGCCCGGCGACGTCGCGTCACTCGTGGCGAGCTTCGCCGAAGACATCCGCGCCGCCAACTGAGCGGCCCGACCGAATCTGCGGCGAGTCGCCGCGCACGGCCGATACTCGACCGACCGGGGTCAGCTCGACGGCGGCGGCCAGACCTTGCCCTTGGTGATCCGGCCACCATTGCGCTTGAGCACCCAGATGCTGCCCTTGCGCCAGTCCGGCCGTGTCTGGGTCTCCATGCCCCGTCGTGCGAGCGCCTCGATGACGTCGGGGATGATGTCGCCGTGGCTGCAGAGCACTGCGCCGTTGCCGACCTCGCCGAGCAGTTCGAGGACCGGCTCGAACGGCTCGCCCTCGTAGAGCCGTCGCTCGTGTCGGACATCGACGCCGAGCCGTTTCGCCAACGGCTCGAGCGTCTGCACGCAACGAACGTACGGGCTCGCCAACAACTCGGTGGCACCGTTCGTGGCCAACCGCTCGGCGATGGCTTCGGACTGCTTCCAGCCGTGCTTGCTCAGAGGGCGCGCTTCGTCGTCACCGTCCCACACCCGCCGCTCGCCGGCCTTGGCATGGCGTACCAGGTAGATGACGTCGGCGTTGCTCATGGGGGGAGCGACCAGAATTGCCGCTCAGCTCTCGTTCGTCAACCGCTTGTGCCGTTGTGTCAGCTTGCGCACGAAGGGCACCCACACCGCTGCAGCAGCGACGTTGAGTACCGCCGTCAACCACCCGATGGCGCCGAACTCGTCGAGGCTCTCGGCGACCGCGTCGATGTCGCCCGTCGGCACGCCGCTGGTCGCGAACGAACCGATCTGGATCGCGAAGAGCACTGCGGGCGCCAACCCGAACAGCACGAACCACGCCCACAGCAGCGGACTGTCCGGCGTGCGTTTCCAGGCGTCGGATCCGTCGACCATGGTGGGCTCGGAGGCCTTCCACAGCTCGCGCAACACGAGGAACGGGATGACGTAGAGCACCAGCGGGGGCAGGAACCACCCGAAGATCGCGAACAGCGGGCTCCACGTGGTGGCCCGCCCGAACGCTCGGACGTTCTTCGCGATACGGAACATCCAGATGATCGTGAGTACCCCGGACACCAGGGTGGCGACGCTCACCAGGAGCTGCACCGAGTTGAGCGGCACGAGTGAATCCTCGAACTCGCTCTGCTCGATGCTGCCCGCCAGGAAGTCGGCGGCATCGGTGGCGATGCCGGCGGACAGGAACGCGGCGACCAACGTGCCGAGCGCCACGATCACCGTCGACACGATGATCGGGATCGCGAGTCCACCGATGCGTCGGGTCGGCGCGGCCGGCGTGGCATGGCCGTCGTAGGCCACATAGCCCGGCGGCGGCGTCAACCCACTCGGCGGCGGTGGCGGAGGCGATGACGGTGGTGGAGGTGGTGGAGGCGGCGTCGCCGGTGGTGGCGGAGGAGGAGGTGTCGACGACGGCTCGTTGCTCGGCGGGGGAGGGACATCGCTCACCGATCCCACGGTAGTGGGAAGGGCCGCGGACCACGACGGGACCGCTCACTTGGCGTCGGACCACCGATCGATCACGCCGGTGTCTGCCACGAATCGAACATCGGCCCGCCGGTCGACTCCCTGCCAGCGCTCGGCGGTCTCGGCCAGGGCGGTGTCGATGATCTCCGCCACCTGCGGGCCGCTCGCTGCAGGGGTGTGCACGAGCAGCTCATCGTGCAGACACAGCACGATGCGGGCCTCGTCCGGGAGACGAGCGCGCACGATGACCGCCCATGTCTTGAAGAACTCCGCTGCCGCCCCCTGGACCATCGCGTTGCGGCCGTATCGACCTCGGGCGGAAGAGCTCGAGCGATCGTCGCTCGCCGGTTGGCCGTCGCCGGACATCCGGATTCGCCGCCCACCCCGAGTGCGCAGGTCGTTGCCGCCCTCGGCCGCCCGGGCGGCGTCGGTGAGGTATCGCATCGCGACCGGATAGGCCGCATCGAGCCCACGCAGCGCCGCGGCGCCGTGGCCGGTCGTCTGGCCGTACATGGCGCCGAGCACGGCGACCTTGGCGGTCTCGCGGCTCACCCCGAGCCGTTGTGCGACCGGTGCGTACATGTCGGCTTCGTGCGTCGCCGCGGCGAGCACGGCGTCGCCGGACACCGCCGCGAGGATCCGCGGTTCGATCTGGCCGAGATCGGCCCGCGCGAACACGTGGCCCGCCTCGGCGACGATCGCGGGTCGCAGGTCGGTCGGCAAATTGTGCAACCCCGCCGTGGCGGTCATCCGGCCGGCGGCGCCATCCGACGACGACCACGTTCCGCGCAGGCGACCGTCGGTGACGTGCTCGTCGAGCCATCGGTAGCCGCACGTCGTCGCGATCCGTTCGGCCTTGCGCCACACCAGCAGCGCGTCGGCGACCGGATGCGCGTCACGCAGTTGCTCGAGCCGCCAGGCGCGGGTGTCGTCCACTTCGATGCCCGCCCGTCGCAGGAGCGACTTGACGTTCGCCGGATTGCGCAGGTCGACGCCGTCACGCAGACCGCTCGGCAGGTGCGCCAACACGAGGTCGTCGCGTACTGCGGCCAGTCGGCGTTCGTCGGTGGCATCACGTGGTCGCGGGCCGATGAACGAGGCGATGATCCGCTCGGCCTCGGACACATCGATCGGAAGGCCGTCGTGGCCGAGTTCCACGGCGAGGAGTGCAGCTGCCGACTCGGACCGCGCGGTCGGGGGCGCAGCCGGGTGATCGGGGAGCTCACGCAGCTGCTCGGTCTGCAACCGGTACATCTCGAGCCCGAGGGCGGCCCAGGTCGCGAGCCGAGCCGGGTGTTCAGCCCATCCGCCCGCGGCCCACGCTGCGTCGAGGTGGTCGTCGGGTCGCACAGGAGCGTCGGGATCGCCGCCGAGGGCGTCCTCCGCAGCGCTGAACAGATCGACCGGTGCGACCTTCGGTATCGCAGCGGTGTCGAGCCCGTGTGCAGCTGCCCATGTGCGGCCCGGTCCAGCGCGCCACCCACCGTGGATCAGGCGGTGTACGGCGTCGAGGTCCCAACACCGAGCCGGCCGGACCCCCGCCTCGACGAGAAGTTGTGGCGTCTGCGACGTCCACCACACCCAGCGTGGCCCGACCTCGCGCTCGATCCGGTCGATCTCGGTCAGCGCCTCGTCGGCGGCCCACACCACAGTGGCGCCGTACTCGCCCCTCGCCGCGGCACCGACGTTGCTGTCGATCGACAGCGCGACCGCCTCGTTCGCGACGAAGCGCTCCGGCCCGTTCTCCACGGCCCGCTGTCTACCACCACCCCCCGGGGCTGCACCCGATCTGCGCCCCGGTGGTTTCACCGTACGATCTGCGCCCCGGTGGTTTCGCCGTACGATCTGCGCCCCGGTGGTTTCGCAAAGCGGTACGCAGGGGGCGCAGATCTGTCCCGTCGGTCGTGATTCGGGCAGGCGCTGAGCGAAACCCGTGGCCCTCCGCTCTCGGGTGGTCTTGGTGTCAGGCCCAGCCGAGTTCGTGGAGGCGGTCGTCGTCGATGCCGGCGGCATGCGCGACCTCGTGGATGACCGTCACGTAGACCTCCTCGGAGAGTTCTTCGAGGTCGTCGCACATCTCGCACAGCGGCACGCGATAGATCGACACGATGTCAGGACCCTCGTGGCCGGACCGTTCGGTGTGGGGGACCCCGTCGTAGAGGCCGAGGATCGTGGGATCGTCGGGGTTCCTGTCGACCACCTGGACCACGACGTTGTCGAGCACGTGGAGCAGTTCGTCGGGGAGATCGTCGAGTGCGTCGGCCACCATCGCGTCGAACTTGTATCGCGGCACGATCTCCACCGAGGCAGTGTGCCACCCAGAGGTGTCCGAGGGGATCCGGTTGCTGAACCCGCAGTCGATTTCCCTGCAGTATCAGCGCGACGGGGTCAGAGGATCTTGAGTTTCTCCGAGAAGACCTTCTTGGGCTTCATGTCGACGGCGATCCTCGCAGCGATGTCCTGGAACATCTGTGCCGCCTCCGACTCGGGGTCGACAGCGGTGATCGGCCGACCGTTGTCGCCGCCTTCGCGCAACTCGGCCACCAGGGGCAGCTTGCCGAGCAAGGGCACTTCGAGCTCCTGCGCCAACAACTCGCCGCCGCCTGAGCCGAAGATCTCGTAACGCTTGCCGTCGTCGCCGGTGAACCACGACATGTTCTCGATCACGCCGCGCACCGGCAGGTTGACCTTGGCCGCCATGGCCGCCGACAGCGAGGCCACTTTCTGTGCCGCCGGCTGCGGGGTGGTGACCACGAACACCTCGCCACGCGGCAGGTACTGCGCGAGCGACAGGGCGATGTCGCCGGTGCCGGGGGGCATGTCGACGAGGAGGAAGTCGGGCTCGTCCCAGAACACGTCGGTGAGGAACTGCTCGAGAGCCTTGT
>CAZJUC010000159.1:0-7738 GCA_964549065.1 uncultured Ilumatobacteraceae bacterium
GGCCGTTCCACTCCGACCACTGGGGCGGGAAGTTGCCGACCTGGTAGCCGCCCTCACCGATGTCCCATGGCTCGGCGATCAACTCCACCTGCGACAACACGGGGTCCTGCTGGACCAGATCGAAGAATGCGGACAACCGGTCGACGTCGTACAACTCGCGGGCGAGCGTGGACGCCAGGTCGAAGCGGAAGCCGTCGACGTGCATCTCGGTCACCCAGTACCGCAGGCTGTCCATGATCAGCTGCAGCACGTGCGGGTGGCGCATGTTGAGGCTGTTGCCGGTGCCGGTGAAGTCGAGGTAGTACCGCGGGTCGTCTTCCATGGTTCGGTAGTAGGCATGGTTGTCGATGCCGCGCATCGACAGCATCGGCCCGAGGTGGTTGCCCTCGGCGGTGTGGTTGTAGACGACGTCGATGATCACCTCGATGCCGGCCGCGTGCAGCGACTTGACCATCGTCTTGAACTCCTGCACCTGGCCGAGCGCGATCGACGACGTGTAGCCGTTGTGCGGCGCGAGGTACGCAATCGAGTTGTAACCCCAGTAGTTGCGCAGGCCCCGCTCGACGAGGTGGTGGTCGTGAACGAACTGGTGCACCGGCATCAGCTCGATGGCGGTCACCCCGAGCCGCTTGAGGTGCTCGATGATCGCCGGGTGGGCGAGACCGGAGTAGGTGCCGCGCAAGGGCGGCGGAACGTCGGGATGCTGCATCGTGAGGCCGCGGACGTGGGTCTCGTAGATGATCGTCTCGTGCAGCGGAACGTCGGGCGGGCGGTCGTTGCCCCATTCGAAGAATCGGTCACCGACGACCGCTTTCGGCACGTGCGGCGCCGAGTCGGCGGTGTTCGGCTTGTCATTGTCGTCGAAGTCGTAGCCGAAGCACGCCTCGGACCAGTCGATGTCGCCGGCGATCGCCTTCGCATACGGGTCGAGCAGCAGCTTGGAGGGGTTGCACCAGAGCCCCTTGGCCGGTTCCCACGGGCCGTGCACCCGGTAGCCGTAACGCTGGCCGGGGCGCACGTCGGGGAGGTAGACGTGCCAACAGTGCCCGTCGACCTCGGTGAGCTCGATGCGCTGTTCGTCGATCGGTCCGTGCTCGCGGGTGTTGCCCGCGCCGCTGTGCGAACCGTCGTCATCGCCGAGCAGGCACAACTCGACGCCGTCGGCGACACTCGAGAACAGCGAGAAGTTGGTTCCCGAGCCGTCGTAGTTCGCTCCCAACGGGTAGGGGTTGCCCACCCACGTCCTTTTGCCACTGCGTCCCGTTTGTTGCACGAAGTCCAGTCTGCCCGATGGAGGCCCAGGCGAAACGGGCGTCCCTCGCCATCGGCACGGTTGTCCCGCTCGCCGAGCGGGTAGTGCCGCCTCATGACGACACTCGTGATCATCCTGGCCATCGCTGCGACCGTGGGGGTCGTGGCGTGGTTCATCTTCCAGCGTCAGAACCCTGAACGGGCGGCGAGTCACACCGAACCCGACACCATCACCACCTCCGAGCGCCTCTACGAGACCGCCGACCGGCCCGCCGGGCCCGATGCCGAAACCATGGATCCCGATCGCCTCGGCGGTGACCATCGACCCCCGAGGTGATACCGATGTTCGGGACGGTCGCTGCGGTGATCGCCGCCGTTGTCGCCGCCCCGCAGCCACCCGAGGAGGAGATCTCCGAATCGGCGCAGTCGCTGTGGGAGCAGACGACCGATGCTGCGCCCCGGGTCGGTGTCGCCGTGGCGATCATCTTCGGTGGCTGGGTGGTGGGGCGCGGGCTGCGCTGGCTCCTGCACCGTCGGTTCACGAGAACGAAGACCGCCAGCTTCGCCGTCGTGATGAGCAAGATCGCCTCGTGGATCTTCGTGTTCCTCGTGGTCCTCGTCGCCATTGCGATCACCTTCCCGTCGGTGAAGCCGGTCGATCTGCTCGCCGGACTCGGCTTCTTCTCCGTGGCGGTGGGGTTCGCCTTCCAGGACATCTTGGAGAACACGCTGTCGGGGATCCTGTTGCTGTTCCGCCAGCCCTTCCGCTCCGGTGATCAGATCACCGTGATGGAACGATCGGGGACGGTGCAGGGCATCACCATCCGTGAGACGAAGATCACGACCTACGAGGGCGAACTCGTCGTGATCCCGAATCGCGACGTCTACAAGAACGTCATCAACGTCCACACCCACCACGAGCACCACCGCCTCGAGTTCGTCGTGGGCATCGCCTACGAGAACGACCCGGCCGAGGCAATCGAGGTGATCCTCGAGGCGCTCGGGCGCGTGGAGAACGTCCTCGCCGAACCTGCGCCGATGGTGATCGTGTCCGAACTGGGTGTGTCGACCGTCGACATCACGGTCTACTTCTGGAGCGACGCCTACCGGCTGCATTCGCTGACGACGAAAGACGCTGCGATCCGTGAGGTGAAGGCCGCACTCGACCGTGCCGACATCGAGATGCCCGCCGAGATCATCGCCCTGCAGGCGACCCCCAGCTTCCGAGCGGCCTTGCAGGACGACGGCGAGATCACCCCTGGTGGCGGCGTGAAGTCTGGTACTCGTGCTGGTACTCGTGGTGTCGGGCACGATGAGTAGCAGCGTGCTCGCCAGTCTGGTCGGGCAGGTCGATCCGATTCCCGTCGACTTCGACGATCTGGTCGACGAGTCGCTCGACGGCGCCGATTGGATCCAAGCCGGCGTGGTGGTGGTCGCGGCGATCGTGATCGCGATGATCGTCAACCGTGTGGCCCGCTCGATCGGCGAGCGCACGATCGGTCCCGGGTTCGCATCCTTGCTGATCGCCCGCTCCCTCGGCTACATCATCGTGCTCGTCGGGTTCATCTACGCCCTCGGCGGACTGGGTGTCCGGATCGGTCCGCTGCTCGGCGCCCTCGGCATCGGTGGGCTCGTGTTGGCGCTGGCGCTGCAGGGAGTCGCCGAGAACTTCTTCGGTGCACTGATCCTGCAGTCGCGTCGGCCGTTCACGATCGGCGACACCGTCGAGTTGGGTGACCACATCGGCGTGGTGAAGGACATCGACTCGCGCACGGTGGTGATGCGCTCACTCGACGGCACATGGGTGCGGATACCCAACGCGGAGGTCCTGAAGGACCCGATCGTGACGCTCACGACCGAGGGGACGCGTCGCAGTCGGCTCACCGTCGGCGTGGCCTACGACACCAATCTGTCCAACGCGGTCGAGAGCATCCGCCGCGGACTCGATCGGGTGACGCGGATCTGCGACGACCCGCCGCCGCTGGTGGTGTTGAAGCAGTTCGGCAGCTCCAGCATCGATCTCGACGTGTACTACTGGCACCCCAGCGACGTGCCCGCCGAGCTCGCCGCTCGCCACGACGTCATGCTGGCGATCCACCAGGCGTTCGCCGTCGACGGCATCACGATCGCCTTCCCCCAGGTGGTGGTGTGGCCCGGTGCCGACGCCGACACCGCTCCCTATGGCGGGACTCTCGGCGACCTCGGCACGGGCGAGGTGTTCACACCGCATGCTGCCGTGCCGCACGGTCGCGAACGCTCGCCGCAGCGGACCTCGAGCAACTGGCTCCCCTGGCGTCGCGGCGGGCGGTGAGCGAAACCCCCACATGCTGGGGTTTCGCTCATCGCTCGGGTGTCGGGCCGGTCCGAGGGATGATCGCTGCGCTCCCCGAACGCCCGACGACGACGGGTGGTGACGTTTGCCTGCTGGGTCGATGGGAAGCTCATCGACATGACCGACCAACGTTCGCTGTGGGGTGCCGAGACCGACAAGGCCGTCGCCAACTTCCCGATCTCCGGTGAGGCGATCCCGAATCGCGTGGTGCACTGGCTCGGTCACATCAAGTCGGCTGCCGCATCGGCCAACTCCGAGCTCGACGTGCTCGATGGCGACCTCGCATCGGACATCGTCCGAGCCGCAGACGCCGTCGCCGCCGGCGAGCACGACGATCAGTTCCCGGTCGATGTGTTCCAGACCGGCTCGGGCACGTCGTCGAACATGAACGCCAACGAGGTGATCAGTGCGCTCACCGGTGGGCGGGCGCATCCGAACGATCACGTCAACCTCGGACAGAGTTCCAACGACGTGTTCCCGTCGGCGGTGCATCTCGCCGCCCTCGACGCGACGACAGCCGAGCTGCTGCCGGCGCTCGAGCAGCTCACCGAATCGCTCGGAGATCGGGCGGCCGCCTTCGCCGACGTGGTCAAGGCGGGCCGCACCCACCTGATGGATGCCGTGCCGATCACGCTCGGACAGGAGTTCGCCGGCTACGCGTCACAGGTGCGAGCCGCCGCCGAGGCGGTCAGCAACACCCTGCCTGCGCTCGGCCAGCTCCCGCTCGGTGGCACGGCGGTCGGCAACGGGCTGAACACCCATCTCGACTTCGCCGCCCGGGTCCGTGAGCGGCTGGCCGTGCGCTTGCCGGTCGCGGTCGGCCCCCTCGTCCAGCCGCCGGACGACCACTTCGCCGCGCAGGCGTCGCGCGACGCACTCGTCGCCACGTCCGGCTCGTTGAAGGTGGTCGCAGTGGCGCTCACCAAGATCTGCAACGACCTGCGATGGATGGCGAGCGGGCCGCGAGCCGGCCTGGGCGAGATCCGGCTGCCGGAGCTGCAGAAGGGCTCGTCGATCATGCCGGGAAAGGTCAACCCGGTGATCCCGGAGGCGACGTTGCAGGTGTGTGCGCAGGTGATCGGCAACGACACCACGATCACCGTGGCCGCCATGCAGGGCAACTTCGAACTCAATGTGATGATCCCGGTGATGGCCCGCAACCTGCTGCAATCGACCGAGCTGCTGGCGGCCGGCTCCCGGCTGCTCGCCGAGCGCTGTGTCGGCGGCATCGAAGCGAACGAGGAGCGCTGCCTCGGTTTGGCCGAGCTGACGTTGGCCACCGCCACCGCACTGAACCCGGTGATCGGCTACGACGCCGCCACCGAGATCGTGCGTGATGCTGCCGCGAGCGGACGACCGTTGCGGGACGTGGCACGCGAGCACGGTGTGGCCGACGAGGTGCTCGACGTGGCGCTCGATCTCCGCCGTCTCGCAGCAGGCGAGTCGCCGTCGTCGACGGACTGAGGTCTGCGAGCACCACCATCGGTATCGGCCCTTGTGCGCATGACCGCGCCCTGCAATACTTGCGATAGCAACAGAAGTTGCCGGAACTCGTCTGGAGCACACGATGCACGAGCAGCAGGTACGGATCACCCCGACGGCCAACGGCCCGTACCGGGTCGAGGGACTGTCGTCGGTGACTCGACTCCGCGACGGTGGCGAGGTCGAGGCACCGTCGCGAGCGGCATTGTGTCGCTGTGGCGGATCGAGCAACAAGCCGTTCTGCGACGGAACCCACGCCCGCAATGGCTTCAGCAGCAACAAGGACCCGGACCGCCAACCCGACCGTCGCGACGACTACGTCAACGGCTCGCTGACCATCCACGACAACCGTGGCCTGTGCGCCCACGCCGGGCGATGCACCGACAACCTGGCCTCGGTGTTCCGTCTCGGCACCGAACCGTTCATCGACCCCGCGGGTGCCACCACCGAGGAGATCATCGCGGTGATCGGGATGTGTCCCTCGGGAGCGCTCAGCTACTCGATCGACGGAGTCGAGCATCGCGAGCGGGGAGGGGAGGCGACAGTCGGCTTCGCCCCCGGCGGGCCGTACGTCGTGTCCGGCGGATGCGAACTCGTCGACGTCGAGATGCCCGAAGGCGCCACCACCGATCACCTCGCGCTCTGCCGGTGCGGTGCGAGCAAGAACAAACCGTTCTGCAGCGGCACGCACTGGTACGTCGACTTCGACGAGGACGTACCCTCCGAGTCACCCCGGTAGTTCCGTCACCGCCCACCGTTTCCCTCGATGCGGCATGGGTAGGTTGCACACCGTGCTGCGCGTCGACGGAGTCTCGAAGCGTTTCGGAGCGACACAGGCGCTCGACGAGGTCTCGTTGGCGGTGCCCAGCGGTCGGATCGTCGGGTTCCTCGGCCCGAACGGCTCGGGCAAGACCACCACCATGCGGGCGATCATGGGCCTGGTCGCCACCGACCAGGGATCGATCACCTGGCACGGCGAGCCGATCACCGACGAGATGCGTCATCGGTTCGGGTACATGCCCGCCGAGCGTGGCATGTACCCGAAGATGCGGGTGCGTGAGCAGCTCGTCTACTTCTCGCGCCTCGCTGGGAGCGGACGTGTCGACGCCGAGAACGCTGCCGACCACTGGCTCGCCCGGATGGGTCTCACCGAGCGAGCCGACGACGAGGTGCAGGCGTTGTCGAGCGGCAATCAGCAACGCCTGCAGCTCGCGATCTCGCTGGTCCACGAACCGGATCTGCTGGTGCTCGACGAACCGTTCTCCGGTCTCGACCCGGTCGCCGTCGAGACGATGAAGGCGCTGCTGGTCGAGGAGGTCGAACGCGGTGTGACCGTGCTGTTGAGCAGCCACCAACTCGACCTGGTCAGCGACGTCTGTCGCGACGTGGTGATCGTGAACCGGGGCCGCGTCGTCCTCGATGGCGCTGTCGACGGCATCCGACGGCGTGCTCCGACCCGCCACGTCGTGGCGACCGTCGCATCCGGCGATGTTGCCGCCTTCGGTGTGCCGGACCCTTCGTGGGAAGTGGTCGGTCGAGCTGAGCACGAAGTCCGCCTGCGTATCCCGTCTGACTGTGACGCCGAAGAGGCGTTTGCCGCGGTCGCGGCGATCGGGCCGGTCGTCGAGTTCGCCTTCTCCGCTCCCGCGCTGTCCGAGGTGTTCATCGAGTCGGTCGGCGAGGTCGGTCGATCGTGACCGATCCGTCGCTGCTCGTCGCCCGGCGCGAGGTGATTCAGCGGGTCCGTCGTCCGTCGTTCCTGGTGATCACGGGTCTGCTCGTCGTGCTCGTGCTCGCCGGTGGCGTGATCGCCGCAGTCGTCGACGACGATTCGTCGCCGAGCCATGACGTGGGGATCGTCACGTCCGGCGAGCCCGGCTCCACCGATCTCGAGGACCTCGGATTCGTCTCCGCGCTCACGAATCTGGCTGCGGCCGACGACACCGATGTCGTCACGACCGGTTTCGCCTCGCGCTCCGACGCCGAAGGGGCGCTCGCCGCCGGCCGCATCGACGTGGTCGTCGATGTCGGGGCACGCACCGAGACCTGGCAGGGCTCGATCGACGATTCCTTGGGATCGCTGGTCGACATCGCCTGGCAGGCATCGGCGTCGGCCGACGCGGCGCGTGCCGCCGGTCTCGACGACGCCCAGATCAGCGACATCCTCTCACCGGAACCCTTGGCGGCCACGGTGATCGACCCCGACGACGACGACACCGTCGGCGTGCTCGTCGGCTTCGCCAGCGCGATCTTGTTGTTCTTCTCGATCACCACGTTCGGCAGCTATGTGCTCACCGGCGTGGTCGAGGAGAAGACCACGGGTGTCATCGAGGTGCTGTTGTCACACGTGCGGGCACACCAGCTGATGGCCGGCAAGGTGGTCGGCATCGGCGCGGTGGCGCTCGTGCAGTTCGCCGCCACCGTTGCCGCCGCGCTGGTGTCGCTGCGGATCTCGGGGATCGACGTGCCGACCGAGATCTGGGTGGGGCTGCCGGCGACGATCGGCTGGTTCATCGGGGGGTTCCTGCTCTACAGCACGCTGTTCGCGCTCGCCGGTTCGTTCGTGTCGCGGATGGAGGACGCCCAGGGAGCCGCGGCGCCGATCACCGCGGCCTTCATGATCGGCTACATCCTCGTGTTCACGTTCGGCTCCGACCCGACCAGCACCGTGGC
>CAZJUC010000160.1:0-1484 GCA_964549065.1 uncultured Ilumatobacteraceae bacterium
TCGTCGTCGGGGCCGGGCCGTGTCCGCCACTGCCGCACACCCACGGCCAGCAGCAGCACGCCGAGCACGAGCTTGATCCAGCCGGTCGTGTTGCTCGGTTCCGAGTTGTCCGCCTCGAGGCCGGGGATGAGGACGACGACCGTCGTGACGAGGGCGATCCCGGCGACCCATGCGACCATGAAGGAGACGCTGTTGATCCGGGCTCGACCACTGAACAGCATCAGGATCACCGCGGCGATCGGAATCGGGCTGACCGCGATCCCCACCGCGTACCCGAGTGTGTCTCCGATTGCGTCACCCATCGACTACCTCCGATCGCGGTACGGACCCGGTGGTCGTCGGTGACCACTGCCTGGTCGACCCGTGCCTGGCAAGAGTGGAATACACCGGCCTCTGAGACAGTGTGTCACAGGCCGGCAGCGCTCATTAGAGTCCTTGGTCACGTTCGATGCGTGCGGTCCGAACGACGCCCCGCTGGTTCCTCAATCAGTCACGCCGAAGAGGACGCTGATCCAGATCGGAGCTGTGATGCGTGCGAATTCCTCGGCATCGCCACCTCGGCGACCGAGGATCTCGAGCACGAGCCTCGAGTTCATCAGCGTGAGAGCCCATGCGGTGTCAGCGGCATCGAGCGATGCCCGGACGACATCAGCAGTCGCGTTCCACGGTTGCTGGCCGCGTCGGGTGCCCGATATTCACATCGTTGCAACGATTCCGAACCGTCCGGAAGCCGGCACTTCTTCTCACCACGATCAGCGCACAACGCGCGCTCGGTAACCCGACGATCGAAGAACCCGAGGCGCCACACTGCGACCCAATTGCGGCGTCACAGAATGATGACCTGATCACCGCACGCGTGACGCGAGAGATGCCGGCGCGTAACATTCAGCCATGAGCAATGCCGCTCCAGATCCGCATGATGTGCCTCATGGAAGCACGTTGTTGCCCCGCGATCTGACGGCGGACGAGCTGGCGGGGGCTCCCGTGCTGCCGTCGGCTGACGTTCTCGTGATCGAGGACCTGACAGACGATGAAGACGAGGCGTTCGCTTCCGCGCTTCGATCGTGAGACTCGTTGTCGACACCGGCGTGTTCAGCGCCGCGCTGAGTCGGCGGCGCCGCACCGACCTCGAGCACCACGTCGAACTGCTCGCCGGCAATCAGATCTTTCTTGCAGCATCAACCGTTGCTGAATTGCGATACGGCGCGCTGGTCGCCGAGTGGGGGTCACCGCGTCGCTCGCGGCTGAAGCAGGCAGTCTCGGCGACGACGGTGATCCCCGTCAGCGATGGACTCCTCACGACGCTGGCGGCTGTTCGGTTCGATTGCCGCAACGTCGGCCATCCCTTGGCCGATCGTGTTCATGCAAACGACTTGTGGATTGCGGCGAGTGCCATCCACGTCGGTATGGCCCTCGTCACGGCTGACGGTGTCTTCAGACCGAGTCACACCATCATCGGGTGGACAGGCTTCTGATCAAGACAG
>CAZJUC010000160.1:1584-7707 GCA_964549065.1 uncultured Ilumatobacteraceae bacterium
GGGCAAATCAGGGGCAACGCACCCGGCCACGAGGCCGAGGCGGAGTTGGAAATGGGCCACGTCGTCGTCACCGAAACCAACCCTGACCGGCTCCTCACACATTCACAGCTTGGAAACGAATGCTACGCGCATGTGCGCGCTGCTGATCGGCCTGCCCGACGTGGACATCATCGGTGTGGGCGAGTGGCCGGGATGGTTGCGCGTCGTGATCGAGACGCCCGGCGATCGACCCGGCTGCGGTTGTGGCGGTGTGGTGCATCGTCACGGAGGCCGCGAAGTCGAGCTGGTGGACTTGCCGGTGTTCGGCCGTCCGGCCCGGCTGGTGTGGCGCAAGCAACGCTGGCGCTGCACGGCCTGCGGTCGTTGCCGGTGCGACGAGAACCCTGAGATCGGCGCCGTCAGGTGTGCGCTGACAACTCGTGCCGCTCGGTGGTCGACGCTGCAGGTCGGCCGCAACGGTCGAGCCGTGTCAGACGTTGCACGCGATCTCGGCTGCGGCTGGCACACCGTGATGGACGCCGTCGTGATCATCGGTGAACAACTCGTCGATCACCCCGACCGCATCGGCACCGTGACCGCGCTCGGCTTGGATGAGACGTTGTTTGCCCGTGTCGGCCGGTTCCGCACCTAGTCGTGGTCGACGCGGATCGCGGACGTTCGCCGAGGTCAACTCCTCGACGTCGTGCCAGGCAGATCAGCACCCGAGCCGTGTCGTTGGCTCGCCGAACGCCCGCAGCAGTGGCTGGATCGGATCGAGTGGGCCAGTCAGGGGTCTTCAAGGATGCTGACGTGAGGTACTCGGTGCTGTCGAACGCGTCGTCGGGCGCATGGCCGCTGGTGCAGGCGATCTGCGACGCACTGGTCGCGCAGTAGTTCGCAGGATCCGCCGGGGACGCTCAACCGATTCAAGAACGTGCCCGCAAACCAACGATCCGCAGCCTCGCGCTGGGCGGGGCTGCGGATCGTCAGGGCAGGATCAGCGCGTGGCCGTCACTTCAAGGAGACCACGACCGGGTCGTGGTCGGAGGACCCGTGCGCTGTCAGATCGATCGGATCGTTGTCGTACAGGTAGCCGACCGGGGCCGGTGAGTTGATCTGCCACACTTCGGCAGCCGACGCCTTCTTGGCGAGTTTCGGTGACGCGAACACGTAGTCGAGACGGCCGTAGCGCCCGTCGAACTTGTAGGTGAACGCATCGTTGCCGTCGCGTTGGACGAGGTCGACGTAGCCGGCGTCGACCAGGATCTCGATCGGTGCCTCCTCCTCGTAGCTGTTGAAGTCGCCGACCAGTAGGACCTTGCCGGCCCAGGAGTTGTTGGCTCTGCTGTCCGCCCACTCCACCAGACGTTGAGCGGCATACTGCCGGGTGAGATCGCAGTTGCCGGTCTCGTCAGTGCGGACGTCGTCGCCGAGATCGAAGCCCGGTCCCGCCGTATCGGTGCACGACGAGCCCTTCGACTTGAAGTGGTTCACGACGACGGTCGCCAAGTTGCCCCTGATCTGGAACTTCTGAGCGATCGGCCAACGGTTGTTCTCGACGTCGCCACTCAATTCGGCGTCGATGTCGAACGTCGAGGCGGATCCGATCGGGAATGCCCGATCGGCTTGGTAGATCAGCCCGTTCGCAATCGCGTCAGGCCCGAGGCCACCGCCGCCGAGGCCCTGATCGGTGAGGATCGACTCGGGAGGCTGAACGTAGGTCCACTTGTCGAACTCGGCGTCAGCGTTGAGCGCATCGACGAGCGTCACGATCGACGGCACGGTGGCGGGATCGCCGTCGTAGAAGTCCTCGTAGTCGTTCTCGATCTCGATCAGACCGACGACGGAAGCGTCGAGGCGGTTGATCGCGTCGACGAGCTTGGCGGTCTGGACCTCGAAGTCGGCCCGGTTGGTCGCACCGCGCAGCACGGCGCTGTCGCCGAACGTGTTGAAGTAGTTCAACACGTTGAACGTGGCGACGTCGTTGCCGCCGGCGAGATCCGGTGCGTCAGGTCGAGGGAACGTGTCGTCGGTCTCCGGGAAGAAGATTCGACCACCGCCGACGGCATTGTCGAGCGGCTCGACCTTGAAGTCACCGAAGCCGTAGCCGAGTGCACCGACCAGTCGACCTGCCGGCATCGTGTCACCGGCGGACAGGTCCTCGTCGAAGCGCTCCCACGGGTAAGGGTTGAATTGAGAGAAGGCCTCATCGCGGTCGTTGACGAACAACTCCTTGGCCGCGTTCTCGGCCGCGAGGGCTGCTGCTTCGGGCGTGCCGGGCGCGAACACCGACGTCGGAACTGGCAGGGGGCCGTCGAGGGCCAGGCCGAGTTCGCCGAACCGGTAGGCCGTAAAGAGGCCGGTGACCTGGAGGTCCTGGGCGTTGGTGACGAGCATGCCCTCGAAGGCTTCTCGTGCGTCGTCGTCGAGCGGCAGGGTCAGCGGTGTGGGCTCGATGGTGACGAGCGGGACGTCGCAGATGTCGATGTCGGGGACCGACAGCTGGGTCTGTCCGAAGCGCTCGGTGACCGTGTCGGTGAGGGTCACCGTCTGGCCTTCGACCGGGAGCTCGCGAAAATCGAACACGAAGATGCCCTCGGAGGTCTGCGGGTTCCCGTCGCTGTCGGCGATCTCCTCCTGGACGAAGTAGCCGTTCAAGTCTGAGTCGGCGAGCGTCACGACGCCACGCACGGTGACTTCGGTGCCGGCCATCGAGCCGTCGTCGCCCACGCCCTGCGCTTCGCTGATGAGATCGAGTTCGCCGGCCGGGATCTCACACGAGGACGGCTCCGGCGGGGGCGGCGGTGGTGGCGGCGCAGTCCCGCCCGGGGCGAGACCCACGTTGCTGACGACGTCGATGCCGAACAACTCGTAGTCGGTCGATGCGTCGAACGGATCGGACGGATCGGTGTTCGACACGAAGTTCGTGCGTCGCAACGTGACGTTGGTGCCGTAATCGGCTTGCACGCCGACCTGGCCGAAGCTGTCGACGACGTTGCCGGCTGCGTCGACGATGGTGAGCGCGTCGTCGCCGTTGAAATTGATTGCGCTCGACGTGTCGTTGACCGAACCGCCGATCGTGAAGCCCTCGTCGTCGTTGAACCTGGGGTTCGTCACGACGAAAACGGCGCCGTCGGCGAGATCCTGTGCGGGGAATGCGTAGGTCGACGTCGGACCACCGGCCAACGGTCGGCCGTTCGAGTAGAGGCGGAACTCGAGGCCGTCGAGCGACACCGGCGCGCCGGTGCCGTTGTAGATCTCGATCGCCTTGTTGAAGCTCGATCCTTCGACGTACTCGCTGATCACGAGCCCGTCGGTCATCGGGTCGGCGGCGGACGCAGCGCCTGCGGTGGCGATCACCGTGCCGGCAACGAGTGTGGCAGCGAGGGCGAGGTGTCTCATTGGGCCTGCTTTCAGTCAGGAGCATCGCGCTCCGGATGCGGGAACGCCCGAAACCTATCAGGGATGGAAATCGAGATGGTGAGGTCCGCCAGTGACGGCCATCGCAGGAGTCTCGTCGACCTCTGGGCCCACGGCGGAGTGGGCCCCGCCTTTCGTGCTCTTCAGTTCGTAGCAACGGCGGCCCCGGCGGACTTGCATCTGTGAAATTCTCATGGACGACCAGGCACGCACCGTCACGACCCGCCTCAAAGACCGCGCGAGACACCTCGACGGCATTGTCCGCATGGTCGGAACGTGCCTGGTGCCCCGACGTCATGAAGCAGCTGTCGGCGGTCCAGGGCACCCTCGAGCGCACGAGCCGCGAGGTCTTCCGCCACCACCTGGAAACCCACGTGGCCGAGGCGGTGGCCGCCTGCTGTCCGCAGGTATACGTCGCTCGACGGCGTCTCGGGGACCGGGGAAGTTCGTGACGCGTGTTTGCCCGGAGGCGTGTGGCGGCATGTTGTCGTCACCTACGAAAGCAGAGGTGTTCACGTGCTCATTCTCGGAATCATCCTGATCATCATCGGTGCCGTGCTCAACGTCCCGATCATCTACACGATCGGCATCATTCTCGCCGTCATCGGCGCAGTCCTCTGGATTCTCGGTGCGATGGGCCGCTCTGTCGGCGGGCGCCGCCACTACTACTAGCGGCACATCTACGAGCGGCACGGTCGACCGACATGCGCGTCTTCTTCACCGGTGGCAGCGGCAAGGCCGGTCGTCACGCCGTCGAGCACCTCGTCCGGCAGGGCCATCGGGTCACCAACGCCGACCTGGTTCCTGCCGGCCTGGACTCGGTCCCCGACCTTCGCGTCGACCTGACCGACTCGGGCCAGGTGTTCGACGCACTGTCGTCCTACGCCCGGTTCGACGAACTCGAGCCCGGTACCGGTGTGCCGACGTACGAAGCGGTCGTGCACTTCGCGGCGATCCCGGCGATCCTCGTCCGGCCCGACAACGAGACGTTCCGCATCAACACGGTCAGCACCTACAACGTGATCGAGGCGGCCGTGAAGCTCGACGTGCCGAAGATCGTGTTCGCCAGTTCGGAGACCACCTACGGGATCTGTTTCGCCGACGGCGAGGTGCGGCCCGAGTACGTTCCGATCGACGAGGAGCACCCGACGGTCCCTCACGACAGCTACGCCATGTCGAAGGTGGTCAACGAGGCGACCGCCCGTTCGTTCCAGGCGCGCTCCGGACTCGACATCTACGGGTTGCGGATCAACAACGTCGTCGAGCCCCACGAATACGCCGAGAAATTTCCCGCCTTCGTCGACGACCCGGCACTACGGCGACGGAACATCTTCGCCTACATCGACGCACGCGACCTCGGCCACATGGTCGACTGCTGTCTGCGAACCGACGGTCTGGGCTACGAGGTGTTCAACGTCAGCAACGACGACACCTCCGTCGGGATCTCCAGCAGCGAGGTGTACGAGCGCTTCTACAACGGTGTGCCGCTGCGACGCACGCTCGGCGAATTCGAGACGTTCTACGCCAACGGCAAAGCGAAACGCCTCGTGGGTTTCGCACCACGCCATGGCTGGCGTGACGCGGTCGGGTCGGCCTGAGCAGGCGGACGAGCGCTTCGCCGGATGTTGAACAGGCTCGCGACGGGGACGGGCTGCCAGGACGGTGCAGGACGGTTTGACCGTGGCCTCCTGCCGGGAACGCCCACGGCGAGGAGGAGGGCAGAGTGACCCCGCCAGACGAGTTCCACCGCCGGCGGCGGAAGAACGTCTTCGTGCTGGGCCTCGACGACGTCCATCTCCGCCAACTCGAATCACTGCGACGGGCGGACGAGTACCGCTTCCACGAACTGTGCTCGAAAACCGAGGTGAAGTCGTTCGAACCCGACGTCGTGGAGCGGACGCTGACGTCGGCTCGAGAGGTCCTGGCGTCCTTCGACGGGCCGATCGATGCGGTGGTCGGCTACTGGGACTTCCCGGTGAGCACGATGCTGCCGATCCTGCGCGGTGAGCACGACCTGCCCACCCCGTCGCTGGAGTCGGTGCTGCGATGCGAGCACAAGTACTGGAGCAGAATCGAGCAACGCCGATGCATCCCGTCGTTCGTCCCGGACTTCTGCCTCGTCGATCCCTTCGCCGACGACGTCGCTTCGCAGATCACCATCGAGTATCCCTTCTGGATCAAACCGGTGCGGTCGTTGAAGTCGTACCTCGGGTTCCGTGTCGAGAGTCCCGACGACCTCGCAGACGCCATCGGGCGCATCAGGTCCGGCATCGACACGATCGCAGTTCCCTTCGTGGATCTCCTGCAACATGCCGAACTGCCGGACGACATCGCGCCGATCGACGGACGACACTGCATCGCCGAGTCGCTGATCTCCGCAGGGCAGCAGTGCACGCTCGAGGGGTACGCCCACGACGGTGAGGTCGTGGTCTACGGCGCGGTCGACTCGATCCGGGAGGGGCCGTACCGATCCTCCCTGGCCCGATACCAGTACCCGTCGATGCTGCCCGACGCCGTGCTGGCGTCGATGGCGGAGGCCGCCCGGACGTTCATCTCGCACATCGGCTTCACGCCGTCGCCGTTCAACATCGAGTTCTTCTGGGACGAGACGACCGACGACACCTGGCTGCTCGAGGTCAACGCTCGGCTCTCGAAGTCGCACGCGCCATTGTTCGAGCACGTCGACGGCGAGTACCACCACCAGGTGATGCTCGATGTGGCGCT
>CAZJUC010000161.1:0-7704 GCA_964549065.1 uncultured Ilumatobacteraceae bacterium
GATCGGCCGACGGTCGGACGAAGTGCACCAGTTCGGACTGGTTCAACGACATCGTGGCGTCGGGATTGACCACCGCATGCCAGTCGGGGGGAGCGATGAAGATCGTGCCACCGCGAAGGGCCGATCCATCTTCGACCGCGACGACCGGAATCGTCGAACTGCGACCGAGGATCTCGACCAGGAGGCTTCGGTGACTGGCATCGACGTGTTGCACGATCACGATCGGGAGCGCGAAGTCGTGCGGAAGCAGCGACACGAACGACGTCAATGCCTGCACGCCTCCGGCACTCGCTGCGACCACGACCACGTCGAACCGACCCGCGTGCTCGATGGCACGATCTTCGGGTGCAGTGCTGCGGGTCATGTTCGAGAGTCTCGCGCAGTCACGGCTGGTCCGACGTCTGTGGATGCGGTGCTCCGCCGCCGCGGTGCCCGCTGAAGCACGCATGACCCGACTCTCTGTCGCAGAGATCAAGGGACCCCCGCCCACACTTCAACAGCACGTCAACTCATCGGTCGTCCTGCTGGCCGGCGAACGAGGTTGGTCGATGCCGCAGGCCGTCAAGTCGGGGGCGCCTGCCGGCCCGCGGCATCGCCCGGACAAGTTCACAGCTGGTCCTTGCGGGGGCCCCATGGCGACATCAACGCACCGTCAACACTGACACGCGCCGTCAGGAGCTCCGTCCGAGGTCTCTCGTTGAAGATGCGTTGACGACCGACCGAAGACCAGCCGAGACTCGGCTGCCACCGTGGTTGCATGGGCATCTTGCAGAGCACCCTGTCATTCCGTGAAGCACCGACTGTCGCGGCATCCCGCACGGCGGAGCCGTTCGACCGCATCATCGCCGACGTCACGGTGTGGGACACGGCGCACGCCAACTCTGGCCTCACCATCGATTTCGTCGCCGGAGACCACGTGACACTGGTAGCTGCCGGTGGCCTGCACCACAGCGGCGCAGTCGCACACCGCCTGACCACCCTGATCGCTGCCGGCGTCCGACACATCAGTATCGACCTTCGCCAGGTCAGCGACGTCGCACCACCGATCGTGGCGTGCCTGACAGACATCGCCCTCCACCTCAGCGACTCCGGTGGAACGCTCTCGTTCTCCAACGTCCGGCCCGCCGTGGCGGCAGCGTTCGCATCGTTCAGCTTCGGCGAGCAGTTCCACGACCCCAGCGACCACCATCACGTCCCGGCGGAGCAATCGCGTGCTCGGCCCCGTCAACGCTCGGGCGGAGGAACGAATCGATAGCCGACCCCGCGGATCGTCTGCACCCAGTGTTCGCGGTCGTCCGGATCGAGCTTGCGCCGGATGCGGTGCATGTGCTCGCCGACGGTCGTGTCATCCTGCCACTCCGGCGACGAGCCCCAGACGTCGCGGAGCAGTTGACCCTTGCTGTACACGCGGCGGGGAGAGCCGGCGAGGAACGCCAACACGTCGAACTCCTTGGGGGTGAGCGGCACGGGCACGCCGTCGAGCAGCACGTCACGGGTGTCCTGGTCGATCACCAGGCCGGCGAACCGGAGCTGGCGTCGCTCGGACTGCCCACGATGTTGCCGACGATTCACCGCATTGACCCGGGCGACCAGTTCGCGCGAGGAGAACGGCTTCGCGATGTAGTCGTCGGCGCCGAGATCGAGTCCGACCACCCGATCGGTCTCTCCGGCTCGACCGGTGAGGATGATCACCGAGGTGTGGGCGTCCTCGGTGAGCTGGGCGAGCAGGTCGAGGCCGCTGGCGTCGGGCAGACCCAGGTCGAGCAGGACCACGTCGATGTCGATCTGTTCGACGAGGCGCAACGCCTCGGCTCCTGTGCCCGCCTCGAACGTGGTGTATCCGTCGTCGACCAGAATGTCCCGCAGCAGTGATCGGATCTCTACATCGTCGTCCACGATCAGGACAGCACCACTCAGGGTCGCCATCTCATCACCATCTCGTCACCATAACAACAGCGGATCACGGGAGCATCGAGAAGCAGGGGTCCACGAGGCAGAACCCACGATGGGCCGCAACCTGGGGCGTGTTGATCGCTCGTTGATGCGCCGGCGATGTGGCAGCCAGACCGGACCGTCAAGATCGCGTCATGGGATGCGCAGCTCTGCGATGGTTCGACGAGACGACCGACGAGGCCGCCATCTCCGACGGCGTGCTGCGAGGCGGAGACTGTGCCGCATCGATACGAGCAGCGTCGAGATGATCGCCGTGCGCACACCGACGACACGTCTCTGCGAGTTCGCCGCGGTCTCTGTCCATGACGAGCGCGTTCGGATCGACGGCGAACTCGATGCACTCAGCGCCCCCCTCTTCACCGAGTACCTGAACTCGCTGCCCACATCACCCGAGGTCATCGACTGCAGCGGCGTCACGTTCATCGGCGCTGCCGGGATCACAGCACTGGTCGAGGCTGCCCAACGGCATCCGTTCGTCACCATCGGCTCACCGACGGTGACACGCGTCTGCAACATCTGCGGCGTCACCGACGCGCTGAGGTTGCTCCCGGACATGCCATCTCATCCAGGGTGACCGGCGTCCTCGCGAGCGTCACGTCGGGGGTCGAATCTCGAGGCCACCGCACGGGTGGTCGACGTGACTCGGACCATGCGGTCGACCGGGCACCGTCCGACGAACGCAACCGTTTCGACGACGGTGCGTACGGGTACCAGCCGCCACATGGGACCGCCGAGTGTGGCGACTCCCAGGATGACGGGAGGCAATTGTGATCAAGATTCCGAGCGAATCCGAGCCCGGTGCCGTCCATGACCACCGCGTGTTCGCCGCGGACCGCACCTGAAGCGCATGAATTCACCACGGGAGCTGCGCTACGACCGGTTCGTTCCCGAGCAAGAGGGCCGCCGCGAAGTACTGTGCGCCGTCGGCAACGGTGTGTTCGTGTCGCGCGGGAGCGCCGCGTGGGCAGCCGCTGACGGCATCCACTACCCCGCCACGTACCTGGCCGGAGGGTACGACCGGGCGTGCAGCACGGTCGGCGGGCGAGAGATCGAGAACGAAGACCTCGTCAACCTCGTGAACTGGTGGCCGATCGCGCTGCGGTGGCGATCCGGCGAGGGCGCACCGAACGATCCGGCCGCCGGCTGGTTCGAACCCACCGATGCCGAACTCGCCGACCACCTCCAGGTACTCCATCTGGATCGCGGAGTCCTCGAGCATCGCGCCCGGTTCCGCACCCCCGACGGCGCGGTCCTGCAGATTCACGAGGAACGCCTCGTCCACATGGCCGACGCCCACCTCGCCGCCCAGCGCACGCTGATCACGTTCGAGCACGATGACTCGCAGCTGTTCGAACTGCGAGTCGGCGCAGGCATCGACGGTGGTGTCGACAATCACGGTGTCGAGCGCTACGAGGAGCTGGAGAGCCACCATGCCGAGGTCTTCGACACGGCGGGTCGACCGCTCGACGACACCGACCCTCGATCCGGCGGGCGGATCTGGCTGCGCCGACGAACGAACTCGTCCCACCTCGAAGTGGCCACCGGAGCAACGGTGGAAATCGCCGGACTGACCGACATCGCGGTCGACGCAGAGGGTCAGCGTGTCGACGTCCGCGCCGCCGGGTTGCTGGCGCCAGGCGATCAGGTCCGTGTCGACAAGATCATCGCAACGCGGACCTCGCGCGACCGTCCGGGCTACGAGCCGGTCACGGACATGCATCGCACCCTCGACCGCGCCGGTTCCTACGATGACGTCGTGGCCGCGCACGGTCGTGCCTGGGCCGAACTCTGGGAGACCGACGACCTGCGTCTCGAGACCGGCGACGAGTGGGCGGACACCGTGCTCGCGCTGCACCGGTTCCACCTCCATCAGAGCTACTCGGAACTGAGCGTCGATCGTGACGCCGGCATCCCTGCGCGCGGCTGGCACGGCGAGGCCTATCGCGGCCACATCTTCTGGGACGAGCTGTTCGTGCTGCCGTTGTTCAACTACAAGTTTCCGCAGCGCACACGGGCGGCGATCCGCTACCGACACCGCCGCCTGGGTGAGGCGCAGCAGGCCGCACGCGCCGCCGGTCACCGCGGAGCCATGTTCCCGTGGCAGAGTGGCAGCACGGGCCGCGAGGAGAGCCAGCAATGGCACCTCAATCCGAAGTCGGGTCGCTGGAACCCCGACCCGACACACCGCCAGCGACACATCGGGCTGGCCATTGCCTACAACGCCTGGCAGCACCGATGCGTGACCGCCGACGACGAGTTCCTCTACGAGGTCGGAGCAGAGCTGATCCTGTCGGTCGCCGACTACTTCGCCGATCTTGCGAGCTGGGATGACGAGAAGCGCCGATTCGTGATCTGCGGGGTGATCGGCCCCGACGAGTACCACACCGGCTACGTCGATCGCACCGAGCACGGCCTCGACAACAACGCCTACACCAACGTGATGACGTCGTGGTTGCTCGACCATGCGCTGGGGCTCATCGACGAACTCCCGCTGCCACAGCGCGGCCGGATCCTGAAGAGGCTCGACCTCGACCAGGACCGGCTCGACCACTGGCGTGCAGTGAGCCGGCAGCTCTACGTCCCGTTCATCGAAGTTGATCCGACCAATGGAGACCACGAGACGATCCCGATCATCGAGCAGTTCGAGGGCTACGCCGACCTCGACGAGTTCGACTGGGACGGCTACCGCGAGCGGTACGGCGACATCTCCCGCCTCGACCGGATCCTCGAGGCGGAGGATGACACGACCAACCGCTACAAGGCGTCGAAACAAGCCGACGTCGTGATGCTCTTCTACCTCCTCACCGCGCAGGAGCTGAGCGAGATCTTCGACCGTCTCGGCTACGAGTTCGGCCCGGACGCGATCCCGGCCAACATCGACTACTACCGCGCGCGTACGTCGCACGGCTCGACGCTGTCGATGGTGGTGCACGCTTGGGTGCAGGCCCGGCGCGATCGGGCACGTTCGTGGGAGCAGTACCAGAAGGCACTCGCGAGCGATGTCGACGACGTCCAGGGCGGCACCACGCCGGAAGGCATCCACCTGGGGGCGATGGCCGGCACCGTCGATCTGGCGCAGCGCTGCTACAGCGGTCTGGCCATCGACGGCGACATCGTCAGACTGAATCCCCGGCTGCCCGACGAGGTCCGTTCGCTCAGCTTCTCGATCCAATTCCGCACCCATTGGCGAGTGAACATCGAGGTCACGCACTCGGAAACGACCGTGTCGTGCGCGTCGGTGCACCCTGACCCGATCCGGGTCGCCGTGAAGGACGAAGTGGTCGAGTTGTTGCCCGGAGCGAGCCACCGTTTCGACCTGGTCGAACTCAAGGGCCCCTGAGTTCGGCACCGAGGTCCGCCCACTGCAGTTCAGCGGCTGATGTCGAGGATGCGGCGAGAGCCGTTGGCGACGACGACGTCAGTGCCGAGAGGGTCGGTTTGCCTTCGGAGGGGTGCGGGTAGCCGGGGGCATCCCATTGGATCCAACCACTCGAAGGAGCTTCGACCATGAGCAGCGAACACACCGTTGCTGACGACGTCGTCTACGACCTCGTCAGCATCCAGTATCACGCCATGAAGGGGGCTGCGGTCTACAGCCGGTACCTCGACGACGCACACGCCGCAGACCACCCCGACATCACCGAATTCATCGAGGCATGCCAGCGCCAGGACAACGAGCGTGCCCAGAAGTGCCACGAGTTCCTTCGCGACCTCACCAAGGACGGCATCGGCTGAGTCGGCGACGGCGGCGAGCTGTCCGAGTTGGGGCCCGTCGGTGACCGCCGTCAGGCGGGCCGGCCGACGGGAACCAGGTAGTACACGTCGTGGCCGGGCGGCAGTGCCAGGATGCGGGCGACCTCGTCCGGATCGAGACCCCCGACCGGCACTGCCGCCAGGCCGAGGACGGTTGCTTGGAGAAGCATGTTCTGGGTCGCATGTCCGACCTCGCGTTCGACGAAACCCGGAGCCAGGTCGCCGTACTCGACCTCGGTGCGAGCCTGCACGCCCGCGACGACGAACACGACCGGCGCCGAGCTAACGAACTGCTGGCCGAACGCCGCGTCCCCGAGCCGACCGAGAGCGGAGCCGTCGGAACGACGCTCGACACGGTGACCGTCGGGAAGATAGTGAAAAACGTCGGTCGCCGTGACTGCGTACACCTCGAGCGGATACCGGGCGCCGGCCGACGGTGCCGTACGGTACCCGTCATCTCCGGAGCGTCCCTGGGCTGCCCACAGCAGCTGCCCGATCGACGAGAGCGGAATCCGGGTGGACGAGAAGTCGCGTTGGGAGCGACGCTCCGCGAGTGCCTCCTCGAGCGACACGTCGCCGGCCGAAGACGGAGGAGGAAGCTCGACGATCTCGACGAAGCGACTCTCGAGGACTGCGTCGGGGGCCTCGGTGACGCAGCCCGAGGTCAGCAGCGGACCGAGCAGGAGGGCGCAGAGCACCGGCGCGATCGACCGTTCAGCCCGCATCGGTCTCACCTCGGTCGCGGCCCGATCGTGCGGCGTCGGTCGACGAGCTGCCGCCCGGATCGTCCGACGCCTCCGAGGCGATCGTGATCGCCCGCCCGAGAACCACCAAGACGATCGTCGGGACCAGCAGGAGGAGGCCGGCGATCGCCACCACGAAGCGATCCGCGTAGAGGAACAGGGTCGAGTCGGCGTCCGCCACGAGCAGCAGGACGGCCACGACACCCGCCCCGGTGAGGATCACCCCGGTCAGTGCGGTCAGTCGGCCCAGACGAGCAAGACGCGACCGCCCTCGTTCGGTCGTGCGACCGGCCTCTCGGTCTCGACCGGATCGTACGAACACGGCAAGTGCTGCAACGACGGCGAGCGCGCCGAGCACCGCGGCGACAGCAATCCGAGTGTTCACCGCATCCGGACACCGCCGTGTACGCACGAGGGCGGCGCTGACCGCCTCGTCGGTCTCGGCGAGATCGGCAGCCCACCACGACTCCCACCCGGATCGGTCGACCAGACCATCGAGAGCCGAACCGCAGACCCGAGTGACCCCCACGTTCGCATCGGTCACCTCGACCTGGCCGGCGAGAACTGCAATCGAGAGCACACCGAACCCGACCGCAACCACGGCTCCCACGAGAGATCCCCATCGGCGGAGGCGCGGACTCGGTTGATCGGCCATGGTGCCACCATGCAGGCGCGCCGTCGCCGCGCCAAGGGTCTTCGGTCCGTCAGACGAGCGGCATCACGGTGGTCCTTCGTTTCGCCCCGACCTGGCACGGGTATCCGCGCCGACATGGAACCGGCGCGCTGCGACTCGAGCCCACCGCGCCGTTCATGCCGACTCGGAATCCCGCGGTTGCAGGTGTTGGTTCCGGCCGGGCGGCTGATCCGATGACCATGCAGCGTTCCAGCACCGCCGACGCGCCCGCCGGAGCCGGCGGCGATCCCGCCGAAGCGACCGCGAACGAATGGGGTGCAACGCCGGTCGACGAAGTCGTCCACCACTTCGATGTCGACCCGGAACGTGGGCTGAGCACCGATGAGGCCGATGAGCGCCTGCGCGATGCCGGCCCGAACCGCATCCAGCGGGTGGCCCAGGACCCGGCGTGGCGGGTGTTCGTCGAGCAGTTCCGAAGCCCACTCATCCTGCTCCTGGTGATCGCCGCGGCCGTCGCCGGTGCGGTCGGGGAAGCCCGTGATGCGATCGTGATCGGGGCGGTGCTGACGATCAACGCGATCATCGGCTTCGTCCAGGAGTACCGGGCGCAGAAGAGCATGG
>CAZJUC010000162.1:0-6255 GCA_964549065.1 uncultured Ilumatobacteraceae bacterium
GGCTGGTCGTCGTCGAGCCGCACCCCCGATGGCGCGCCGCAACGCCCGGCGTCGGACCGTGCCGTGCTCGCCGACATCCTGGAGCGCCTGGAGGCCTGGACATGACCGCACAGCGCCGCCGGCGCTGTAACGATTGGTGTCAGACACCAATCGTTACAGGGCGATCGAGATGAGCATGCGCTGGACGCAGGTGAAGAAGCTCGCGACGGTCGGGGCGTTCCGCGAGCACTGCGCTGCGCTCGGCATCGAGATCCCGATCGACGACGAGGTCGACCCGACCGGGATCCTCGCCGAGCCGGTCGAGATCGGCGACGGAGCATCGGATGTGCTGACGGCACCGAACCGGTTCGCCGTGTTGCCGATGGAGGGCTGGGATGGCACCGAGGACGGCCGTCCGACCGACCTGGTGCGACGCCGCTGGCACCGGTTCGCGGCGAGTGGCTGCGGGTTGGTGTGGGGAGAGGCCACCGCGGTCCGCGCCGACGGCCGGGCGAACCCCAACCAGCTGATCATCGACGACCAGACCGTCGCTGAGATCGCCCGACTACGAGCGCTGCTCGACCCGTCGCAGGTGAGTGGGCTGCAACTCACGCACTCCGGACGATGGTCGCGGCCGGAGGGTGCGCCGTTGCCGCGCACGGCCTACGCGCATCCACTGCTCGACGAGCGTGTCGGTGTCGACGAGCGTGCGGTGTTCAGCGACGACGAGCTCGACGAACTCGCCGCCGACTACGTCGCGGCGGCCGTCCTCGCGCAGCAGGCGGGCTTCGACTTCGTCGACGTCAAGCACTGTCATGGCTACCTGCTGCACGAGCTGCTCACCGGCTACGACCGCAGCGGCAGGTTCGGTGGGGGCCTGCACGGTCGCACCGAGTTCCTCCGCACGGTGGTCGCGGGCATCCGCGACCGCGCACCCGGCTTGGCCGTGGCGGTTCGGCTGTCGGCGTTCGACATGGTGCCGTTCGTGGCCGGTGACGGGGGAGTGGGCCGGCCCGAGTCGACCGAGCGCTACCGATTCGCGTTCGGCGGCGACGGCACGGGTCTCGGCGTCGATCTCGCCGAGACACACGAGCTGCTCGACGTGTTCGCAGCACTCGGTATCGGCTTGGTCAGCATCACCGCCGGCAGCCCGTACTACAACCCGCACGTGCAACGTCCTGCGTTCTTCCCACCGTCGGACGGCTACCAGCCGCCGGAGGATCCGCTCGTCGGCGTCGCTCGACAACTCGCGGTGACCGCGGAGCTGACCGCTGCACACCCGGCCCTCACGATCGTCGGATCCGGCTACTCCTACGTGCAGGACTGGCTGGCCAACGTCGGCCAAGCCGTGGTCGGCGGGGGCGGGGCATCGATGGTCGGGCTCGGCCGGATGATGCTGTCGTACCCCGAACTCGCCGCTGACGTGCTGGCGGGCCGGGAACTCGAGCGCGGCCTGATCTGCCGAACGTTCAGCGACTGCACCACGGCGCCGCGCAACGGCCTGGTGTCCGGCTGCTTTCCGCTCGACCCGTTCTACAAGGACCACCCGCACCGGGTCGAGCTGACCCGGGCGAAGAAGGACGCGAAGGCGCGGCTGCGCTGAGCGCCGGTGTCACGGCACGGGTCGGGCCCGCGACGCGGTCACGCCGGGTAGGGGTGCCAGGTGCCGGTCTCGAAGTCGTGGAGCTTGCAGGCCCTGGTGGACGCCAGATAGTCGCGCACCCGGATCGGGCGCTCGTCGACTTCGTCGGGGAACGCCTCGGCGATCGCTCGCGCCGCTTCGGGCAGGCGGTAGCACGGCACCTTCATGTCGACGTGATGGGGGAGGTGCACCATGATCCAGTGGAAGAAGATGTCCCAACCGGGCGGACCCCACAGGATGGTGGTGCCCTCGACCTGTCCACGGAACCGGTTCCATTCACGGCGCGGCCACCAACGGATGCTCGGCGCGATGTGGTGCACGTGTACCACCCAGCCGATCGTCTGGCAGAACAGCAGGAACGGCACCACGACGACCTTCACCCACGACCAGATCCCCCCGACACCGTCGAGGGCGACGAGCAGGCCCAGTGCGCCGAGTGCGTAGACCGCAACGAGTGCCTGGTCGCGGCGCATCTGTTTCGCCCAGCGCGCCGGTGGCGAGAAGCGCACCATCTTGTTCCACCACACCTCACGCAGGTAGTACGCGCCGGCGCCGAACGGGCCCCACTCGAGCCGGTGGCGGAGCTTGGCGAAACGGCCGAGTTCCTCGTACTGCTCGACGGTGAGCGGATGCCACACGAAGTCGAGGCCCTGCTTGAGCGTGTGGCCGTGGTGCACCCGGTTGTGGCCGAACACCCACACCTCGACCGCGTGGAGCGAGGGCAGCATCGACAGGCGAGCGACGACTCCGTTGAGTCGCTTCGAGTCGAACAGGGCACCGTGGGCGGCGTCGTGGCCGATCACGAACAGCCCGGCCACCGAGATGCCGGCGAGCAGCCACAGCGGCACGAGCAACAGCAGGTTGTCCGTCGACAGCAGCCCCCACACCGCGAGGCCGAAGATCACGACGTCGCGTCCGAACAGGAGCAGCCCCCTGGTGGTCGAGCGCTCGTAGCAGTGCTCGGGGATGACGTCGAGCACGGGCTTGAGGCCGGTCGGCGTCTCGATCATGGCATCGGGCTGGCGGTTGACCCTGGTGCGGCTGGCGGTGGTGGACATGGCCCTCCTGGGAGAAGTTGCCTGGGAGCAGTGGACCCAGCCTACCGACCAGTAGGTAGAGCGCCAAACATCGTGTTCGGACGTCGGTGAGAAACTCGGTGATGACAGCGCACCTCGGTCGGTGATCCACACGGTCGTCGTGACGGGCGTCGACGCGGTCAACGGTGGGCGGACGTGGTGAAATGGGAGGAACACGACAACGGAACGGGGGCCGCAACGTGAACGATCTGATCAGATCCCGAGTGCTCGACGAACTCACACTCACGGTCGTCGTCGACAACGAGACCGACACGCTGTCGAGCGTCGACGCCGGTGTACCGCAGCTGCCCGAAGTCGCCTCGCACGTCTCGCGTCGACCACCGAGTGGTCAGCACGCGGGTCACGACTGCGTCACCGTGTTCGATCACCTGTGCGTGGCATGCCACGGCTTCTCGGTGCTCGCGGCCGGGCGCATCGGTGACGACACGCGCACGATGCTGTTCGACGTCGGTCCCTACGGCGGAGTGTGGGTCGACAACGCCGACCGCCTCGGCATCGACCTCGCGACGATCGACACCGTGTTCCTGTCGCACTGGCACTGGGACCACAGTGGCGGCCTCCCGGTCGCGGTCGAAGCGATCTCCGCAGCCAGACGCGCCGCAGGTGCCGCCGCTCCGGTCGTGGTCGACGTGCATCCCGACCGCCCCGACCAACGCGGCATCCAATCGCCCGGCGGGACGTTCGTGATGCTGCCGCAGGAGCCCACCCTCGCCGCCCTCGCGGCTGCCGGTGCGCACGTGGTGCAGCACGGCGACGACCACCTGCTCGGCGACGGCTTCTTCCTCGGCAGCGGCGCCATCGAACGCACGACCGCCTACGAGGCCGGCCTCGTCGGCCACCACTCGTTCCGATTCGGTGCGGGTCCGGACGGCTCTGATCTCGTCGTTGCCGATCCGCTCATCATGGACGAGCGCTTCGTCGCCGCCGAAGTGGGCGGCCGCGGGGTCACCGTGCTCTCGGCGTGTTCGCACGCCGGAGTCGTCAACGCATGCCTCGGTGCCAAGCAGCGGTTTCCCGGCTCCCCGATCGACGTCGTCCTCGGCGGCTATCACCTCGCAGGCGGCCCGATGGAGCCACGCATCGGTCCCACCGTCGACGACCTCGACACATTGGTCCAGCCGCGCATCGTTGCCCCCGGCCACTGCACCGGTTGGCGTGCGAAGGCGGCCTTGGCCGATCGATTCGCGCCCGGCCGCTACGGCCCCTCGGTGGTCGGCACCACCTACACGCTGCGTGCCGAGTGAGGCACAGGCTCGTTCACAGGGCCACGATCAACCCGATCGTTACCAGCACGACCAGGGCGGCCAGACCGAGGTAGTGGATTCTGCGATTCGGTGCCCCGGGCGGGGGCGGGCTCGACGGAACGGGCTGTGGCATGGTGTCTCCTCAGGTCGGGGTCGATGGTCGTGTCGATGGATCTTCGATGCTGGTGGCGCCAGTGGCTCGCCCCGTCTGGTCGTTGCGTTGCAGACGTTGGTCGAGGCGGGACATGAATGGTGTGGCGGTCACGCCGTGCACCGCCACCGAGATCACGATCGTCAGCGAGGTGATCGCCCACAGCGTCTCCATTGCCTCGCTCGCGAAGTCGCCCTCGTTGAAGGCGTACGAGAGGTAGTAGATGCTGCCCATTCCGCGGATCCCGAAGAACGCGATCGCGGAACGTTCCCACCGGTGCACGGGTGAGCCGACCAGTCCGATCATCCCCGTCAGTGGGCGCACCAGGAACACCAGCGCGAGGGCTACGGCGAGATCGCGCCATCGCAACATCGCCAGGATCCCGTCGCCGATCAGGGCCCCGAATCCGATCAGCACCAGCGCAAGCATGATCGCCTCGAACTGCCGGGTGAAGGTGTGCATCCGTTTGCGGTGCTGGTCGTCGTGCTCCCGGGTGAGCGCCGCGACGAACACGGCGATGAATCCGTAGCCCTCGATCGCTTCGGTGATGCCGTAGACCAGCAGGATCGAGCCGAGCGAGAACAGCCCTTCGGCGGTGTCGGAGCGCAGATGTTCGCCGCTGTGACGAGCGAACCAGGCGAGCGCCCGGCCGAGCAGCCAGCCGGCGGCGAGGCCGGCGACGATCCGGTAGCCGACGTCGATCATCACCCAACTGCCTGCGGCGGCCCCGAACGAGCCGGCACTCGCCACGCCGAGCGCGAGATACGTGAACGGGAACGCCAGGCCGTCGTTCAGGCCTGCCTCGGCGGTGAGCGTGAAGCGGACTTCGTCCCGATCCTCCGAGCCAGGGGGCCCGACCTGCACGTCCGAAGCGAGCACGGGGTCGGTCGGTGCCAGGACGGCGCCCAGGAGGATCGCAGGGGCGAGCCCGAGTCCGAGCCACCACCAGCCGAGCAGCACCGTGGCGCCGATCGTGAGCGGCATGGTGATCGCGAGCAGTCTCCACACCGAGCCCCAACTGGCGAGGCCCGGCCGCCGTTCGAGCTTGAGGCCGACACCGGCCAAGGAGATGATGACCACCAGTTCGGTGACCACCTCGATCAGCATCGAGTCCGATGTCGAACGCAACGGTGTCGGGCCGATCAGCTGCTCGGACATCCAGAAGAGTGCGGCACCGGCTGCCACGTAGACGATCGGCAGCGACAATGGCCGATCCGAGAAGAATCGTGGCAACACCGTCATCGCCAACAGCGCCGAACCGGCGAGGAGGAACCACACGATGTGGACGTCGAGCATGCTGCGCCCGCTCTACCCGTCGGCGACGGCTCACAACCGTTTGCCGCCATGGCTGTTCGGGTAGCGCGCTGTCGACAGACGACCTGCACGGAACACCCCACGAGAGGAGGGCGTGATGCCCGAGAGGAGCCCCGGGCCCAGTGTGAAGGACGACGAACGCTACGAGGCGTTGCGTCGCGAAGGCGCCAGCAAGGAGAAGGCCGCCAGAATCGCGAACACGGGCGCAACCGCCGCCGGCAAGCGCGGTGGGTCGTCGCCTCCCTACGAGGAGTGGACGAAGGACGACCTGTACGACCGCGCGAAGGACATCGGCATCGATGGCCGGTCGTCGATGACCAAGGACGAACTGATCGACGCCCTGCGAAACCACTGACGCTGCTCGATCCCGCCGAGGTATCGGCCTCGGCCAGCTGACACACTCGTCGAATGGCTGCCGTTCGAGTGACCGCCTTCGACCATCTCGTGCTCGCGTGCGCCGACGTCGAACGCACGCTCGCGTGGTACACCACGACCCTCGGCCTGACACCGGTCCAGGTCGACGAGTGGCATCGCGGCGAGGTGCCGTTTCCGTCGGTTCGAGTCACCGACGACACGATCATCGACCTGATCGCAGCGACCGACGAGTCGCCGGGCGACGAGCCCCGCTGCGGGCACCTCGATCACATCTGCCTGGTCGTCGCCCCCATCGACCTCGAGGTACTGCGCGACTCCGGCGACTTCGACGTGGTGGAGGGACCCGCTCGGCGCTCGGGCGCACGCGGCACCGGCACGTCGCTGTACGTGCGCGATCCCGACGGCCTCGTCGTCGAGCTCCGCCACTACTGAACTCATCGCCGACGCGCACTC
>CAZJUC010000162.1:6355-7655 GCA_964549065.1 uncultured Ilumatobacteraceae bacterium
TGCACGGCGTGCGGCGGATCAGGGGTCGAGGTGCGACACGAACTCCGCAATCAGGTCGGCGACCTCGGCGGCGTGGGTGTCTTCGTGCATCGAGTGTCCGCCGCCCTCGACGACCGCCAGGCGGGCGTCGGGCATCTTGCGTTCGAGGTACTGGCCCGATCCCGTGTATTCCGGGCGGTCGTCGCCGCCGGCGAGGACGAGCGTGGGGGTGGTGATCACGGCGAGGCGGTCCATCACCACCGAGTCCTCCTGGAGATTCATCGTGGTCACCTGCTCCGGCACGCCGAAGCGGTGGGCGTTGCGGCGCGACCGTTCGTTCCACCCCTCGCGCTTGTCCGGATCGCGGAATCCGGGTCCGGTGTTCAGCACCACGACTCCCCGGGCTGCGCCAGGACGGGTCGCCACATGGGCGAGCGCCAGGTACCCGCCGAGTGAATGGCCGACCAGCACCACCGGCTGTCCGGTCTCGTCCCGCAGGCTCGTGAGCACGTCGTCGAGATCGGCGAGGGCCCGGTCGCGGGTGTACTCGGCCGGGTCGTCCGGCACGGGCGACTCGCCGTGGCCGAGCAGATCGACGGCCACCACGGTGAACCGGTCGGCGAGCAGGTCCATGCAGCGATTCCAGGTGGCGGCCGAGGTGCCCATGCCGTGCACGAACACGATCGGCGGCCCCTCGCCGCGACGGTCGGTGTGCAGCCGCGTCGAGGTCGTCACGCCTGCCTCATTCGCCGTACTCGTGCTCGGCGGCCGGGTACTGCCCGGACTCGACGTCCTCGCGAAACGTCACGGCTGCGTCGAGCAATGTCTGGCCGATCGACGCGTACTGCTTGACGAACTTCGGGATGCGGCCTCGGGTGAAGCCCGCCCAGTCGCTCCACACCAGCAGTTGGCCGTCGCACTCGGGCCCGGCGCCCACCGAGATCGTCGGGATGGTGAGTTCGTCGGTGACCTGTCCGGCAACGGCCGACGGCACCATCTCGAGCACCACGGCGAACGCGCCGGCCTCCTCGACGGCGTGGGCGTCGGCGAGCAGTTGATCGGCGCCCTCGCCCCTTCCCTGGATGATGTGGCCACCCAGTCCGTGCTCGCTCTGCGGCGTGAATCCGATGTGGGCCATCACCGGGATGCCGGCGCGCACGATTCGCTTGATCTGCTTGGCGCTGCGCAGCCCGCCTTCGAGCTTGACGGCGTGGGCGCCGGTCTCCTTCATGAAGCGGATCGCCGTGCTGAGCGCCTCGTCGGGTCCGTTCTCGTAGGAACCGAAGGGCATGTCGGCGATCACGAGCGCCCGCTTGGCGCC
>CAZJUC010000163.1:0-7644 GCA_964549065.1 uncultured Ilumatobacteraceae bacterium
TGCGGATCGTGCCCATGATCGCCGTCGGCACGATCACGGCCACCGAGGTGCCCTTGGCGACCACCGGAACCATCCCGAGCAGCACGACCATCGCCGGCACCATGATCACCCCGCCACCGATACCGAGCAGTCCGGCCAGGGTGCCGGTGAGCAAACCGATCAGCACCAGCGCCAGCGCCATCAGCACGGTGAGGTCAGCCCGGCCCGTCGAGTCGGTGCTGACCGCCAATCGGGTGGCCGTGGCGAGCACGGTGATCACGAAGATCACGACGAGCACGTTCTTCGGGATGATCTGCAACAGCGTGGTTCCGACGATCGCGCCAGCGATTGCGCCGATCGCCAGGAACAACGCCACCATCCAGTCGACGTTGCCGTGCGACACGTAGGTGATCAGGCTGGCCACTGCGATCGGCAGCGTGGCGGCGAGCGAGGTGCCGTGGGCGAGGCGGCGGTCCATCCCGGCGAGGCTCACCAGCCCCGGCACGATGATCAGTCCGCCGCCGACACCGAACAGGCCGCCGAGCAGTCCCGCCGCCAGACCGACGACCACGGCATGGCTGAGCTTGACGGAACTGTGTGAGAGCGGCACCGGGGGCGACGTTACGACGGATCGGCCTGCGACGCGCAGTTCCCGGTCGTCGTCACGACCCGAGGTGCTCGCCGAGCGACGTCCGCACGGCCGGCCAGTCGTCGATCGTGATCGCGTAGGCGGCGGTGTCACGCAGCTGCGTGCCGTCTCCGGCTCGGGTCGAGCGTCGGTGGCGGCGCAGCACGCCTTCGAAGCTTGCGCCGAGGCGCTCGATCGCTCGACGGCTCTTGGTGTTGCGGGCATCGGTACAGATCGCGACACGCTGGGCGTCCCAGGACTCGAAGGCGTGGGTCAGCAGGAGCAGCTTCGCTTCGGTGTTCACGGCCGTGCGCTGTGCCGACACGGCCAGCCAGGTGCCGCCGATCTCCACCTCGTCCGGATGCTCACGGTCGAGCGGCCACAGTGGGTGCAGGAAACGCGTGCAGCCGACGATCGTGTCGTCGGCCAGCCGTCGTTGGGCGAACGGCGCCGCGCGGTCGTGGGCCGCGTCGTCGAGGAGCCACCGCACGTAGTCGGCGGCCTGGTCGGGGCCGTCGGGCACCTGGGTGTACCCGAACGTCGAGCGGTCGCCTGCGCCGGCGGCCCCGAGCGCGTCGACGTGCTCGAGGGCGAGCGGCTCCAACGACACGTGTCGGCCGGTGAGTGTGGCAACGCTGAGGCGGGGCATCGTCACGCAGTCTGACCGATCGGAGGTCGCCGATTCCGCTGGGTTACCTTGCACCGATGGCCGATTCGACCCCCACCGACGACCTGTTCGCCACCTCCACCATCCTGCCGACCGACCCCGTCGGCGACGACGGTGAGCCGCTGGAGGCACTCCACGACCGTGAGTACCGGGTGCGGGCGTTCCGCAAACGCGACGACCTGCTGCTGATCCGTGGTGCAGTGCGCGACCAGAAGCCACCGGGGCTGTACATCGAGATCGACCCGGAACCGATGACGATCCATCACATGCAGATCGACCTCGAGATCGCGTTCCCGACGCTCGAGATCGTCGGCGCGAAGGTGGGCATCGAGACGCACCCGAGCGCGTCGTGTCCCAGCATCGAGGGCCACTACGACAAGCTCGTCGGGCTGTCGATCGCGCGCGGATTCACCCACAAGGTGCGCGAACTGTTCGGTGGCCCGCGGGGCTGCACGCACACCACGGCGTTGTTGCAGGCAATGGCGCCGGTGGCGATCCAGTGCATGTGGTCGATGCGGGCCTCGCAGGCCAAGCGCAGCGGGGCCATGGCCCAACAGCCCACGGCCGAGCAGCAGGAGACGGCGTGGCGGTTCAACCTGAACACGTGTCACGTGTGGGCCGAGGACGGCGAGCAGGTGCAGCGGCTGCAGGCCGGCGGCGACTTCGAGCCACCGATCTGGGCGACCGAGCGCATGGTGGAACTCGGGTTGAAGCCCGACGCCTGGCGCGAACGGATGCAGAGCTGAAGGCCGGTGGGCGTGGGCGGTTCGAGGTCGTGAGGAGCGCGGTGGTGGGGCCGCGAACCGTTGGTGGCGAATGCGATCCGACCTGGCAGACTGTCGCCCACATGGTGGTCATAGCTCAATAGGTAGAGCACCAGGTTGTGATCCTGGCGGTTGGGGGTTCAAGTCCCCTTGGCCACCCCAAACGCTGACCCTGAGAGGGTGGCGGGCGAGCGATCGCTCGGTACCCTCTCCGGGCCGCAAGCTTCTCTAGCTCAATTGGCAGAGCAGTGGACTCTTAATCCATTGGTTCTGGGTTCGAGTCCCAGGGGAAGCACCAATCACGCCAGGGGTCAGACCCCAGGCGTGATCGGATCACGTGTGGGGTCTGACCCCTGGCGTGCTGTTCAGGCTCGCAGGAGGTCTTTCGCGATCGCGGTGATCTGGATCTCGTCGGTGCCTGCGTAGATCTGCAGCACCTTCGCGTCACGGGCGAGCTGCTCGACCCGGAACTCGCTCATGTAGCCGTTGCCGCCGAACAGCTGCACCGCTTCGAGGGCGATCTCGGTGGCGGCACGCGCCGAGTAGAGCTTCATCGCGGACGCTTCGGCAAGGGTCATGTTCACCCCGGCCGCACCCATCTCCATCGTGCGGAACACCAGGTTCTGCACGTTGAGGCGGGCAACCTCCATCCGGGCCAGCTTGTCCTGGATCAACTGGAACTCGCCGATCGGCTTGCCGAACTGCACGCGGTCCTTCGCGTACTGCACGCTGAGCTGCAGGCACTCCTCGATGATCCCGAGCGCCATTGCCGCCACCCCGGAGCGTTCCTGTTGGAACGTGGCCTTGGCGCCGTCGCGGCCACCCGCCGGGAGGTCCTCCGTCTCGCCGATCAGTCGGTCGCGCCCGACGCGCACGTCGTCGAGGAACAGCTCGCCGGTGGGCGAGGAGTGCATGCCCATCTTGCGCAACGGCTTCGACTGCTCGAAGCCCGGCATTCCCCGGTCGAGCACGAACGACAGCACCTTGCGCTGGTCGGCCGGTGTCTCACCGTCGTCGAGCTTGCAGATGAACACGGTGGTGTCGGCGTACGGGCCGTTGGTGATGAACGTCTTCGAGCCGTTGAGGACGTACTCGTCACCATCACGGCGGGCGGTCGAGCGCATCGAGCCGAACGCGTCGGAGCCGCTGCCGGGCTCGGTGATCGCCCACGCGCCGATCTTGTCCATGGTGAGCAGATCGAGCGCCCACCGCTCCTTCTGGGCGATCGTGCCCTTCGACATGATCGACGCGGACGTGAGCCCCATCGACACACCCATTGCCGTCACCATGCCAGGACACACCCGGCACAACTCGATGATCGGGATCAGCGACATGCCGCCACCGTCACCGCCTCGCGACGGCTTGTCGCCCACGTCCTCGCCGGCCTCGACGGCGCGTTCGCGTTCGATGCCCTTCTTGAAGCTCTCGCGCGCCATTGCGTCCATCCCGAACGTGGCGAAGAGCTTGCGCAGGATGTCGTACGGCGGGAGATCGCCGTGCTCGAGCTCGTCGACGTGCGGTCGGATCTCGTCGTCGACGAAGCGCTTGACCGCTTCTCGGATCATCTGGTGCTCGTCACTCCACTGGAACATCGCTGGCCCTCCTCGGGTCTCGAACCGTCGAGATGATCGTAGGGACGCCGATGTGCATGGCCAAACGTCCTCGGCCCACGTCCTTGCCGACTGGTTGCGGGCCGCTGCGGTCAGCGAGAGCGAGCCGGTCGAGGCGGATCACTACGATCGCGGCATGTCGCCGTCGGAGATCGTCACCGCATTCATCGAGGCCATCGAGCGCAAGGACGTCGCTGCCGCCGCAGCAATGGCGTCGCCGTCGATCTCGTACGAGAACATGCCCATGCAGCCGATCGTCGGTCGGGATGCGATGGTGGCGACGCTCGAGATGTTCCTCGGCAACGCCAACGAGGTCGACTGGGTGATCGTGCGTCAGTACGAGGTCGGCAACGTCGTGTTCAACGAGCGCATCGATCGGTTCCGGATCGGCGACGGCTGGCTCGAGCTGCCGCTCGCCGGGGTGTTCGAGGTCGACGACGACGGTCTGATCGCGTTGTGGCGCGACTACTTCGACCTTGCCAGCTATCAGCGCCAGCTCGCCGAACTCACGGCGTCCTGAGTACGGCACGTTCCTACAATTGCACGACCGCTTCTTCGAACTGGTCCAGGATCTGCTCGGTGAAGAGACGGGCGACGAGTTCGCCGCGGCTGTTGACGTCGGCTTTCACGAAGACGACCTTGAGGTGATCGCGGACGGTGTGCGAGGAGATGCCGAGTTCGGCGGCGATCTCCTTGGTGCCCAGGCCGCGGCACAGCGACAACACGATCTCGGTCTCACGTCTCGAGAGCCCGTAGGACGACAGCAGCAGCGGGACGAGGTCGCTGGCGGTGGCTCGGTCGATGGTGATCGCCACCTGGTCGCCATCGCCGTCGAGGGCTGCGGCGTGGAGGCGCACCCACTGCCCGCTGCGTCCCCGCAGGCGGGTGCTGATTCGTTCCGTCTTGTCGGTGCGGGCTTTCGATGCGGCGACCAGGACCGTGCCCGGGAGGTCGCCGTCGATGTCGATCCGGAGGTCTGCGAGTTGTTCGGCGGCGCCGCTGGTGGCCGAGAGCAGCCGACCGTCGCTGTCGACGATCAGCACGGCCGGTGCGGCGAGGACGGCGTCGGCGGACTGATGTCGCGCCCGCCGCAGGACCTCGGTCGCGGGCTTCAGCAGATTGCCGACATCTCGAAGCTCGGTGGGCGAATACTCCTCACCGTCGGTGCGCACGGCCGCCCCGATGGCGAGACATGTCGCCCCCGCCATGAAGACGACGCGCAGTTCGTCGCTGGCCCCGTACCGCGAGTACAGCTTCTGGAACCGGGGGCTCCGGCGGAGTTCGCCATCGGTCGCTTCCGTCAGCGTCGCAATCGGCTCGACACGGCGGACCAGGTCGTTGAACTTGTTGAAATCGGGGTCGAGGAGTTCGTTGTCCCAGAAGGGTACGCACGCCGTCGAGTCGAACCCGGCGACGACGCCGCCCGCCGGCAGGTGCGTTTCGGGGTCTGTGCTCATCAACGCCATCGCATCGCAGCGGGCGACCTTACTGACCGCCCGGGCGACGACGGCACACGCCTCGTCGCCGGTCATCGTGACGTCGTCGACCGCAGCCATCAACGAGTCGCGGGCGGCCGTGAATGCGGCAATTCCCATGTCGGAACAGTACGTGGCCGGGCTGGTGAGCGACACCCCGCTTTCGAGGGGGGTCCCGTCTCCCAGGTGCTGGCGTCGCCCCCCGATGAGGGGATTCACACTCCCGCAGCAGTTCCCTACGTTGCTCCCATGACATCTCAGAGTCCGGTCCTCGTCGCTCGTGACGACGGCGAGCACTTTCATTTCCTCAACAATCTGTTCACCGCCAAGGTGACCTCCGAACAATCGAACGGGGTGATGTCGGTCATGGAGTTCGTTGGTCCGAAGAACTTCGGACCGCCGTTGCACCGCCACGACATCGAGGACGAACTGTTCTACGTCGTCGACGGCGAGGTCTGGTTCGCGTGTGGTGACGCCGAGGGCGTCTACGAGACCGGTGCGACCGTGTGGTTGCCTCGCGGACGGCCGCACACCTTCCAGATCCGGTCCGACACCGCCCGGGTCCTGCAGGTCACCACCCCTGCCCAGTTCGAACGATTCGTCGCTGCGCTCGGTCGGCCCGCCGACGAGCCGGTCCTGCCCGAACCGGAGGAGATCGACGGCGCCCACGTCGCAGCTGTCTGCGCCGAGTTCTCGATCGAGGTCCTCGGTCCGCCGCCCGCACCGTTCGACGATGGAGACCCGGCGTGAGGCGCGCATCGGCCTGACGGCCTCGTCGACCGTTGTCGACGATCGCTCGGCAGAGGGCGAGCGATCCATCACCCCGTCCGGCTGGAGGCCCTGAGGTGCCGGAAACGGGTCAGCGGCTCCAGCTGCGCTCGTCGCGGTAGCGGCCGACGTTGAGCGGCGTCGAGTGCTGGCGTCGCTCGCGCCGACTGCTCGTGCCGAAGACGATCAGGGCGGCGGCCACCAGTGCTGCAACGGCGAGGAGCAGCGTGAGGTTGCGGTGGTGGTTGGCGAGGCGAGCGAAGACGCCCATCCACGGATCGTCGGAGAACGCCGGCAGGACGAGCAGGGGCACGAGGTAGCCGAAGACCACGAGCGAGCCGGCGGCGGCGGCGAAGAACACCCCGAGCGCGAACGTGCCCTCACCTCGTTCGGGTCGCAGGGCAGTGCCGGCGATCACCGAGACGACTCCCAGTGCCAGCGAGCCGAGCGCGAGCCATGTGAGCCATCCGTCCAAGAACGCCATCGAGCCCACCCGTCGCACCGGCAACGTGACCGGCTGCTCCTCGCCGACGAGTTCGTTGCGCACGATGTTCACCTGTTCCTGAGCGGTGATCACCACACGACCATCGAAGGCTCCGATCACCCGAGCGTGCGCATCGCGGACGAATTCGCTCATCAACGCGGCACCATCGGGGATCTGGGCGTACCCCTCGATGCGCTCGCGCAGATCGGCGGGTGACTCGTTGAGCACGGGAGCGTCGGCGCCCGCCACGATCGTGGCGATCTGTCCGCGGATGTCCTCGTCACCGAGGATCGAGTAGGCCACGTTCGAGTCGTCGGACGGTGAGAACGCCACGTGTTGGAGCCACCACGAGCCGACCGACAGCGCGACGAGTACGGCGCCAGCGATCAACATCAGGCCCCCGAGTGATCTGCGCATCTTGTGAGTCTGACAAATCTTGCGCGTAACCTTGAATCGTGAGCCGACCTGCACTCTCTCGCATGCTTCTCCGGGGAGCGTTCCGACGCTGCGCATGGTGTGGTGGACGGGGCGCGTTCTTCACCGGGTGGTTCAAGAAGGCAGAGCACTGCCAGACGTGCGGGCTCAAGTGGCGTCGTGACGACGTGGGGTACGAGCTGGGCGCCGCGGCCGTCACGGCGATCATCACCTTCGGCCCGTTGATGCTCATCCTCGGTGGCATGGTGGCGTTGACCTGGCCCGAGGTGAACGTCGTGCCGATGTTCATCGTGCTCGCCGTGCTCGCCGTGGTGTTGCCGTTCTTCACCTACGGGCCGGCGTACTGCATGTGGCAGGCGATCGACATCCTGCTGCGGCCGCCGGAGCCCGGCGACTTCGAGCGGGTCGAGGAATCGACACCCGCGCCGGGTCGCGACGGTCGCTCGGCGTCGGGCGAGTCGGCGTCCGATCTGCACTATTGAGCGCTGCGCGTCCGTGCGCGTTGCATCTCGGGTGGTCCGCCCCACCGGGAACATCACGCGAACGTGTGGTGATGGTCGTTCGTCTGGGTGATGCTTGACCGAACAATCGTTCGTTGGTTACACTCGTGTCATTCGGGCGCCCCGAGCAGCCCGAGCTACCAGGCCATCAGCCGTCGATCAACTCTGTGACACCCCCTCTCTACGGTGCACATCACAAACCGCACCGGGTTCGCCCGCCGCACGACGAAAGCGAGACACGACATGAGCAACGACCGCGACAAGGCACTCGACATGGCGCTGGCCCAGATCGACAAGCAGTTCGGCAAGGGCGCCATCATGAAGATGGGCGAGC
>CAZJUC010000164.1:0-7630 GCA_964549065.1 uncultured Ilumatobacteraceae bacterium
CGTTGTCGGGCGGCGAGGCGCAGCGCGTGAAGCTGTCGGCCGAGCTGGCCAAGCGCTCCACCGGCCACACGATCTACCTGCTCGACGAGCCGACCACGGGGTTGCACTTCGACGACGTCAAGCGGCTGCTCACGGTGTTGCAGCGCCTGGTCGACCAGGGCAACACGGTGCTGGTGATCGAGCACAGCCTCGACGTCATCAAGACCGCCGACTGGGTGATCGATCTCGGACCGAACGGCGGCAACGGCGGCGGCACGATCGTCGGCGAAGGCACCCCCGAGCACATCGCGTCGCTCGAGGCCAGCCACACCGGCCGCTTCCTGCGCGACATCCTCTGAGCCAGCGGTCCGCCTGACGAGCGATGAGCCACATCCCCGTATCCGGGGATGTGGCTCATCGGCAGGTCCCGAACCGGGACGCGTGTCCCCAGCGATGAGCGAAACCCCGGTATCTGGGGCGTTGGCTCATCGGCACGTGACTGGGGGCGGGGACGAGTCGGGCTGGCAGACTGCGGTGATGGTCGACGTTGCGGCTGACATCGGCGTCGACCGGGCAGAACTCCAGCGTCGGACGCTGCGCTCACTGCGTATCGCTCAGGTGCCGGGCCAGGCGGCGGTCGCCGGGATGGTGGCGGTCGTGTCGCTGCTGGCGAGCGACATGCTCGGGTCGGATCGCCTCGCCGGGATGGGGAGCTCCGCGTTCACGCTCGGCAGTGCGTTCATGGCGATTCCACTTGCCGCGTTCATGCGTCGGCGGGGTCGCCGGATCGGCCTCACCAGAGCGTTGCTGATCGGATCGGTCGGCGCCGCGATCGCCGCGAGCGGCGGACAACTCCGCTGGTTCCCGCTGTTCCTCGTCGGCATGATCGCGTTCGGCGCCGGCCAGGCGGCAACGTTGCAGCAGCGCTACGTGGCCGCCGACCTCGCCGAGCCGGCCAAGCAGGGCACCGCGATCGCAGCGATCGTCTGGGTCGGCACACTCGGCGCTGCGCTCGGGCCGCTGCTGACCCCGTTCGAGAAGGCGGTTGCGAGCAGCATCGGGCTCGACGAGCTCGTCGGGCCGTTCATGTTCGCGTCGGCACTGTTCCTGGTTGCCGCGACGGTTGTCTGGGTCCGCCTCCGGCCCGATCCGCTCGAGGTGATCGGTGGTCTCGACCCGCACGCCGAACGAACGAAGCTGCTGCAGGTGGTTCGCTCGTCGGCGTCGGTGATGTGGGCGTCGCCGGGGGCCCGACTCGGATTGGCGGCAATGGCGGCGTCGCAAGCGGCGATGGTCGGTGTGATGACGATGACACCGCCGCACATGAAGGATCACGGCCACGCCGACCTGTCGGCGTTCGTGATCGCGTTGCACATCGTGGGCATGTACGGACTCGCGCCGATCGTCGGCCGGCTCGTCGACCGGGTGGGAGCCGTTCGGGCCATTCAGATCGGCGCCGTGATCCTCGGCGCCGGCACGATCACGACCGTCATGGCCGGCTACGTACCCGCACTGATGTTCGTCGGACTGTTCTTCCTCGGGCTCGGTTGGAACTTCGGCCTGATCGGTGGCACCACGATCCTCACTGCCTCGGTCCCTGAGCGGTCTCGCGTCGAGGTGCAGGGCACCGGCGACCTCACGCTCAGCCTCTGCGGTGCGGCAGCAGCACTCGCGTCTGGCTTCGTGAAGGACTCGCTCGGCTTCCACATTCTCGCCGACGGCGCCACAGCACTCGCCGCAGCCCTCCTCGTGCTCGCCTGGTACACCGCCGCAACGACTCGCAGCGCCCGCCCAGCCGCCGAGCAATGAGCCAAACCCCGGTATCCGGGGGTTTCACTCACCGGAGGGGCGAACGGGGCACCCAGCAGCCGCAGTGATGAGCGAAGTCCCCGTATCCGGGGGTTTGGCTCATCGGGGGGCGGGTCAGCTGGCGGATCGGTGCGACAGGGCTCGGTACATCTCGGTCGTGGCGGTCACCCACCGGTCGAGGTCGTGCTCGTAGGTGTGCCGGTCGATGCGCCGGGTGGTCCATCCCGCAACCGACGCAGCGGCGTCGCGACGGCGGTCGCGGGCGCGGCCGAGCGTGTCGTCGTGGGTGGGGTGCACATCGACCTCGATGGCCCACCTCAGCCGAGGGAGTGCGAGATCGAAACGAGCCGGACCGTAGCCGGGGATGGCGAGTTCGTGTTGGCGAACCAGGCCCCGCACCCCGGCCGCTGCGAGCGCCGTTGCCACGACGACCTCCGGGTGGGATTCGGCTGCACCGCCGGCCAGGCGACGGTCGAGTTGGCGGAGATACGACCACACCCACCGCCGCTGTGGCGAGATCCAGTCGACGGCCACGCCTCGCATGGTCTGCTCATCCAGACGGCCGTCGTGCATTGCCTGCTCGATCACCGAGAGCAAGCGGTCGTCGTCGAGGTGTCGGGCGAGATCGAATGCTGTCCGCTGACGCGTCGTCATCACGATTCCGTCCGGGCGTTCGACGACGTCGTCCGGATGGATCGCAGCAGTGCGGTAGGGGACGACCCAGCGAGCGGTCGCCGGATTGCTCGCAGGCGGGGAGATCACGTGGATTCGGTGGTCGTGAGGAAGGCGTCGGAAACCCCAGAGGCGCCCGGCCGTCGGCCCGGCGATCACCGTGTTCGAACGAGCGAGGCACACCGCCGCGCAGCGTCCCATGTCGTCGAGTTCGACGCTGGAGCTGCGGTAGGCGCCGCGCAGGACGAGTGCGATCGCACCGAGCTCCTCGAGTCGTTCGATGGACCGCGATGACAGGCCACCGGAGCGGAGTTGGCCGACGGAGGCAACGCCGTGCTGGCGAGCGAAGAGTTGGTGCGCCTCAGACGTGAGTTGTGTCATGGCACTCCTTCCGAGTCGTGGATCGGCAGGAGGGAGTCGGCGCTCAGCAGGCTATGCGCCCCGGTCGTCGCTCACCACCACATCCGGCCGGCCGGCTTCTCCGGCCGCCGATGAGGGAAACCCCAGTATCTCGGGGTGTGGCTCATCGCCTCGGTTGTTCGATGCCGCAAGGCGGTGGGCGATGAGGGAAACCCCAGTATCTCGGGGTGTGGCTCATCGCTTGCTGGGGAGCGGTGCCCGGGTCAGTTGTTGCGCAGGCGCTTGCTCAGGTCGTTGAGGCGCTTCTTCTCGTCGCCCGTGAGCGAGTCCATGCCGTTGGCGCCGATCTTGTCGAGCAAGGAGTCGAGTTCGGCCTGGTCGGCGGGGGAGGGCGCGGTGGGTGGCGGCATCGGGGCGGGGGCGTTCTTCCATGGGCCCTGCACGACACCGCGGGACTTGGGGGAACCAGCCGAACGCTTGGGCTTGGGCTTCTTCTTCGAGCGACCGGACGAGCCGGCGCCGACGCCGTCGAGCGGGAGGTGCGGGATCGGCCAGCCGGTGGCGAGCCCGAGTGAACGCCCGGCAACGAGTGCCACGGCGATCGACACCAGCAGGAAGATCACCCGCCCGTTCGCTCCGGTGCCGGTGAACTGCAACAGGTTGAGCACGGTGAAGGCCGCTGCGAGCGCCCACAGTGGGATCACCTCGAACCACTTCACGCCGGGATAGGTCGCGGCGTACACCCAGATCCCACCGAGGAACAGGTTGCTGAGCCCGAACTGGACCATGAAGTCGATGCTCGCACCGAGCGGTCCGAGCACCGTGAGGATGACCGCCGGCACGACGGTGAGCGCCAACACCCAGGTGACGAACTTTGCCCGGCCGAACAGCGACTCGAGCTGCTGGCCGAACAACCAGAAGAACACGATGCCGAGCAGCGGCCAGATCGCCGGTTCGGTGGCGATCGGCCAGGTGACGAGTCGCCACACCTCGAAGTCGCGCACGAGCACCGGCGCGAACCACAAACGATCCCAGGCGTCGCGGAACAGGCCCCAGAGGAACATCGACAGCACCGACAGCCCGCACAGGATGTCGGTGGTGGTGACGTCGTACCTGCCCGCACGGAACCAGCCGTCGTTCGGGCGGCGGCGGAAGATGGCGGCGAACTGGTCGGACATCGGGCAGTACGGTATCTGGCCGTCCGTATGCTTGGGACGTCATGGTGACACCGTTCGTGTTGAAGGCGCGATGAACTCGTGGTGAAGCGTCCACCCGCGGGCACGATCCCCGAGGCTCCGGGGTCGTACCAGTTCAAGGACGCCCACGGCCGCGTCATCTACGTCGGCAAGGCGTCGAACCTCCGCCAGCGGCTGTCGAACTACTTCCAGGCGCCGCGCAATCTTCATCCGCGCACCGCCCAGATGGTCGAGACCGCCGAGTCGGTCGAGTGGACGACCGTGCGCAACGAGGTCGAGGCGCTGATGCTCGAGTACTCGTTGATCAAGCAGCATCACCCACGCTTCAACGTGAGGTTGAGGGATGACAAGAGCTATCCGTTCCTGGCGGTGACCGTCGACGACGAATGGCCCCGGGCGCTGGTGATGCGGGGACGGAAACGCAAGGGCACCCGCTACTTCGGCCCCTATGCCCACGCCTATGCGATCCGCGACACCCTCGACCTCTTGTTGAGGTCGTTCCCGATCAGGACCTGCAGCCCGGCGAAGTTCAACCAGCACGAGCGACTCGGTCGACCGTGCCTGCTGTTCCACATCGAGAAGTGCGCCGGGCCGTGCGTGGGCGAGATCGAACGCCCGGCGTACAAGGAGTTGGTCGACGAGCTGATCGACTTCCTCGACGGCGACACCGACGAGATCGTCGACCGTCTCGAGGCCGACATGCAGCGCGCGGCCACCGATCTCGAGTTCGAGCGGGCGGCTCGCCTCCGCGACCGGCTGACCGCAGTGCGCAAGGCGATCGAGAAGCAGCAGATGGTGGCCGATCGCAGCGAGGATCTCGACGTGATCGGCATCGCCGAGGACGAGTTGGAGGCGTCGGTGCAGGTGTTCTACGTGCGCCGCGGTCGCGTGGTGGGCCGCAAGGGGTTCATCCTCGACAAGGTGGAGGAACTCACTCCCGGCAAGTTGATCGATCGGATCATCGAGTCGATGTACGGCGACGAGCCCATCCTCGGCGTGCCCAAGCAGGTGTTGGTGCCCTACGACGCCGACGACCTCGCCACCTACGAGGAGTGGCTGTCGATGGGGCGCGGGTCGAGGGTGCAGGTGCGCGTGCCCCAGCGCGGCGACAAGCGGGCGCTGCTCGAAACGGTGACCCGCAACGCCAAGGAGGAGTTCACCCGTCACCGCCTCCGTCGTGCGAGCGACCACAACACCCGCAGCCGGGCGCTGACCGAACTCCAGGATCATCTCGGCCTCCCTGAAGCTCCACTTCGCATCGAGTGTTACGACATGGCCCATCTGCAGGGAACGGACTACGTCGGCTCGATGGTGGTGCTCGAAGACGGTCTGCCGAACAAGCGTGAGTACCGACGTTTCAAGGTGAACACGGTGGGTGCGGGCGAGGCGGCCGGCGGCGATGTCGGCGCCAGCGACGACGTAGCCGCCATGGCCGAAGTGGTGCGCCGCCGCCTCCAGGCCTACCTCGACGAGCGTGACCGGCCGGTGAACGAACGCGGCGACAAGCCCGGCAAATTCGCCTACCCGCCGCAGCTCCTGCTGGTCGACGGCGGAAAGGGCCAGCTCAATGCAGCGAAACGGGTGGTCGACGAGTTGGAACTCACCGACGAGATCCCGGTCGCCGGTCTGGCCAAGCGGTTCGAGGAGGTGTTCGTGCCGGGACGGTCGCAGCCGGTGGAGATTCCACGGGGGAGCGAGGCGCTGTTCATGCTGCAGCGCATCCGTGACGAGGCACACCGTTTTGCCAACACGTTCCACCGCGAGCGTCGCAGCAAGCGCATGACCGTCAGTGCGCTCGACGGGATCCCAGGGTTGGGCGAAGCTCGCAAGAAGAAGTTGCTGAAGGCGCTCGGCGGGGTCAATGCGGTGAAGCGAGCCGAGCTCGAGGACCTCGAGGCGCTGTCGTTCCTGCCGGATGCGGTCGCCGGCGAGGTGTACGCCAAGTTCCACGACCCGCGCTAGCGCCCGCCGTCGACGACTGGGGGGCGAGCGGGTCAGGAGAGCTGCGGCAACACTTCGTCGTGGAACTCGGCGAAGCGAGCCGCCCGTTGCTCGACGGTGTTGCCGAGTGTGAAGTCGGGCACGATGAACTCGTCGAAACCGGCCTCGGCGTAGCGGCCGAGCGTGTCGACCAGTTCGGTGTTCGAACCGACGATCGAACGCGGGCCCATGTCGCCGCCACGGATCTTGTCCGCGAACTCAGCGTTGTCGGTCATGAAGACGAGCGCCTGCGCCGACTTCCACATCGTGGCAGGGTCGCGTTCGACCTGTTCGCAAGCGGTGTGGAGTTTGTCGAGCGCTCCGATCGCCATGTCGGGGCCGCCCCACGTGTTCCACTGGTCGGCGTGGCGTGCGGTGATGCGCAGCATCCTCGGGCTGCCCGTGCCCACGAGGATCGGCAGCGGCGACTGCACCGGCTTCGGATCCGACGGTGCATCGGTGATGTCGTAGAACTCGCCGTGGAACGTGGTGCGCTCCTGTGACAGCAGCGACCGAACGATCTGGATCGACTCCTCGAACCTGCTCACGCGGACCCCCGGGGCTTCGAGTTCGATGCCGTAGGCCCGGTGTTCGTTGATCTGCCAGCCGGCACCGATACCGAGCACGAGGCGACCGTCGGAGACGTGGTCGATCGTGGCGGCACGGTTGGCGAGGATCGCCGGGTGGTGGATCGATGTCGGGGCGACGAGCGAGCCGATGCGGATCCGGTCGGTGACCGCCGCGAACGCCGGCAGCATTGCCCAGCACTCGTGGAGGTCGCCCTGCTGGATCTCCTCGCTGCCGGTGTTGGGCATGTAATGGTCGGCGAACCACAGGCAGTACCAGTTGCCTGCGTCGGCGGTACGCGCCACGTCCAGCAGCTCGGCGGTGGTGCGTTCGGAGTTGGGCCAGACGGAGAACCTCATGGCGTCGACCGTAACCTCTGCCTCCGTGCCCACTGCCCCCGAACCCGCCGATCTCTGGGAGGAACACGCCGGCTGGTGGATCGACGGCTTCACCGACGGTGCCGACCCGGAGTACGAAGAGCAGATCCTGCCGATGGCGAAGGCGGAGCTCGCCGGGTTCGACCGGATCCTCGACCTCGGCTGTGGTGACGGACAGATCAGCCGTTTGCTCGACGCTGCAGGCTCCGACGTGGTCGGCGTCGATCCGACATGGAACCAGATCAGCGTGGCCGCCGAGCGCGGTGGGGGAGCGAGCTACGTCCGTTCGGGGGCGGCGGCGTTGCCGTTCGCCCCCGCATCGTTCGACGCGGCGATCGCGTGCCTCGTCTTCGAGCACATCGACGAGCTCGACGACGCGATCTTCGAGGTGGCCCGCGTGGTGCGGCCCGGCGGCCGCTTCAACCTCTTCCTCAACCACCCGCTGCTGCAGACCCCGGGCAGCAACCTGATCGACGATCACATGGTCGATCCACCCGAGCAGTACTGGCGACTCGGGCCGTACCTGCCCGAGCAGTCGTTCGTCGATCAGGTCGAGCTGGGAGTCTTCATCCGCTTCGTCCATCGTCCGCTGTCGCGGTACCTCAATGCGCTCGCCGACTGCGATCTCGTACTCGAACACATGGACGAACCCGCTCCGCCCCCGGGCTTCGTTGCTCGAGCCCACGAGTA
>CAZJUC010000165.1:0-7623 GCA_964549065.1 uncultured Ilumatobacteraceae bacterium
ACGCTGAACCCGATCGGGCCGGCAACCTCGCAGGTCGCTGACGCGTGGCTCGGCGAGTCGGTTTACGCTGACCCGATGGCAGTTCCCACCACGAACTGGGCCGGCAACCAGCGTTGCCTTCCCGCGCAGGTCCACCAGCCGAGGTTCACCGACGAGGTCGCAGCGATCGTTCGGACCGCTGCCGCCGCCGGCGAGCGAGTCAAGGTGATCGGCGGGGCCCACTCGTTCACCGACACCGCGATGACCGACGGTCACCTGCTGTCGCTCGACGCGATGAACCAGGTGCTCGCGGTGGACGGGAACGATGTCACCGTGCAGGCGGGTATCCGGCTGCGCGACCTCAACGAACGACTCGCCGAGCTGGGCCTGGCGATCCCGAACCTCGGTGACATCAACGTGCAGTCGATCGCCGGCGCCACGGCGACGGCCACGCACGGCACCGGGGTGGACTTCCCGAACATCGCCACCAATATCGTCGGCATCGAGATCGTCACCGGCGACGGGACGGTGTTGCGCGCCGACGAACACGACGAGCCAGAACTCCTGCGCGTGGCACGTGTCGGACTCGGCGCGCTCGGCATCCTCACCGAGGTCAAACTGCGCTGCGTGCCGTCGTTCAACCTGCACGCAGTCGAGACCATCGAGATGCTCTCCGATGTGCTCGCCGATTTCGGCAACGTGATGCGCTCGACCGATCACGTCGAGTTCTATCTGATGCCAGGGGCGCGTCGCTGCCAGGTCAAGCGCAACACCCGCACCGACGAAGCGGCACGCCCGCAGTCGAGGGTCGGCTACGTGCGCGACAAGTGGATCGGCGAGAACCTTGCCTTCGGTACCGTGTGCCGGGTCGGGCGTCGCTTCCCGTCGTTGGCGCCGAGGGTTGCCAAGCTCGTGATGTCGGCCGCCGCCGAGCGCGACGTGATCGATCGCAGCGACAAGGTGTTCTGCAGCCCGCGACACGTGCGCTTCGTCGAGATGGAGTACGGCGTTCCTTTCGACGCGGTTCCGGACGCCATCGGCCGCATCGTCGACCTCACGTCACGGCTGCCGTTCAAGCCGATGTTCCCGATCGAGGTTCGTTCGTCGAAGGGCGACGACATCCCGTTGTCGACCGGGAACGGGCGCGACTCGGGATGGATCGCGGTGCATCAGTACGTCGGCGTGCCGTACGAGTCGTACTTCCAAGGCGTCGAGCAGATCATGAACGACTACAACGGCCGGCCGCACTGGGGAAAGATGCACTTCCAGGACCGGCTGTCGCTGGCGCACCGATACCCGGAATGGGACACGTTCCAGAGCTGGCGGACCAAGCTCGACCCCACGGGCACCTTCCGCAACACCTACCTCGATCGGGTCCTCGGCACCCCGTGACGACGCGACGTCACAGCTCAGGGATCGAGACACGCACCGGTGTCGACCGGTGACCTGAGCGAACGGCGGGACGTTGCGTCGAGCAGCTCGGTCGGAACGTCGACGGTCCAGGCCCGGTCGGTGCTCTCGGTGCTGCGGCTCCACACGATGCCGACACCGCCGCCGGTCAGGTGCACCATGGCGCCGGAGTCACCGGGGGAGACGTCCACGGCCACCCGCAGTCCCGGTCGCTCCACCGACGCATCTCGGTAGATGTCGGTGGTGAGGATCGTCACCTGCTGGACCACCTCGACCTCGACCAACTCGATCGACCCGTCGTCCGACGCGATCGCGATCAGCCCGATGTCGCCCTCGTCGGCGCGTTCACCTCGGATGGGTGCAGGTCGTCCCACGGGCGCAGCGGGCCGCAGCGCGGCGACGTCGAGAGCGGGGTCGAAGAACACGACGTCGGCCCCGACCGGAGCACCGAATCCGCCGACGACCTCGACGTGGTCGGAGCCGGCCACCACGTGGGCGGCGGTCACCACGAGCCCGTCGCCGATCGACGTGCCGACGCCGAGCTCGGTTCGCGGACCGCAACCATCCGCACGAACCCGAACGGTCGCCTCGGCGATCGTCTCGCTCGCCCCGGGGCCGTCGGCGCAACTCGATGCCGTGCCCAGCAGCGCGAGTGCGGCGACGAACGCACGGCGGCCCACGACGACGCGATCACGTCGCGGGACAGCCTTCTCGTCGCAGTCGGCTTGCACGATTCCGACCGTAACCCGGACCGTAACCCCGACCCTGACCCCGACCCTGACCCCGACTTCGGTGCAGTGCGCGCCGCAAACTGACACGCAGGTTGCTGGCTGGTGACACGCGATTGGAACATGTTCGAAGTGTGAGCGGTCGGACGGCTGCGCTAGACCCTCTACCCGGCGTCAACGACGTCGTCGAATCCGAGCAGTTGGGCCGGAGTCCCCGAGTTCATGAACCACGACATCATCATCCGCAACGGCACCGTCGTCGACGGGACGGGGGCGCCTGGACGCGTGGCCGATGTCGGGATCTCCGGCGATCGCATCGTCGAGATCGTCGATGCCGCCGACGGCGGGATCAGCGAAACTGCGGCCGAGGAACTCGACGCCACCGATCGCTTGGTGACCCCGGGGTTCGTCGACATCCACACCCACCTCGATGCGCAGATCGCCTGGGATCCGATCGGTACCTCGAGCTGCTGGCACGGCGTGACCAGCGTGGTGATGGGTAACTGCGGCGTCACGTTCGCGCCCTGCCGTCCTGCTGACCGAGCGACCCTTGCCGAGATGATGGAGAGCGTCGAGGACATTCCAGCCGACGCCATCCTCGAGGGGCTCGACTGGGATTGGGAGACCTACGGCGAGTACTACGAGTCGATCGGCCGCCTCGCGACGGGCCCCAACGTCGGTGGCATGGTCGGGCATGCGGCGTTGCGCACCTACGTGATGGGCGAGCGCGGGCTCGACGAGGCTCCTGCCACCGGTGACGACATCGCCGAGATGGCCCGACTGCTCGACGAGGCACTGACGGCAGGTGCGCTCGGCGTGTCGACCAGTCGGACGTTCCTGCACAAGGTGCCCGACGGTCGGCCGGTTCCGGGCACCTACGCCGCCGCCGACGAGCTGCTCGCGTTCGCCGAGGTGTTGCGCTCACACGACGCCGGTGTGTTCGAAGGGGCGATGCGTCTCGGTGAGCGCGACAACGACGCGTACGACAACACGCGCGCCGAGGTCGCCCTGATGGGCGAGATCAGCCGTCGCAGCGGGCGACCGGTGAGTTTCGGGCTGACCCAGAGCAACCGTCGGCCTGATCTGTTCGAGCGGGTCATCGACTTCGTGAAGGAGGAGAACGCCACGGGTGGCGAGATCCGGCCGCAGACCACCGCACGCGGTGTGGGCATCCTGTTCGGACTCGAGACGCGCACACCGTTCGATCGGGCTCCGTCGTGGAAGGAACTGCGCGCCGCGGTCAACGGCCGCAAGATGCAGATGGTCCGCGATACCGCCTTCCGTCAGACCCTGATCTCCGAGGCTGACGTCCACGGCACCCCGCTCGACCTCCAGCAGCTCTTCGTCCTCGCCCCCGACGGCGCCCGCTACGACTGCGACCCGTCGACGTCGCTGGCCGCGATCTCCGACGAGCGTGGGGTCAGCCCGGCGGCGGCGTTCATCGAGTTGGTGCTCGAAACCGATGGGGCGCTCGTGGCGAGCATGCCATTCCTCAACCAGGAGCTCGCTGCGGTCGAGGCGATGCTTGACGATCCACTGGTGACCCTCGGTCTCGCCGATGCCGGCGCGCACGTCGGCCAGATCATGGATGCCAGCCAGCCGACGTTCCTGCTCTCGTACTGGGTGCGCGAGCGGCAGCGCTGGAGCATCGAGGAGGCGGTTCGCCGACTCACCTCCGACACCGCCGACCTGTTCGGTGTCACCGATCGGGGGCGCCTGAGCGTCGGGTCGTTCGCCGACGTCAACGTGATCGACTTCGACGGATTGCACCTGCCGGCACCGGAGTACGTCCACGACTTTCCGCACGGGGCGGGTCGCTACGTACAGCGATCGACCGGTTACGACTACACCCTCGTGAACGGCGAGGTCTTCATGGACCACGGTGAACACACCGGGTCGCTGTGCGGTCGGCTGCTCCGGTCGAACACCACTGCCAGCTGATCGCTACCGTCTCGCAGTGGCGGCCGCCGTGGTCGTCGTGAGGACACGAGGAGCCCCGATGACCGCTTTGGCGATTCCTGCGCTGGAGAACCAGGTACGTCACGTCCAGGAGCTGGCGGTCACCTTGACCCCCGAGGAGTGGGCATCGGCATCGGGCTGCGACGGGTGGCGGGTGCAGGACGTGGTGCAACACATGGCAGCGGTGTTCCAGCAGATCGCCGATCCGGCGTCGATCGACACCGGCGATTCCGGTCACGCCGAGGCGTCGGCCGAGGTACCGGTGCAGGCACGCAAGGACTGGACGATCGCCGAGGTCGTGGCTGCATACGACGAATGGTCCGAGAAGGGAGTTGCTGCGTTGGCTGCCCTGCAGGAGCCCCCGATGTGCGATGCGGTGGTACCGCTGTCCGATCTCGGCACCCACCCCTTGCACCTGCTGGGCAACGCGATCGTGTTCGACCACTACTGCCACCTGCGCCACGACATCGGGGCTGCGGTCGACCGAGCTGCGGCCCTACCCCAGGAACCCGATGCGTTGACCGCCACGCGCGACTGGATGCTCGCCGGGCTGCCCCAGATGTGCGCCGGGGAGCTGGCAGCGGTGCCGCCGACAACTGTCAACGTCGTGTTCGACGGTGGGGGCGGCGGCAGTTTCGTGCTCGCACCCGGCGACGGCAGTTGGGTCGTCCGCGAGGGAAGCGACGCCGACGCACCGACGGTGACCACCACCGTGCACGACTTCGTCTCGTGGGGGACCAAGCGCGCCGATTGGCGTGGCCGGGTGAGCGGTGACATCGACGCTGCCGGCGTCGGCGACGTGCTCGACGCCATCAACATCATCTGACGTGGTCCGATCCGAGCCGACCTGCCCCGGTCGGGTTCGACGTCAGAGACGGCGGCGGAGTTCGACGTAGACCTCGGTGCCGGCGAGCGCGGCGAGTTCGTCGGCCATCGAGTCGACCACCTGTTCGTTCGCCGTGTACGCCTCGGCGCCCTCCGAGCGTTCGGTGCAGCACCAGGCCATCTTCTCGGCGTGGTCGCCCCAGTCGGCCCGTGTCCACCGACGAACGGTCGCCATCTCGGTGTCGTCGTCGATCTCCTCCCAGTCGATGCGCAGCGGCAGTTGCCAGCACACCGAGGGTTTCCACTCGGTCGGGGACTCTCCGGATGCGAGCGCCGCGAGGTGCAGCGCGCATCCTGCGCCACCGGCGAACCCCGGCCGGTTGAGGAAGATGCACGCGCCGTCGACGACGCGGGTGTGGGTGCGGTCACGGTCGCCGAAGATGCCGTTCGCTCCGCTGTCGGAGTCGTCGTCGGCGTCGTCGGCGTGGGAGCGTTCGGCCGCGACGTGGTGGTACTGGAACTGTTCGGGCTCGAGCATCGAGGCGTAGGCATCGACGTTCATCGCTTCGGCCTCGCCGGCAGCACCATCGCCGAAATGGGCGCCGAGCGAGCAGCATCCCTGGTTGAGCTCGGTGGCATCACGGTCGAGGATGCCCTTGCAGCCGTTGCCGAACAGGCACGTCCAGTTCGACTCGAGGAAGTCGCGTTCGAAGCGCCACACCGTGTCGGGGCGGACGATCTCGATGTAGCCGTCGGGCCCATCGTTCGGCTTGCCCCGGTCGCTGCTCATGCCTGCGTGACGTGAGCCGTACGGCCGGACGGTCCGAGGTCGATCGGCTCTGGCGGCTGCGTGTCGCCGTTGGTCGTGTCGAGCAGCACGACTCGCCCGTCGCGTTCGGTGACGACGCTCGCTCCGTCGAGTGACAGCGCCAACAACTCGTCACCGGTCTGGAACCGCTGCACACCGTCGCTCGCCAGCAGGTCGAAACCGTCGGGTGTGGGCACGCCCGCGACGCATCCCGACGAGTCGGCAAGTACCGGGCCGGTGCCGTTGGCTTCGACGAGCGTGTCACCGTCGGTGAACTCGACGATGGCGATCAGGGATTCGACCCCGTTGCTCGATGCCGGTACCGATGTCACCGTCGCCAGGCACGCCGAACCGAGGGGAGGCCGCCCGTCGCCGACGGGCTGTTGCTCGTCGAAGCTCGCGACCACCGAAGCCTCCTGGTCGACGATGGCGACGCCGGTGGCGCCGGTCACCACGAGGCGATCGCCGCTGGTGGTGACGTTGCCGGTTTCGATGGTGCCGATGTCGAGCCGGCCGCCGTCGGAGGTCTCGCCGGTGGAGGGCGACATCACGACCACCGCCCCGTCGACCGTCACGAGGACGATGCCGGAGTCTGCGATCATGCCGGCGCGCACCGATGGTGTCCGCCCGGTGGTGATCGGCTCACCCGCGTGGTCGAAGACGGTGACGGTGGCGTCGGCGCCGATGTTCTGCGCGGTGACGACGAGGTCGTCGGTGACGGCGAGGGCGAGGCCGGGGAAGAAGGATGGTTCGTCGCGGTCGAACGAGAACAGCACGCTTTGGAAGTTTCCCGAGTCGGTCACCAACACGTCACGACCGGATGCCGAAGCTCGTGAGTCGCCGAACTCGTAGCGCGCCCCCACGACTGGTGCGAAGGTGTCGGTGTCGATCACGTCGCCGCTCGGGCCGTGCACGACCAGGGCGCGGCCGCCGTCGACGCGAGGTGCGATCATCGTGAGGGCGCTTCCCGCCGGCCGCACGATCGTGTCGGCGCCCAGGTCGAACTCGGCGACGGTGTCGTCGCCGATGTCGAGCAGTGCGACGTTCGACGAGCCGGCGACGAGCAGCGACGAGTCGACGACGGCCGAGGCGGTCGGTGATCGAACGCCCGATTGGATGCGTGCCAGCTCCTCGCCGGCGGTGTCGACGACGACCACGCGGCCGGAGCGATCGTCGACGAGCACGATCCGGTTCCAGTCGGTGCCGACCGCTCCCGACGTCGACTCGTCCGTGCCGGCGCGGATCAACTGCCCGACCACGATCGAGGCCGTCGCCAGTACTGCGACGACCCCGCCGACCACGACAGCTCGGCGGATCAGGTAGTTCGGGCGGCGCGAGCGTGTCGACGTCGCTGCTCGATCGTCGACCGCGTCCACCCCTGCGGCGTCGCGATCGGGCCCGGGTCCGTCCTCGTCATCGAAGAGGGTGGGTCCGGACGGCATCAATCTGGATCGTACGCGCACTAGCGTCGACTCGCATGGAGTTCCGATGCCCCCGCTGCCACGGCGACGTCGTCGACGACTTCTACGGTCCGTGCGCCTCGTGCCGGACCCAGTTGCGTGACGCCTTCCGTGCCGCAGGCCGCGTGGTCGAGCTGGCCGAGTACGAACCGAAGATGAACGTCACCCCCAACGCCGTCGCCCTCAAGGACGACTGACCAAGGATGACTGACCACCTGGCCCAAACCACGTTTGCGTGACATTTCGGGTGGCCCGGGCCACCCGAAATGCAACCCAAACGGAGAGATGTGGTGGTCGCGGTGTCTGGCGGGGTCAGTCGGGTGAGGAGGGCAGGCCGCCGCCGGGGCGGAACTCCGATTGCTTCGCTTCTTTCTCGGCGGTGGCTCGGGCCGACTGCTCCATCGTGGTCTGCATCGCAGCCGCTGCTTTGTCGTTGGCGAGGATCTTGCTCACG
>CAZJUC010000166.1:0-7615 GCA_964549065.1 uncultured Ilumatobacteraceae bacterium
GACCTTGCTGCGCAACTTCCCGCCGATCTCGCCGACGCGGTACAGACCAGCGGGCCCGGCGACCGATTCGACCTGCAGGAGTTCTGCCGCCGGGTCGCCGAGCGGGAAGAAGGCGAAGTCAGCAGTGCCGTCGCGCTCCAGCACGCCGGCGTCGTACTCCAGGTCGTCCTGGGGTCGGTCAGCAGCGGCGAACGCGACGACGTCGTCGCGCAGTTGCCGGCCGAATACGTCGAGACACTGCTGGATCGCTGAACGGAGCCGGACTCCCGCTCGATCCACCCCGGAGACTGCCCCCGGCCGGCACTAGTGTCATCGTCCGAGCCGGATGTCGGAGGTGGATGTGAGCGAACACGAGGAACGTCGTGGCGAAACCGCCCACCGTTGGTTCCTCTGCACGGACATCGAGGGCTCGACCGGACTGTGGGACCGCCACCCCGCAGAGATGGACCGTGCTCTGGCCCGGCACGACTCGTTGCTCGCCGCTGCGATCGAACGAGAGGGCGGTTCGGTGTTCAAGCACACCGGCGACGGACTCCTTGCCGTTTTCGACTCACCTGAGCACACGCTTCGGGCCGCAGTGGCAGGCCGGCGCGCCCTCGCCGACCTGCAGGTCGTCGATGGCGCACCGATCCGTGTCCGCATGGGCATCGACGGCGGAGAGGTCACGATGCGTCACGCGGACTACTTCGGACCCACGCTCAACCGCATTGCCCGAGTCACCGACGCCGGCAACGGCGGCCACATCTTGATGAGTTCTCGTGCCGTCGCCGCCCTCCGCCTGGACGACACGTCCGAGGTGGATCTCGTGCCACTGGGAACATTCCGACTCCGCGGAGTGGGCCGACCGGAAGAACTCACTGCGGCCGTCACCGACGGCCGCGCGCCGAGACCGGCGGATCTCCGGATCCTCAACGCCGAGGCCGGCAACCTCCACGTCGCCGACGTACGCCTGATCGGACGTGAGTGGGAACTCGACGAGCTGGCGGACGCACTCGCCCACGGGGGGCTGATCACCCTCACGGGTCCGGGAGGAGTGGGCAAGACGAGCCTTGCGAGCCAGGCCACGGCCCGAGCCGTTCATCTCGCGCCCGACGGGCTGTGGTTCGTCGACCTCACCGACATCGACGAGGACGCCCACGTCGTCGAACTGCTCGCGCGAACGCTGCGGATCTCTCGTCGACCGGACCGCACACTGCAAGAGAGCGTTGTCGACGCACTCTCGAAACGTCAGATGGTGGTCGTGATCGACAACTGCGAGCACGTCATGGTCGGCGTCACCGCGGTGGTGTCCGTGATCGTCGCTGCAGCACCGGGCGTGCGGGTGATCGCGACGTCTCGACGACCGCTCGGAATCCCGACCGAGACCCGGTTCGAGGTCCGCCCACTCGACGCACCGACTCGCGCTGCCACGACACTGGACGCGATCGCGTCGTCACCGGCCACGGAGCTGTTCGTCACCAGCATCCGGTCGGTACTCCCCGACTTCCAGCTGACGGCCGAGAACGCTGCGCACGTCGCACACATCTGCTCCGACCTCGACGGCCTCCCGCTCGCGATCGAGCTGGCAGCGGCCCGCGCCGAAGTGATGACGCTGCCCGAGCTGGCACGCAGCCTGAACGACCGTCTCAGACTGCTCGCTGGTGGCCACGCCCGGCCCCCACGGCAGCGGACCATGCGGGCGACCATCGAATGGGGCGTTGCGCTTCTCGATCCCGGCGACCAGGAGGCGTTCGGCGCTCTCGGTGTGTTCGAGGGGTCGTTCGACCTCGCCGCCGTCGGCGATGTCTGGGACCTCGATCAACTCGCAGCCGCCGACGTGATCGGGCGACTCGTTTCCTCCAGCCTCGTCGTGGCCGAGACACGAGATGGCGAGCGCAGGTTCCGGTTGCTCGAGACGATCCACGACCTCGCACGCTCGAGGCTCGCCGAGCACCCCGGCCGCACGCGTCTGCGCGCACGGCATGCCGAGCACTACCTGGGCCTCTTCCAACGCGTGGCCCCGCTGTTGCGCACCGACGAGCAGCCCGCGTGGCTCCGTCGTCTCGCCGCGGAGATCGGCAATCTGCGACGTGCGTTCGAGGCCGCACTCGAGAACGATCCTGACGTGGCCGTGGAGATGCCATTGGCCCTCTGGTCGCTGTGGTACGCCTGCGATCTCACCGGCGAAGGCCGTCGCTGGCTCGAGTTGGCCCGCGAGGCGGTGCCCCGAGGTCATCCGGGCCTCGTTCGGGTCCACGACCACCTCGCCTCGTTCGCCTGGGAGCGAGGTGACGATCTCGAATCGGAGCACAACTGCCTGACGTCGATCGAGCTCGCCGAGCGCAGCGGGCAACCACCTCCGGTCACGGCCCTCACCCTCCTCTCGTCGCTACGCGCCCAGCAGTCCCGCCACGACGAGGCGCACGATCTGCTCGTGACAGCGCTCGAGCTCACGAACGACGACCTCCCCGCACCGGAGATCGTGTCGCCGCGCTGCATCGTCGGAGTGACGCTGGCGATGTCGGGTGACCCTGTCACCGGTGCCCGGCTCTGCGATCTCGGCATCGAGGACGCTCGCGCGAGCGGCCCCTACATCTTGGCGTCCGCACTGACCAACGCGGCGTTGTGTCAACTGCTGCAGGATCCGGTTCGAGCCATCGAGCTGGCAGACGAGGCCGCCAGCATACGTTCGAGCTTCGGCCCGTCACGCCCGAACGCCGGTACGCACATGACCAAGGGACTCGCGTTTCGCCGCCTCGGCCGGCGGCTCGAGAGCATCGGCGAATGCGCCGAGGCCGTCCAGCAGATGCGCTCGACCGGCGACATGCGGAACACGCCGACGATGCTCGAGATCATCGCCGACCAGCTCGAGCTCTCCGCAGAGGCAGCTGTCCGGGTCGCGGCGGCGTCCGACGGGCTCCGTCGGCAGGTGGCGCGTCCGGGGCTCCCGCAGGAACAACGTCGCCGAGAGCGCCACATCGAGCGGCGGAGGCAGGAACTGGGCCAGGAGCGCTTCGACCGGGCGTGGCGCGCCGGCGAAGCGATGACCTTCGATGATGCCATCGTCGAAGCGGTCGCCGCTGCCGCCGACGAGATCGAGCCGGAGGACTGGTTCGCACCGGACACGTCCGCTCCCGCGATGCACTGAGACGCTCCGTCCCAGCCGCCGAGGAGCAGTATCGTCGGGCGTCTGACTGTGACCGGCTCGGACCCGACTGCCCCGGCCTCGGCCTCGGCCAGCAACGACGCGGTGACCGCGTCGCGCTCCGAAGGGTCCGGTCCGTCCGGGACCTGGGCGCTCTTCCTCGGTCTCGGACTGCTGATGGCCGGCAACGGCTTGAACGGCGCGCTCATCGGTGTGCGCTCCGCCAACGAGGGATTCGGCGTCGCCGTGACCGGCGTGGTCATGGCCGGGTTCTTCGCCGGGTTCCTCCTGGCGCCCACCGTCATCATCCGGATGCTCCCGAGGGTCGGCCACATCCGGGTGTTCGCAGCGCTCGCGTCGATTGCCTCGAGCGCGGTGCTCGTTCACGCCATCGCCGTCTTCCCGGCGTCGTGGACGCTGATGCGCTTCGTCTTCGGCTTCTGCGTGGCCGGGCTCTACATCGTCATCGAGTCGTGGCTGGCGGAGATGACCACCGAGGCGAACCGCGGCCGCACCATGGCGATCTACATGATCGTGTGGTTGGCCGGACTCGGCCTCGGCCAGTACCTCATCGTGCTCGCCGACCCGAACGGCTTCCAGCTCTTCGTCGTCTCGTCGGTGCTCGTGTCGATGTCGTTGGTGCCGATCACGCTCGCCACGTCCAAGGCCCCGTCGGTCGAGGCCACCGAGAGTATGACCGTACGCGAGCTGATCCGGATCATTCCGACCGGTGTGGTCGGCTCGTTCATGGGAGGTTCGTCGGTCGGCATCGTGCTCGGGTTGGGCGCGGTGTACGCCACGACGATCGGCCTGTCGCTCGACCGCACCGCCATCTTCCTCGCGGCCCCCATGATCGGGGCGATGGCGTTGCAGTGGCCGATCGGTCGGCTGTCGGACAGGATCTCTCGACGTACCGTGATCTTCTTCGTGGCGCTGTCGGGCGCGGCGATCGCCGTGGCCCTCGCCCTGGTTCCCTCCCAGAGCGTCGTGGTGCCTGCGCTGATGGCGTTGCTCGGAGGGACGCTGTTCCCGCTGTACTCGCTCATCGTGTCCTACACCATCGACTGGGTCCCCGCCGGCAAAGCGAGCGGCGCCGCGGCGAGGCTGATCGGCATCAACGGTGCGGGTGCGTTCCTCGGTCCACTCGTGGCCGCCCCGCTCATGTCGATCTTCGATCCGAGTTGGTTCTTCTGGTGCATCACCGCGGCGTTCGGCGTCGTGGCCGGCCACGTGGCGTGGCGTCTGGCGTTCAGGGACGCGATGCCGCGGGAACGCCAGAAGCGGTTCGTGCCGTTCCCGGCCCGAGCGAGCCACCTCGCGGTCACCATGATGGTCAAGCCCGTTCGCAAGGCCACGAGAACCGCCGCCGGCAAGCACGTCACGAAACAGCGACACGACGCTGACCCAGCGGAGTGACCGAGGGATCGTTCGATTGCGTCACGCAAGCCTGCTTCGACTCGGGAGAAGTGCCCTCGAGCCATCGGAACGCGAGCTTTTGGCGGAACATCGACGCACGCAACCGGACGGGTTTCGTCACCGCGTCGCGCGTGCCGTTCACGGTGGAAGCAACAGTCGAGTTGCTCATCGAGACCGTCCGCCGATTCGTTGCGCCGCTGGACACTCGGGTGGTCGACCCCGATGTCAACACTCAACGACAGCGTCACCGGCCATCAGGCGTCGGTCTGGTCCACCGGCGGGGCCAGGCGAGGGACGAAACGTGGGGTCCGCGACGCATAGGCGCCGTAGCCCTCGTATCGCTCGCGGAGTCGCGCCTCCTCCCATCGGGCCTTGCGGTCGAAGAACACCAGAGTCACCGCAGCAACCGCCAGCGTGACCCCACTCCCCGACCGGACGGTGAGGCCCGCAACGATCAGCAGCACACCGGTGTAGATCGGGTGTCGCACATGACGGTAGAGCCCACCCGTCGCCAGATGGCCACGTGCGTTCGGGACCGGCGTCGGTGTGAGCCCACCTCCGAGCCGCAGCGACGCCACAACGATCACCGCCAATCCCGCGAGCACCGCGACCTGACCGAGCATCCACAGCCACGACGGCGTCGGCCAGTCATCGCGACCCGGAAGGAGAACGAGCGCGACGAGCAGCACGACCTGCCCTGCAACGAACAGCCAACCCACGACGCGCCGGTCCACGAGCACAATGGTACGACCGGTCGATCGCTACCTCTTCGCCGACGGCGGAACGAAGCCGGCGCAGCGACATTCGGTCTGGTGGGTGACGAAGAGCCAGCCCGGCCGAGAATCGCCGCGTACCGCCATGGAACAAGCGGATCATGAGCCCACCGAACGGTCGTCAACCGGACCCAGACGCAGCCGACCGTGCCCCACAGCTCCCGGTCTGGAAGCCTCTCACGGCGCGGACCACGATCAGGGGCAAGGGCGGGTCACATTCGCAGTGCGACGGAAGCGTGTGACACCCGGCAGGCGTGATCGAGATCACAGACCGCAGGTGACTCAACCGTCACGCTCGAGTGTCACAGCGGATGTCAACAGGACGTCCCGCAACGGGAACAGGAGACTTCAATGAAGAAGCTGACAGCCGCGCTCACCGGCGTGGCACTCGTGGGTGCGATGGCGATGCCGTCACCAGCGTCTGCTGACAAGAAGGGCGAACCTGCCGAATCCGGCGTCGTGCTGCGCTTCGATCCGACGATCGGAGGGCACGGTGTCGGCCCGGTCTCAGCGGACGTCAATGGCGAGGACCGACGGCTCGTGGCCATCATCGGATGGGACGACCCAGTTGCATTCTGCAGTGGTGGTCCACCGGTCTTCAACGGAGTCGAACAGGTCGTGTTGTCGCCATCGGGCAACACGACGATCGTGGTGCACAACGGTGACGTCCCGGTCCTCGTGTTCGACGTCACCGATGTCGCAGACGAAGATGCGTTCTTCTTCGAGTGCGCTGAGGGGACCCTCGTACCGCTCGCAACGGGCACGGTGAAGCAGCGTCCGATCATTCATGTGGACGACGCCGGCGTCACGCAGAAGATCAAGTCGACGGGCGTCGTCACTGATTCACTCGACCGAGAATGGAAGCTGCAGGTCTTCGTGAAAGCGACCACCGTCTTCGCAGCGCCCGATTCCGACGTCGAGCGGCAATGGATCAAGCTGACCCTGCTGTGACCTGACGTGGCTGAGGACCTGAGCCGACCGATCCGTTCGACTGACGGGCGGGCGGTTCAGGTCCGGCGGCGTGTGACGAGCCGATCTCGGCGTGTCGGAGCGGGCATGGCAGCTCGGAAGCGACCTCCGCCATGAGTTCATCCACGACCGGTCTCAAAATGGTCAAGGGCCCGGAGAGTCCGGTCGTCCATGGTGGTGGATGTTTCTCGCAACAGCACCAGGTCAGTGGTGCTCTCGGTGGGCACGACGGGACTCGAACCCGGGACCTCTACCGTGTCATGGTAGCGCTCTAACCAACTGAGCTACGCGCCCGTAGCAGAGCGGTACGTTACCAAGTCGTGAGCGCCGCCCCACACTCCCCCGGCTCGCTACCGCTGATCGACATCGCGCCCCTGCTCGCCCCGACCGCCGGTGGCAGCCACATCACCGCAATCGCCGACGAGATCGACGCGGCATGCCGGGCGGTCGGCTTCTTCTCGATCGTCGGCCACGGCATCGCCACCGACCTGCAGGACCGGCTCGAAGCGGCATCGCACGACTTCTTCTCCCAGCCCGAACACGACAAGGCCGAGATCGCCATGGCCACCGCCGGATCGGCATGGCGAGGCTGGTTCCCGGTGGGAGGGGAACTCACGTCGGGCATCCCGGACCGCAAGGAGGGCGTGTACTTCGGTACCGAACACGCACCCGACCACCCACGTGTCGTCGCCTCGACGCCGCTGCACGGCCCGAACCAGTTCCCCGCCGGCGCGGACGAGCTCCGTCGGGCCGTGCTCGAGTGGCTCGAGGCGCTGCGTCCGGTGGCCGACGCGGTGATGCGCGGCATCGCACTCGCGCTCGAACTCCCCGCCGATTGGTTCGAGCAACACCTCACCGGCGATCCGACGATCCTGTTCCGCATCTTCCACTACCCGGCGAGCGACTCGGACATCGCCGACGGGCCATGGGGTGTCGGCGAACACACCGACTACGGCCTGCTCACACTGCTCGCCCAAGATCATCGTGGCGGCCTGCAGGTGCGCGCCGTCGAAGGAACGTGGATCGATGTCGAACCGACGCCCGGCGTGATCGTGTGCAATCTCGGTGACATGCTCGAACGTCTCACCGGCGGTCGGTATCGATCGACGCCACACCGCGTGCGGAACGTCTCGGGTGGGAGCCGGTTGTCGTTCCCCTACTTCTTCGACCCGTCCTGGGATGCAACGGTGCCGACGCTGCCGCTGCATGCATCACCGCTGCCGGAGTCGGGACGGTGGGACGGCAGCGATGTCACCGCGTGGCAGGGCACCTACGGCGACTACCTGACCGCGAAGGTCGCCAAGGTCTTCCCCGATCTGTTCACGTCCGTGCG
>CAZJUC010000167.1:0-7612 GCA_964549065.1 uncultured Ilumatobacteraceae bacterium
TGATCGACGACGAGTTCATCCCGGTGATCGCCACGATCGGCAGCGACGAGACGGGACAGGCGTACAACATCAACGCCGACACGGTCGCCGGAGCCATCGCCGAGGCGATCGGCGCCGAGAAGCTGGTCTACCTCACCGACATCGAAGGGCTCCGGCGTGAGGTCGCCGACGCTGCGAGTCTGATCCGCCAGGTCACCGCGGACGAACTCGACCAGCTCGTCGCCGACGGCACGATCGCCGGCGGCATGATCCCCAAGGTCGCCAGCTGCACCCATGCGGTGCGCAACGGCGTCCACCGCGCTCACATCCTCGACGGACGGATCGCACATGTGCTCCTGCTCGAGATCTTCACCGACGCCGGCATCGGCACCATGGTCATGCACCATCGTGACGATCCGGAGGACGCCCCCATGGAAGAGGCCCACGCATGACCACCACGGCGTCACACGCCTTCGACCACGCACCGATGGTCAACTGCCCGTTCATGCCGGTGTTCGGACCGCCCGCGATCATGTTCGAGCGCGGCAAGGGCACCGAGTTGTGGGACTCGGACGGCAAGCGCTACCTGGACTTCCTCGCAGGGATCGCCGTGGTGTCGCTCGGACATTCCAACCCGGTCGTCGCCGAAGCGGTCGGCGATCAGCTGGAACGCCTCCTGCACGTGTCGAACTTCTTCGCCAATCCGGTCGCCACCGAGGCAGCGGTGAGGGTGAACGAGCTGTTGCTGGAGGCCACGGGCCATCGTGGGCAGATCTTCTTCACCAATTCCGGTGCCGAGTCGAACGAGTGCGCCATCAAGCTGGCCCGCAAACACGGCGGTCGGGGTCGTCACACCGTGGTCAGTGCTCTCGGCAGCTTCCACGGCCGCACGCTGGCCACGCTGGCCGCCACCGGCCAGCCGGCCAAGCACGAGCCGTTCTCACCGATGCCCGACGGCTTCCGTCACGTGGCGTGGGGCGATCTCGACGCGATGCGCCACGCCGTCGACGGCACGGTTGCAGCGGTCCTGATCGAGCCGATTCTGGGCGAAGGCGGGGTCCATCCGGCGACCACCGAGTACCTCCAGGGCATTCGCGACATCTGTGACGACACCGGAGCGCTCATGATCGTCGACGAGATCCAGACCGGCTTCGCCCGCACCGGGAAGTGGTTCGGCTTCGAGCACGCCGGGGTCAGCCCCGACGTGGTCACCCTGGCCAAGGCGATGGGCAACGGCATGCCCGTCGGCGCGTGTTGGGCCCGTGCTGACGTGGCAGCGGTCTTCGAGCCCGGTGACCACGGCAGCACGTACTCGGGCACCGCCATCGCGACGGCTGCGGTCAACGCGGTCATCGACGAGATGCAGCGCATCGACGCCCCAGCCGTCGCCGAACGCCAGGGCAGGCGCATCGTCGATGCGCTGCGGTCCGTGCCGGGCGTGGTCGACGTGCGAGGGCGGGGGCTCATGCTCGGTGTGCAGCTGGCCGACGGCATCGACGCCAAGGAGATCTACACCGACCTGCTGGGACTCGGTCTGATCGTCAACGCCGTCACGCCGTCGACGATCCGACTGGTGCCGCCGATCACGGTCACCGACGACGAGATCGACGAAGCGGTCGCCATGATCGCCGCCTCGTTGGCCGGGGCGCTGGGGGAGGGGGCGGACGAATCATGAGCGCCACCACCCGCCATCTGCTCGACGTGACCGACTTCAGCGCCGCAGAGGTTCGACAGATCCTCGCGCTCGCCGAGGCGCCGATCGAGTCGTTGGCCCGTCCGCTCGCAGGACAGGGTGCAGCGCTGATCTTCGAGAAGCCGTCGAACCGGACCCGTCACTCGATGGAGATGGCGGTCAGCCAGCTGGGTGGACACCCGATCTACACCCGCGGGGAGGAAGTCGGCTTCGACACACGCGAACCGGTCGAAGACGTCGCGAAGGTGATGGAGGGCTACCACTCGCTGATCGCAGCCCGCGTGTTCGACCACCTCACCGTCACCCGAATGGCGTCGGTGGTCGACGTGCCGGTGGTCAACATGCTCTCCGATCACTCGCACCCGTTGCAGGCGTTCGCAGACGCACTGACCATGCAGCAGTGCCTCGGCGATCTCGCAGGCAAGACGGTTGCGTACGTCGGCGACTTCAACAACGTCGCCCGGTCGCTCGCCGAGGTCTCTGCGCTGCTGGGCATGCACGTCCGCTTCGCCTGCCCGCACGGTTTCGAGGCGCCGCCGGTGGAACTCGAACGGTTCGGTCTGCTCGGAGCACCGTCGGTCGAGCAGTTTCATCGGCCGACCGAGGCTGTCGACGGTGCACACGCCGTCCACACCGACACCTGGGTGTCGATGGGCCAGGAGACCGAGAAGCAGCAGCGGATGCAGCAGTTCGAGGGCTACACCGTCGATGCCGACATGATGGCGCTGGCGGACCCATCGGCGGTGTTCATGCACTGCCTGCCGGCCTATCGAGGCCTCGAAGTGACCGCCGACGTGATCGACGGCGCACAGTCGGTGGTCTTCCGGCAGGCACACAACCGCCTTCACGCGGCCCGCGGCGCCCTCGCCTTCCTCCTCCGGTCGAGGCTCCCGGAGGTCGGGGCAGAGGGACCCACGACCGGGGTTGAGGCATGAGCAAGGTGCAGCGCCAGGCGACGATCTGCCGGATCATCGGCGATCACGAGGTCACCAGCCAGCCGCAACTGATCGAACTGCTCGCCGAGCACGGCATCGAGGCCACCCAGGCCACGGTCTCTCGGGACCTCGACGACGTGGGTGCGGTCAAGGTGCGCGTCCCCAGTGGCAACACCGTCTACGCCATCCCCGAGTTCGCTCCACACCGACTGGCCCCGCTCGACCAGCTTCGTCGGGTGATGGGCGAGTGGGTTGCCGAGGTGGTGTGTTCGGGCAACATCGTGATCCTGCGCACTCCGCCCGGATGCGCGCACGTGGTCGCCTCGGCGCTGGACCGGAGCCGCGTCGACGGCCTGCTCGGGACCGTGGCCGGCGACGACACCTTGATGTGTGTCGCGTCGTCGACCGATGGGACAGCGTTGGCTGCACACCTCAGCGACCTGGCAGGACTGGACTGACATGAGCGACACCCACGAGCCCCCCGACGGACGGACCCTCTGGCACGGCCGATTCGCCGGCGGACCCGCCGACGCACTGATGGCCTACACCGTCAGCCTGCCGTTCGATCGGACGATGTGGCGAGACGACGTCGCTGGTTCGAAGGCGCACGTCCGCGGCCTCGAGCGTGTCGGGTTGCTCACCGAGGACGAACGCGATTCCGTGCTCGATGCCCTCGACCAGGTCGCCACCGAGATGGAGTCCGGCTCGTTCGTGTTCGTCGAGAGCGACGAGGACATCCACACCGCCGTCGAGCGGCGCGTGACCGAGCTGGCCGGACCCGCCGGCGGCAAGCTGCACACGGCCCGCAGCCGGAACGATCAGGTGGCCACCGACCTGCGCCTGTGGTGCAAGCGAGAGCTGCTCGAGGTCGCCCGGGGCATCCATGGGTTGCAGCACGTCCTGCTGCACCGAGCTCTCGAGGCCCCTGACACCTACCTGCCTGGCTACACCCACCTGCAGCGCGCCCAACCGGTGCTGCTCGCCCATCACCTGCTGGCGCACGGATGGGCGCTGGCCCGAGACGTCGATCGCCTGCTCGCCACCCGAACCCGGCTCGACGTGTCGCCGCTCGGCGCCGGTGCGCTCGCCGGCTCGTCGTTGCCGATCGATCCGGTCGGCAACGCCGCCGACCTCGGTTTCGCCGCAGCGTTCGACAACAGCCTCGACGCCGTCAGCGACCGCGACTTCGTCGCCGAGGCCGTGTTCGACCTCGCTCTGGTCGGCATCCACCTCTCGAGGATCGGTGAGGAATGGGTCCTGTGGACCTCCGGCGAATTCGGCTTCGCCAAACTCGACGACGGCTATGCGACCGGCTCGTCGATGCTCCCGCAGAAGAAGAACCCCGACATCGCCGAACTCGCCCGCGGCAAGAGTGGTCGCCTCATCGGCAACCTCACCGGTCTGCTCGCAACGCTCAAAGGTCTGCCGCTCGCCTACAACCGTGATCTGCAGGAGGACAAGGAGCCGCTGTTCGATTCGGTCGAGCAGGTCTCGCTCGCGGTCGCCGCACTGACCGGCATGATCGCCACGGCCACCTTCGTTCCCGAGGCGATGCAGGCCGCCGCCGACGAGGAGACGACCGCCGCGACCGACCTGGCGGAGTACCTCGTTCGGGCAGGCACGCCGTTCCGCGAGGCGCACGCGATCGTGGGAGCTCACGTGCGCGCCACGCTCGCCGGAGCGGGCTCGCTCCGCGATCTCGTCGCCGCGGATCCGCAACTCGGAGCGGATGCAGCAGCATTGGTCGGCCCGGGCGTCGGGGTGCAGATGCGAACCTCTCGTGGCGCAGCTGGTCCCGAGGCACTCCCGTTGCAGGTCGAGTCGTACCGAACGATGCTCGCCGCGGATCAGGAACGGCTGTCGCTCTGACGCCGCTCACGCCGACGTGGTTCGCCCGCGACGCACCGATCGTCGCTGCGGAACTGCTCGGAAAGGTGCTCGTCGTCGAGTCCGACGGCGTGGAGACGTCCGGGAGGATCATCGAGACCGAGGCGTACACGGCCGACGACCCGGCGAGTCATTCGTTCCGAGGGCGGACGGCCCGCAACTCCGTCATGTTCGGTCGCGCTGGGCGGCTCTACGTGTACCTGAGCTACGGCATCCACTGCTGCGCCAACGTGGTGACCGGCCGCGACGGTGACGGCCAGGCCGTGCTCCTTCGGGCGGTCGAGCCGCTCGACGGCGTCGAGGAGATGTGGCGTCGACGGGGTCGGCTCCCGCTCGCCGACGGTCCCGGCAAACTCTGTCAGGCATTTCGGATCTCGCTCGACGACGACGGCGTCGACCTCGCCGGCCCCGGCCCGATCCGAATCGTCGACGACGGCACTCCGCCTCCAGCCGATCCTGTCGCCGGACCGAGGGTCGGAATCAGCAAGGCGATCGATCGCCCTTGGCGCTATCGCTCGGAGGTCTGACGGCCGTCGAGACGTCGACGCCACTGCATCCAGAAGCCGTGTGGGTGCACGGTTGCGAGGTGGTCGACGGTCCGCTCGCCGTTGCGCCACCGCACCATCGACAACACGGTGCGGTGATCACCCTTCGGGTCGGGTGAGTTGGGGAGCTCGGGGATGTGCGCGGGCGCCTCGGCGTACACCCACGAGAGGTCGCGTTCGGCGCCGACCCGTTCGAGCTCGGCGAGGTATGCGACGCGAGCGTCGGACGTGAGGTAGTTGAGCACCCAGGAATTCGTCACCACCGGATGAGCACGTCGGCCGACACGTTCGATCGCCGGAGCGAGTGACGTCACCGCATCGCCCGCGAGAATCTCGGGCGGCTGGATGCGGGCGATCTCGATCGCTGCGACGAGACGGTGGAATCGGTCTGCCTGGTCGGGCCACACACACGCTTCCAACCAATGTGCCTCGTGGTCGTCGGTGATGTCGATCGGCCGCTGATCGATACCGCAGCGGGCAGCGATACCGGGGACGTCGTCCGGCACCGGGACGTCGCCGCTGGTCTCGACCGTGATCCTCACCGTCGAGGGCCCGCCGACGGTCGTGGTGGGTCCGCTGCGTGGCCGGTACTCGTACTCGTACCGATCGAGGAGCAGGTTCAGCCCGCCGCTGGTGCCGACGTCGAGCAGCCCGAGCGCTCCGACCTCGTCGGCGAGCAGCCCGAGCGCAGGGAGGAACGACCCGCAGCGCCCGACCTCGTTGGTCTGTGTGGTACGTGTCGCCAGCAGCCGCCCGAGCCGCTCGGCATGTGCGTTCACGAATTCACGGAAGGTGGGCACCAGCGCGCGCTCGCCGGGGGAGCGGTACGCGGCGGTCAGGTTCGGGTACCACTGGGCGAGTTCGTGGTCGGGGTGTTCGATCAGCAACTCGTGCACACAGGCGAACAGCAACACCGGGAGACGTTGGGTGGCGGGAGCGTGGCCGAGGAGCCGGTACAGCGCCGGATCGTCGGAGACAGCTCGTGAGAGCGCGGCGTACAGGGGAGCACGCGGGCTCGACGTGGTCGAAAAGTCGGCGAAGCGACGCTGGAGTTCCGAATCGTTGACGGCCTCGGACACAGGCCGACAGTACCCTTGCGGCCGTATGGCTGGCACTGATCTCATCGCCGATCTCGAGGCGCGCAACCTCATCCACGACTCGACCGACCGCCAGGCGCTGCGCGATGCGGTCGCCGACGGGCCGGTGGCGATCTACTACGGGTGCGACCCGACCGCCGACAGTCTCCACGTCGGGAACCTGGTCGGATTGATCGTGTTGCGGCGCTTCCAGGATGCGGGCCATCGTCCGATCGCTCTGGCCGGCGGGGCGACCGGCATGATCGGTGATCCGGGAGGACGCTCCGAGGAGCGCAACCTGCTCGACGAGGACACGCTGAACCACAACGTTGCCAAGATCAAGGAGCAGCTCGGCCGCATCGTCGATCTCGACCCGATCGATGGTTCCGGTGCCGGCGCTCTGGTCGACAACCGCGACTGGACCCAGCCGATGTCCGCACTCGACTTCCTCCGCGACGTCGGCAAGTACGTCACGGTGAACCAGATGCTGGCCCGCGAGAGCGTGAAGCAGCGGATCAACTCCGAGCACGGGATCTCGTTCACCGAGTTCAGCTACATGTTGCTGCAGGCCAACGACTATCTCTGGTTGTACGACCACCTCGACTGCACGATCCAGATCGGCGGGTCGGACCAGTGGGGCAACATCTTGTCGGGGGTCGACTTCATCCGCCGCAAGCGCGGCACCCACGTCCATGCGTTCTCGTGGCCGTTGCTCACGGCCCCGGACGGCAGCAAACTCGGCAAGACCACCGGAGCGCGTGTGTGGCTCGACGCCGACAAGACCAGCCCGTACCAGTTCCGCCAGCACTGGATGCAGACCGCCGATGAACTCGTCGCATCGCAACTGCTGACGTTCTCGCTGCAGCCGGTCGAACAGATCGAGGCGATCCTCGCCGAGCACGAGGAGGCACCGCACCTGCGCTTCGGACAACGGGCACTGGCCGACGAGATGACCGCTCTGGTGCACGGAGCGCCCGCCGCGGTGGCGGCAGCCGAGGCGGCAGAACTGCTCTTCGCGGGAGATCCGATGACCGCCTCCGAGGAGGCCTTCGCGACGATCGCCGCCGAGATCCCCACCTCGCGGCTCTCCGTGGCCGATCTCGCCGATCCGGTTGCCGTGTTCGTCGGCACCGGACTGGCCTCCTCGAACGGCGACGCGCGGCGCTCGCTCGCACAGCGCTCGTTCTACGCGAATGGGGTGCAACTGGACGAGAACTCCCTGCTCAGCGAGCAGAAACTGGTCCACGACAGGTACCTCCTGCTGCGCAAGGGCAAGAAGTCGTACCACCTCGCCGAAATATTTTCCTGAGGCATGTTGCAAAGCCCTGCGGGGGTGCTATCTTTTAACTCCGCCTCACGGAAGGATCTACTCCTCCGGAAAGGCCACTCGGCACCAACGCCGACCGCCGGACACCCACCCGAGCTACTCGGAAGGCAATCCCCGGTCATGGTGCGTGCCTGAGCTTCGGCTCCTTGAAAACGGAAGAGAAGACAGAA
>CAZJUC010000168.1:0-7599 GCA_964549065.1 uncultured Ilumatobacteraceae bacterium
ACCGACGCACCCAGGTGCCCCACGCGCCGTCCTTGCCGAACATCCGCTCGACCGACCGGAAGTAGTACGGCAGGTTGTCCTCGGTGAGCAGGTTGACCAACAGTGCACTGCGCACCTCGGGTCCGATCTCGTGGCCACCGAGGTCGGCGTCGTCGGGCGACCACTGCGCGCCTGATTCGTGGTCACGCCCTCGCGAGTACGGCACGTAGTCGTGGGGGAACCACTCCTTCGTGGTCGCGAGATGGCGCTCGAGGAGCGCTTCCGCGACGGGCGTCAGCTCGTGCAGGATCTCCGTCTCGTTCACCTCCGCCACCCTACCGACCAGTAGGTAGCCCTTCCAGTCGGACGAGGTGACGATCGGCGTCGGACACCGATCGTCACGTCAGATGCCGTCGGCGACGGCGGCGCCGGCTGCGTTCTCCTCTGCGGGTGCGTTCGCATCATCGCGGAGACGGTCGAAGATGTCCGGTGGTTCGCTCCATGGGTCCGCTCCTACCCCGGACCGGGCGTCGCGAATCGTCCGCCACACGCGCTCCGGGGTGCACGGCAGGTCGATGTGGCGCACTCCGAGATGAGCGATCGCGTCGATCACCGCGTTCTGCACCGCGGGTGTGGCGCCGATGGTGGCGGCCTCGCCGATGCCCTTCGCGCCGAGCGGGTTGAGTGGGGTGGGGGTCTCGGTCGAGTGCACCTCGAACGACGGCAACTCGGCGGCCGACGGCATCGAGTAGTCGGCCAGGTTCGACGTGACCGGGTTGCCCTCGTCGTCGAAACGCACCTCCTCGAAGAGCGCCTGACCGACGCCGGCCGCGATGCCGCCGTGCTGCTGGCCCTCGACGAGCAGCGGAGCGAGCACGGTGCCGCAGTCGTCGACGGCGACGTGGCGGACCAGACGCACCTTGCCGGTGCCGGTGTCGACCTCGACCACGGCGATGTGGGCTCCGAACGGGAACGTGGCGCCCTCCTGGTGGAAGTCGAACTCGCCGTCGAGTTGCTCGCCCGCCTCGCCCGCCGCGGCCGCCAGGTCACCCCAGGTCAATGCCTGCGCCGGAACTCCCGCAACACCGATCGTGCCGGCGGTGGTGTCGACCACGATGTCGGCCTCGTCTGCCTCCAACAGCCGCGCCGCGAGCTGCTTCGCCTTGGTCACCATCGTCTCGGTGGCACCGCGCACGGCGGAGCCGCCGAGCTGCAGCGATCGTGATCCGCCGGTGCCGCCACCGGTGCGCACCCGGTCGGTGTCGCCGTCGACCAGCGTGATGCGCTCGACCGGGATGCCGGTCTGATCGGCGACCAACATCGCGTACGCGGTCTGGTGGCCCTGCCCGTGCGACTGGGTGCCGGCGAAGATGGTCGCCGAGCCGTCGTCGTGGACCTCGATCGCCCCGAACTCGTCGCTGCCGCCGCCGGCGGTGATCTCGACGTAGGCGGCCACCCCGATGCCCAACAGCACCTCGTCGCCCGCCTCGCGACGTCGGGCCTGCTCGGCGCGCAACTCGTGGTAGCCGACCGCTTCGGCCGCCCGGTCGAGCGGGAACTCGTAGCGGCCCGAGTCGTAGGTGTTGCCGGTGAGGGTGCGGAACGGGAACACGTCGTCGCCGAGGAAGTTGCGCTTGCGGATCTCGATCGGGTCGATGCCCAACTCGAGCGCCGCCTGGTCGACCAGTCGCTCCAACAGCGCCGTCGCCTCGGGTCGGCCGGCGCCGCGGTACGCGCCCATCGGCGTGGTGTTGGTGACCGCCACCGCCACGTGGAACTCGATGGTGGGAAATGCGTACGTGCCCTGCGCCATCCGCCGCGTTCCGCCCGGCAGGAACGCGCCGACGCTCGGGTACGCGCCGGCGTCGCCGACGAGGTGCACCTTCAGGCCGGTGAAGTCGCCGTCGCGGGTGCACCCGAGTTCGGCGTACTGGATCTGGCCGCGACTGTGGGGGAGCGCCTTCATGTCGTCGCTGCGTGGCGGCACCCACACCACCGGTCGACCGGTGCGCCGACATGCGGCGGCGACCACGCTGTACTCGGCGTGGATGCCGGCCTTGCCGCCGAACCCACCGCCCACCTGCGGCGTGATCACCCGGATGTCGGCCGGTGCCATCGCGAGCGCGCCCGCCAGCTGGCCGTGCAGCCCGTGGGGCATCTGCGTCGACGCCCAGAACGTCAGCCGACCGTGCTCGTCCACCTCGGCGGCGCAGCAGTCGGGCTCCATCGGCACCACCGCCATGCGCTGGTTGACGTACCGGCCGCGCACGATCACCTCGGCAACGGACAGGTCGGTGCGGGGCTTGTCGACGATCACCATCGCCTGATTCGATCCGTGCCCCGCGAAGATCTCGACGGTGTCGGCCGCCAGGGCATCCTCGGCGTCGACGTAGGCCGGCAGCGGATCGATGTCGGCCCACACCATCTCGGCGGCATCCTCGCCCTGCTCGAACGACTCGGCCAGCACGACAGCGATCGGCTCGCCGACGAAACGCACCGTGCCGTCGGCGAGCGGTGGCCGGGCGAAGTCGTCGTGCACCGTCGCGAACCCGTGGTGCGGCGCCACACCGAGCGTGTCGAACGTGAGGATCTCGACCACGCCGGGCATCGCGAGCGCGTCGTCGGTGTGGATTTCGTCGATCGTCCCGTGCGCGACATCCGATCGCACGAACACGGCGTGGAGTTTGCCGGGCAGGGCCAGATCGGCGAGGTACTTGCGGCTGCCGGTGAGCAGGCCGGGATCCTCGGTTCGCAGTACTCGTGTCCCCAGAATCGATCCCGGTCGCTGGATCCCCACATCGGTCATGGGCCGAACCTACCGGCGATCACATCCGGGGTCTGACCCGTGATGTCATCGCCGCTCGGTGGCAGACTCGGCGATCGGCATGAGTGGGGCGGGGCCAGAACGACGACGCAGTGGGATGGCGGCGTCGTTCGGCAACCCCGGGCTTCGCAGGCTGTACCTGGCCGAGACGGTCTCGGGTGCCGGCGACGGTGTGCTCTACGTGGCACTCATGGTGTTCCTGACCGACCAGCCCAGATTCGGTCTGTGGATCGCCCTGGCGGTCGTCGCCCGGCTCGCGCCCCGAGCGCTGCTGAGCCTGCCCGCCGGCTCGCTCGTCGACCGCAGCAACAAGCGGCGGCTGATCGTGACGATCGAGTTCGTTCGGGCCGCCCTGATGGTGGTGCTCGCCGTGCTCGTGGCGCTCGGTGCCGACGCGTGGCCGGTGCTCGTGGTGCTGGCGCTGTCGTACACGGTTGCCGCGCCGACCCGACCGGCGCTGTCCGCGGTGGTCCCCGCCCTCGCCGGAGAACGGCATCTCGCCGTGGCCAACGCTGCGCTCAGCACGCTCCGCCAGGTGATGACGTTCATCGGGCCGCTGTTGGGTGTGGTGGTGGCGGTCTGGTCGCCGTGGGTCGGCTTCGTCGTCAACGGAGCGACGTTCGCCATCTCCGGACTGATCATCGCCACCGTGACCGGCATGCCGGTGGGTCGACGCGCTGACTCGCGATCCGCCCGGCCGCGCAAGCGGTGGCGTCTCGGCGTGTCCAGTTCGTTCGTCGACGGATTCGACGTGGTGCGCGGCCAACGCGAACTCCCACCGCTCGTGGCGCTGATCGGGGTGATGTACTTCGTGCGCGGCACCGAGGTGGTGCTGTTGGTGTACGTGGTGCGCGATCTGCTCGAAGCGCCCGTGAGCGACGTCGGACTGCTGAGCGGTGCGGTCGGCCTGGGAGCCGTGCTCGCCATGCCGGTCGCAGCGAGGGCGGCGAACTCGCTCAGCCCGGTGCGGCCGATCCTCTCCTCGCTCGTGTTGACCGCCGTCCCGACGGTCGCGCTCGCGTTCCTGACCGACATCGTGTGGGCGAGCCTGGTGGTGGTCGGCGTCGGGGTCGGAATGGTGGTGTTCGAGGTGGTGATCGTGGTGATGGTGCAACGCGTTGCCCGAAATGCCGTGCTCGGCCGGGTGTTCGGTGCGATCAACGGTGCGTCGAACACCGGCAAGCTGGTCGGAGCGCTCGCAGCGCCGGCTCTGGTTGCCGTCGCCGACATCGAAACGGCCTTGGTGGTCGTCGGTGCCGTCGTGCTCGTCGCCGCAGCCCTGTCGGTGAAGCCGCTCGTGGTGATCGGCCGCCTCGCCGCCGCCCGCCAACGCGATCTCGAACCGCAGGTGCGCACGCTCGCTGCGCTCGCGATCTTCGATGGTGCCTCCGAAGCATCGCTCGAGCGTCTGGCGGCCGAGGTGCAGCCGGTCGAGGTCGCCGCCGGCCAGGTGGTCCTGCGTGAGGGCGACGTCGCCGACAACCTCTACATCGCGATCAGCGGCTCGTTGTCGGTGTGGGTCGCCGGCAACGAGGTCGGTTCCCTGGGGCCCATGGACTGGTTCGGTGAGATCGGGCTGTTCGCTCGGCGGCCCCGCACCGCCACGGTGACCGCGGTCGAGGATGCGACGCTCTGGCGGATCGACGGAGCCGTGTTCCTCGCCGTGCTCGAGAACGACGGCGCCGCACCGTCGGCGCTGCTCGACGGCATCGCCGACCGTCTCGCCACCCATCGGTGACCCGCCCGCCGCCATGTAACGATTGGTGTCAGACACCAATCGTTACATCGCTGGTTCACTGCGGTGCCGGCTCGGTGGCTACTGTCGGCCAACGTGTCGAGGGGGCCGAGTGGAGCGGGGCTGATCGAGGCCCTTGCCGCGTCTGCTCGCCCCGTGTTGCTCGCCGACGGAGAGGTCCTCGTGGAGCAGGGTGACGCCGCCGACAACGTGTACTTCATCCGGTCGGGCACGGTCACCGCGTCGAAGTCGACACCCCAGGGCGACGTCGTCGTCGGAACCGTCGAGGCAGGCCAGGTGATCGGCGAGGTGACCGTGGTCGCCGGCGGTCTCCGCACCGCCACCCTGCGAGCGAGTGGACCGGTCGAGGTGCTCGAGATCGAACGCTCCGAGTTCGAGGCGTGGCTGAACGAGAACCCCGATACGGCCGACATCGTGTCCGACCAGGCCCGCGAACGTGTCGACCGCACGAACGTCGCCACGATGGTGGCCGAGCTGATGGGCAGTTCCGATCAGGCGCTGGTGCAGCAGGTGGTCGACCGCGTCGAGTGGCGTCGGCTCGGTGCCGGCGATGTGCTCTTCCGCGAGGGAGACCTCGCCGACGCGGCCTACTTCGTCGTCGGTGGTCGCTTGATGGTGCTCGCAGCGAACGACGACGGCGACGACCAGTTGGTGGCCGAACTCGGGCGCGGCGAGGTGGTCGGCGAGCTGGGACTGCTCGACCGGGCGCCGCGGTCGGCGACCGTGCGCGCCGTCCGCGACACCACGCTCGCAACCTTTTCCACGAACACGTTCGAGGAACTCGTCGCCACGTCGCCGCAGATGATGCTGAACGTCACCCGCGGCATCCTGACCAGGTTGCGCAAGCCGTCGACCCGCCGATTCGACCGAGCGGCATCGTTGACCATCGCCGTCACCGCGGACACCGACGCCGATTCGCTCGTGTCGGACGTGGTCGACGAGATCGCCAGGTTCGGCACGGCCAAACACCTCTCGAGTGACCGGGTCGACCGGACCTTGAACCGTCAGGCGATCTCGCAGATCGCCACCGACAACGTCGGGGTGCCTCGCCTGGTGGAGTTCATGCACGAAGCCGACGTCGGCAACGACCATGTGGTGCTCCAGACCGACCGGGAGATGACGGCGTGGACGCGTCGAGCCCTGCGTCAGGCCGACCGGGTGGTGGTGGTGTGTTCGCCGAACCCGGATGCCGCCGAGCGGGCGTTGATCTCGGAGATGTTCGCCACGCTCGACGATGCCGGCCACGTGGCCACCATGCTGTGCGTGCTCCACCCGGCCAGTGCCGATCGCCCCCGCCACACGGTTTCGCTCTCACAGCGGTGGGCGGTCGACGACATCGTGCACGTCCGCAGCGGCTCGTCGGCTGACATCGGCCGCCTCGCCCGCCTGGCCAGCGGGCACGGCTACGGGCTGGTGCTCAGCGGTGGTGGCGCCCGCGGGTTCGCGCACCTCGGCGTGCTGCGTGCGCTGACCGAACGGGGTGTGCCGGTCGACGAGGTGGCCGGCTGTTCGATGGGCGCCATCGTGGCTGCGCTCATCGCCCTCGGCGGCGACGACGACGAACTCTGGGAGATCGTCGATGGACACTCCAAGAAGGTGCTCGACTACACCTTGCCACTCGTGTCGTTGTTGAAGGGTGGCCGCATCACCCGTGATCTCGAGGCCACGTTCGGATCGTGGGACATCGAGGATCTCTGGCGGCCGTTCTACTGCGTGTCGACGAACCTCACGAGGTCGGACCTCGAGGTGCATCGTCGCGGCAACGCAGCCATCGCAGTTCGCGCCAGCCTCGCCATTCCGGGCGTGCTCCCTCCGGTGCCCTTCGGTGGGGACCTGCTCGTCGACGGTGGTGTGCTCAACAACCTGCCGTTCCAGATGATGCGGGACAACAGCACCGTCGAGACGATCATCGCGGTCGACGTCGCCCGGGAGGAAGGCCCCGGCGCGGTCGACGGCTACGGCATGTCGGTGTCCGGTTTCCAGGCCCTCGGGTCGATGCTGCGCCGGAACTCGTCGAACTATCCGAGTGCACCCTCGGTGTTGCTGCACAGCCTGCTCGCCGGAGCCATCCAACATCAGAAGGCGTCGCTGGGCGACGGATCGATCGATCTGCTGCTCTCGTTGCGTCTTCCCGGTCTGGGCCTGCTCGACTTCGAGCGGTACCGGGAGGCTGCCGATGCCGGATACGCCGCGTCCAAACCCACGATCGACGACTGGGTGGCCACGCGCCCAGAGCTCGGAGTCACTGCGTGATCCTGTTGACGTTGCGCGACCTGGTCTTCCGCAAGACGCGGTTCGTCGTCGTCACCGTGCTGGGCGCCGTCGTCTTCGCGTTGCTGTTCGTGATGACCGGGCTGGTGAACCAGTTCAACCTCGAACCGGCCGAGACGATCGAGCAGTTCGGCGCCGATCAGTGGGTGTTGCCCGAGGGTGTGTCGGCGCCGTTCACGTCGGTGTCGGTGATGCCGGCGACCGCGATCGATGCCATCGACGCGACCACGAAGTCGCCGGTGGTGATCACCCGGTCGAGCGTGGCTGACGGCGGTACCCCCGAGGAAGTGGTGCTGGTCGGCTTCGAGTCGGGTGGGCTGGGTGCGCCGCTGGTGGTCGAAGGCCGAGCGCCCGAGGCCGCGGGCGAGGTCGCGCTCGATGCCACACTCGACATCGGCGTCGGTACCGACCTCACGGTGTCGGGCGAACCGTTCACCGTGGTGGGGTTGACCGAGAAGACCACGGTGCTCGCCGGCATCCCCTTCGCGTACCTCACGCTGCCGGAGGCTCAGGTACTGGCCTTCACGTCGACCGACGTGATCAGCTCGGTGCTCGTCGCCGGCGACCTCGGCCCCTTGCCCGGCGGCCTCGCGTCGCTGACGTCCGGCGCCGTCGTCGACCAGACGTTGCAACCTCTCGAGGGAGCGATCGCGTCGATCGACCTGGTGCGCGCGCTGCTCTGGATCGTGGCGGCGATCATCGTCGGCGCCGTCGTGTACCTGTCGGCGCTCGATCGCCAGCGCGACTTCGCCGTGCTCAAGGCGGTCGG
>CAZJUC010000169.1:0-7598 GCA_964549065.1 uncultured Ilumatobacteraceae bacterium
CGACTATGCCGAACATGCCATCGGCAAGGGCGCCGACGCCCAGGCTGCGGCGTACGTCGAGACCGTCAGCGACGGAGGCAAGGTGCGCTGGGGTATCGGTGTCGATCCCAACATCACCACCGCTTCGCTACGCGCCGTGCTCTGCGCATTCGAACGCCACCAGCGTTGAATCCAACTACAGTCGGACCGATGACATCGACCGGTACGGCACTGCGCAGGACGATGCTGATCGTCACGCTGGCTGCGGCCGTCGGCGCACTCGTCTCGTGGCGACGGGGCAGTGTCGCGACGCCCACACCGGCCGCCCCACCCCAGTGGCCACCGCTGGCAGCGACGCTGCGGCGTGGTGGGCCCGAGCCGACGCTCGAACTCACGCCCGAACCCGAGCCCGAGCCACGCTCCGAACCCGGTTGGGTCTCGGCGAACGACGACGGATCCACTCCGGCGAGCCATCCGATCAAGGCCAAGGCATCGTCGGGGATCTACCACGTCCCCGGTGGACGTTTCTACGACCGCACGTCACCCGATCGCTGCTATCACACTGCCGCCGCCGCCGAGGCCGACGGCTACCGTCGGTCGAAGTCGTGAACGACACAGCGGCAGACACCAGCGCGCACATCGACCAAAGGAGAACGACATGAAGGTGAGCGTCGATTTCGACGTCTGCGCATCGACGGGAGCATGCATGCAGGTGTGCCCGGAGGTGTTCGAGGTCCGCAGCGACGGCTACCTCTACATCCTCCAGGAGGAACCCGGCCCGGAGCTCGCCGACAAGGTCCGCGAGGCCGCCGACCTGTGCCCGACCGCAGCGATCACCGTCGAGGACTGACGCCGACTTGACGTTCCTCCACCAGCTCGACGCATCGTGGCGCGCATCCGGCTCGATGCTGTGCGTCGGCCTCGACCCCGATCCGACACGCATGCCGTTCCCCCTCGACGGGGCCCACGATGCGACCGAGAGGTTCTGCAAGGAGATCATCGACGCCACGGCCGACCTGGTGTGCGCGTTCAAGCCGCAGATCGCCTACTTCGCCAGTCAGGGCGCCGAAGAGGCGCTCGAACGGGTCTGCCGATACGTCCGCGAGACGTACCCGGACGTCACGCTGATCCTCGACGCGAAACGCGGTGACATCGGATCGACCGCCAAGCACTACGCCGAGGAGGCCTTCGGCCGATACGGCGCCCATGCCGTCACGGTCAATCCGTATCTCGGCACCGATTCCGTCGCACCGTACTTCGAGTACGGCGGTGGCGTGATCGCCCTGTGCCGCACCAGCAACCCGGGCGGCGACGACATCCAGGCACTGGTCGCCGACGGCGCACCGATCTACGCACATGTGGCCCGGTTGGTGGCCGACGACTGGTCGAGACGCGGCGACTGCGGGCTGGTCGTCGGGGCCACGTACCCCGCCGAGCTGGCCGACGTGCGCGCAATCGCTCCCGACGTGCCGTTCCTCGTGCCGGGCGTCGGCGCACAGGGGGGCGACGCTGACACCGTCGTCGAGCATGCAACGAGTGCCGACGGACGGGGGCTGATCGTCAGTTCGTCACGAGCGGTGCTCTATGCGAGCCGCGGCGACGACTTCGCCGAGGCCGCCCGCGCCGAAGCCGAGCGCACCGCTGCCTCCCTCCGCCTCCCCTGAGCTCCCCTCCCCCGACAGCGCCCGGACTCCCTCGACAGCGCCCCCACCACCAACCCGAAAAATCACGTCAGCGTTGCGCTGAGCGCAACGCTGGCGCGCCATTTCGGGTTCGAGCTGGTCGTCGAGCAGCTCCACTCCCGACCGGAACGAGGGTCAGGCGGTGAGACTGGTGACCTGGAGGATGCCGGGCGCGGAGCGCAGCGCATCGAGCACCTCGGCCGGAACCGTGGCGCTCGGAGCGATCAGCATCGTCGCGGTGTCGGAGCCGGCAACGCGGCTGACGTCCATGTCGGAGATGTTCACGCCCGCGTCTCCGAGCAGGGTGCCGACGGTACCGATCACGCCAGGACGATCGTCGTTCTGGATGACCACCATGTTGTCGACGGGCGGCACGTCGAACGGCGTGTCGTCGATGTTGACGATGCGCTGCGCCGCTTTCGGACCGGCGAGCGTGCCGGAAATTGTGTGCCCGCCGCCACGGAGGGTCAGCAGGTTGACGTAGTCGGTCGAGCTCGACGAACTCACGTCGCGCACCGTCACCCCGTGCTGCGCGGCGAGCTGTGGAGCGTTCACGTAGGTGACCGCCTCGTCGGAGATCATGCCGAAGAAGCCCTTCAGCACGGCGAGCTCCAAGATGCGCGTGTCGTAGCCGGCGATCTCGCCCTCGGTGCAGATCTCCAGCTCGGGTGGGAGCTCGCCGACGAGTGACACGAACAGCCCGCCGAGACGTTCGGCGAGCGGAAGGTAGGGCCGGATCGTCTCGCTCGCCTCCGCGGCGTTCACGTTGACCGCGAACGGCACGAACTCGCCGGCCAGCGCCAGCTGCACCATCGAGGCGATCGTGTCGCCGGCCTTGTCCTGCGCCTCCCGCGTGCTGGCACCGAGGTGCGGGGTGACGATCACCGAGTCGATCTCGAACAGTGGCGACTCGGTCATCGGCTCGGTCGAGAACACGTCGAGCGCAGCGCCGGCGATGATGCCCTCGCGAAGGCAGTCGGCCAGTTCGGTCTCGTGCACGATGCCACCTCGGGCGACGTTGATCACCCGCAGGCTCGGCTTCGCCTTGAGGAGGAGGTCACGGTCGATGATTCCGAGGGTCTCCGGCGTCTTGGGGAGATGCACCGTGAGGAAGTCGGACTCGGCGACGACCTGATCGAGGGCGAGCAGTTCGACGCCCATCTTCTTGGCGCGGTCCTCGGACACGAACGGGTCGTATGCCACCAGCCGCATGCCGAATCCCTTGGCCCGGTCGGCGACCAGCTTGCCGATGCGACCGAGGCCGACGATGCCGAGTGTCTTGTCGCACAGTTCGACGCCTTCCCACCGGCTGCGCTCCCACCGGCCCTCGACGAGCGCCGCATGCGCCTGTGGCACGTTGCGAGCCGAGGCCATCAGCAACGCCATCGTGTGCTCGGCCGCCGACACGATGTTGCTCTGCGGAGCGTTGACCACCATGACCCCGCGATCGGTGGCGGAGTCGACGTCGACGTTGTCGAGTCCGATGCCCGCTCGGCCGACCACCATCAGATCGGACCCGGCAACGAGTACGGCATCGGTGACGTCGGTCGCCGAGCGGATGATCAGGGCGTGCGCGCCCGGCACCGCCGACAGCAGCTCGTCGGGCGACAGCCCGATCTGGACGTCGACCTCGTGCCCTTCGGCCCGGAGGCGGTCGAGGCCACCCTCTGCGATCTCTTCGGTGACCAGGATGCGCGCCATGGCCCAATGCCTATCTGATCGACCGCACGAGTTCCACGACGTTTGACGAACCGTTCACTGCGAGCCGGTACGTTCTGGGCGATGGTGCCGAACGACCGCGTGGACGAGATCGAGCGGTGGTTCGTCCGCCGTGGCGTCCCCCACCTGATCGACACCGACACCGACGCCTCGATTCTCGACACGTGGACCCGGGCGCTCCCGCTGTTGGTGGCCGCGTACGTGCTGCTCGGGTTGAACGCGCTGGACCTGCGCGCCTGGTCCGCAGCCGAGAACCTGGCCACCGCGGCCGCCGTGATCGCGATGCTGCTGGCCGCTTGGGCGTTGTCGAACCGGCTCCGCGGTGTTGCGACATTCGCCCGACCGACCGACATCGACGCCCCCGAGCTGCTGCTGTTCGTGTTCGCTCCGGCGGTCCCCGTGCTCGTCTTCGGGCAGGTACGAGACGCCATCGAGAGCGTGGCGCTCGCCACCGCGCTGCTCGTGGTGATCTATCTGTGGTCGTCGTACGGCATCGGCGCGCTGCTGCGCTGGGCGGCTCGGCGATCGGGCGGCCAACTGACCGGGCTCGGTCCGCTGGTGGCCAAAGCGTTGCCACTGCTGCTCGTGTTCAACACGTTCCTCTTCGTCAACGCCGAGGTCTGGGAGATGGCGGGCACCCTCGACGGCGCGGCCTACATCGTCGTGTTGCTGACGTTCTTCTCACTCGGCGCGGTGTTCGCGATCAGCCGCCTGCCCGCCTTCATCCGTTCGGAGAATCGGTTCTCCACCTGGGACGAGGTCGGGCGCTACCTGGCCGACACGCCGGCCGACACGATCGAACTCCCCACCACCGGCGCGACGCGCGACCCGTTGCGTCCACGTCAGCGGTTCAACATCGGCTTGATCGTGCTGTTCGGTCAGGCGCTGCAGATCACGCTCGTGGTCGCGGCGCTCACCGGGTTCTTCGTGTTCTTCGGATTCATGGCGATCACTGCCGAGACCATCACGAACTGGACCGGGATCGAGGCCGTGCGAGTGATCACCGAAACCGCGTTCGGCGGTCGCACCCTCGTGTTGACCGAGCCGCTGATCCGCGTGTCGGTGTTCCTGGGAGCGTTCTCGGGCATGTACTTCACCGTCGTGCTCACCACCGACGAGACCTACCGGAGCGAGTTCGCGAGCGACATCGGCCCCGAGATCCGCCAGATCCTCGCCGTGCGGTCGGCGTACCACCTGGAGCTCGGCACGCACCCGTCGATGCAGGTTCGATCGTGAACGCGACCATCGTGGGCGAGACCGGAATCGAGATCCGCACGGTGTCGACGATCGTCGAGCTCACCGAGTTCAGTGACGTGCTGCAGCGGGTGTGGGGCATGTCGAGCCCGCTCGTGACGATCGAACTCGCACGGGCGATCGCCCACAGCGGCGGCTACGTGGCAGGGGCGTTCGCTCCATCGGGTTCGATGGTCGGCGCGTCCATCGCCATCCTCGCCCGACACGGCGACCGACCGGCGTTGCACAGCCACGTCACCGGATTGCTTCCGGTGGCTCGCCGCCATGGTGTCGGTCGGGCGATGAAGTTGCACCAACGGGCCTGGGCGCGCGAACGCGGAATCGAGTTCATCACGTGGACCTTCGATCCGCTGGTTCGACGCAACGCTTGGTTCAACATCGCCGTGCTCGGCGCCGACGTCGACGAATACCTGCCGTCGTTCTACGGTGAGATGATCGATGCGATCAACGCCGGCGACGACTCGGACCGGTTGCACGTCACCTGGAACGTCACGGCGGAGCTGCCCGAACGACAGCGTGACGGGCTCGATGCCGGACATCAACCGGTCGGCCTCGTTCCGACGCCCGAGGACATCATCGAACTGCGCCGTACCGACCCCGACGCAGCCGTGCGTTGGCGGCGTTCGACCAGAGACGCACTGCTCGCTGCACTCGGCGCAGGCCATCGAGTCGTCGCATTCACCCGCGACGGCAACTACGTGATCGGAGACCATCCATGACCTGGACCATCGAAGGCGTCGAGCTGCGCCGCATCGCGATGCCACTGGTGTCCCCGTTCCGCACCAGCTTCGGCGTCGAGACCGACCGCGACATCCTGTTGGTGCGTGTCGACCTGCGCCCGGCCGTCGGTGACGGCGACCCGATGGTGGGCTGGGGCGAGTGCGTTGCGCTGGCCGAGCCGAGCTACTCACCCGAGTACGTCGACGGCGCCCAGCACGTGATCGTGCACCACCTGCTGCCCCGCCTGATGGCCGCCGGTCCGATCGAGGCCGCCGACGTCGCGCCGGCGCTCGCCAAGCTGCACGGCCACCCGATGGCGAAAGCGGCGTTGGAGATGGCGGTGCTCGACGCGCAGCTGCGAGCCACCGGCCAGTCGTTCGCATCGTTCCTCGGCGTCGAGCGCACCCGCATCCCGAGCGGGGTCAGCGTCGGCATCCACGACTCGACCGATGAATTGCTCGCAACCGTGCAGGGGTACGTCGACGACGGATACGTCCGCATCAAGTTGAAGATCGAGCCGGGCTCCGACATCGAACAGGTTGCTGCCGTGCGCGAGCTGATCGGCCCGGACACACCGTTCCAGGTCGACGCCAACACCGCCTATCGGCGCACCGACGGCACGCATCTCGCCCGCCTCGACGACTACGACCTGCTGCTGATCGAACAGCCGCTGCCAGAAGACGACATCGTCGGCCATGCTCGCCTCGCCGCCGAGGTCGAGACGCCGATCTGCCTGGACGAGTCGCTCGTGTCGGCGGCCGGCACCGCCGATGCGATCGAGTTGGGTGCGTGCGAGATCGCCAACATCAAGCCCGGTCGGGTCGGGGGCTACCTCGAGGCCGTGCGCATCCACGACCTGTGCCTGGCACAGGGTGTTCCGGTGTGGTGCGGAGGGATGTTGGAGACCGGGATCGGCCGGGCGGCCAATGCGGCGCTCGCCGCGCTCCCCGGCTTCACGCTGCCAGGTGACATCAGTGCGTCGACCCGCTTCTACGCCCGCGACATCGTGACCGACCCGATCACGATCAGCGACGGTCACGTGACCGTGCCGAGCGCACCCGGTCTCGGTTTCGATCTCGATCGTGACTTCCTCGACTCGGTCACGACGAGCCGTCTGCGGATCGACGAGCGCGGTACAGTCACCGAACTATGACGCACCCGTTCCTGTCAGAAGACTGGATGGCCGCAGCTCACGCCATCCGCGAGAAGTACGCCGACCAGGTCCCGTCGGTCGACACGGTGATCAGGATCAACCAGGTGATCACCGAGGTCCCGTTCGGCGACGGTGAGGTCAAGAGCTACCTCGACACGTCCTCGGGACACCTCATGATGGAACTCGGCGAGCTCGACGAGCCCGACGCCACGATCACCACCGACTACGACACCGCCAAGGCGATGTTCGTCGACCAGGACCAGGCGATCGCCATGCAGGCCTTCATGGCCGGCAAGGTCAAGGTGCAGGGCGACATGATGAAGATGATGGCGATGCAGACAGCGATCCCGTCGAACGAGTTCACCGACACCATCGCCGCCGAGATCAAGGCGATCACCGCCCCCTGACGATCACGCCAGGGGTCAGACCCCAGGCGTGATCCGCTCGACCCGGCGCCGTGTGACGGTCGGGTGGAATTTCACTTGCCTTGGCCGTGCAAATTCGACGCGGCCTCGCCACAATGAGGGGCATGGCTGCCGTGACCGAGGACCAGATCATCGAGGCGCTCCGCCCCGTCGAAGACCCCGAACTCCACCGATCGATCGTCGACCTCGGAATGCTCCGAGGCGTGACGATCCGTGACGACGGGGTGGTCGGCGTGCTGATCGCACTCACTGTGCCCGGATGCCCGCTCAAGGGCGAGATCACCCGCCGGGTGTCCGAGGCGGCCACCGAACTCGCCGGTGTCGAGTCGATCGACCTCGAGTTCACCGTGATGAGCGACGAAGACCGCGAGAACCTTCGCCGCACGCTGCACGGCGATGCTGCGTCCACCGCCGGGTCGAGCCAGGCGCACGGCCACGCCGAAGGCCGCGAGATCCCGTTCTCGAAGAACACCTCCAAGACCCGCCCGCTGTTGATCTCCTCCGGCAAGGGCGGCGTGGGCAAGTCGAGCGTCACCACCAACCTCGCGGTGGCGCTCGCATCTCAGGGCTACACGGTCGGTGTGGTCGACGCCGACATCTACGGCTACTCAATCCCGCGCATGCTCGGCACCGACCGCGACCCGGTCGTGATCGACGAGATGCTCG
>CAZJUC010000170.1:0-7563 GCA_964549065.1 uncultured Ilumatobacteraceae bacterium
ACCCCCGACATCTTCCTTGTAAGGGAAGCGCTCTAGCCAACTGAGCTATGCGCCCGAAGGGCCCGAGGCTATCGGCGGCGTTTGGCGCCGGTGCCGAACCAACTGCCGAGGTCGGCGAGGAACGCGAAGACCACCAGCACCCAGCCGAAGCCGTTGATCGGGTCGCCCCAGGCGTTCATCGCCGAGTACGTCAGCGCCGTGAACGGCAGGAAGACGAAGCCGGCGAACCCGATCCAGAAGCTGTCGAATGCGCGGTCGTTCCAGTTCGAGAACATCTCGACGAGCACCAGTGCGAACCGGGGGAACGCCGCACCAACCAACAACACCAGGCAGCCACACATCGCCGACCACCTTAGGCCCACCCGGCAACCGGCGACGTCCGACGGTGGACGAGTCGCCTGCGGACGCAAACCCCTCCACACTGGAACGGTGAACACCGACCGAGCCGAACCCGTTGCATCGTCCACACGCCTCTCCGGGCCGATCCTGGCGGTGCCACCGGCCCCGTCGCAGCCGCCGCCCGGCTTCGTCACGTCCGTCTACGAACACGACTGGCGCATCGAGCGTCCGCGGGCGGATGTGTGGGAATGGCTGTGCGACCCGTCGACGTTCGTCGACGGTCAGATCCCACCGTTCCGGGTCGAGTTCCTCACCAACGCCAGCGGCGAGACCGGCTTCGCCGAAGGCGTCTACAACGCTCACGTCGGGCCGTTGATGTCGTTCTCCGGAGTCCTCGGCAGGATCGACGCCGAACGCTACCGCGACCTCCAGTACTGCTACGGCAGCTACGCGCTCAGCCACGCCTTGTTCCGTCCGACGCGCCTCCAGTTCTGGCTCGAGGACGCTCCTGCGTCGACGCCCGAGCGCCCGGCGACGCTGCTGCACCTGCAACTCGACACGTTCGTGCGATCGAGCGCCGTCGGCGTGTGGGATCGGATGATGCGGCTGTTCTGGAAGCGGTTCGGGTCGTGGTGCGAACGGGCGATCCCGAACAACTGGCTGCGCTGACCGGACCCCGCAGGACCAGTACACGGCCCGTCTCAGAACGTGATCATGTCGTCACGGTGCCGTGACGGCGTTGTCGCACGGCTCGCCGGCGAGCACCGTCGTGACATTCGAGAGTGTGGTCTGCGCGATCGCTGCCAGCGCCTCGTGGGTGAGGAAGGCCTGGTGGGCGGTGATCAACACGTTCGGGTACGTGAGCAGCCGGGCGAAATCGTCGTCGTCGAGGATCTCGTCACTGCGATCCTCGAAGAACAGGTCGCCCTCCTCTTCGTACACGTCGAGGGCGAGCGAGCCGAGGTGTCCCGACTTCAGCGCAGCGAGCACGGCGGGCGTGTCCACCAACGCTCCCCGACCTGTGTTGACCAGCATCGCGCCGCGCTTCATCGTGGCGATCGATTCGGCGTTGATCAGGTGATGCGTGTGCTCGTTGAGCGGGCAGTTCAGGGTGACGATGTCGCCGACGCGCAATGCTTCGTCGAGGTCGACGTAGGTGACGCCGAGGTCGACGAGGCCCTGGTTGACCACCGGGTCGAACGCCACCACCTCGCAGCGCAGATGCCAGAGGAGTCGGGCGACGATGGCCCCGATCTGCCCGGTGCCGATGACCGCGGCGGTCTTGCTCGCCATGTCGAAGCCGACCAGGCCCTCGAGCGAGAAGTTGCGGTCGCGCACGCGGTTGTGGGCCCGGTGGATTTTGCGGTTCAAGGTGAGCATCAGCGCCAGCGTGTGCTCCGCCACGGCGTTCGGCGAGTACGCCGGCACCCGCACCACGGTGAGCCCGAGACGCTCTGCGGCCTCGACGTCGACGTTGTTGAAGCCGGCACATCTCATCGCGATGCACTTGGTCCCCGACGCGGCGAGCACTTCCAGGACTTCAGCCGAGAGGTCGTCGTTCACGAACGCACAGACGACGTCGGCGCCGGCGGCGTAGCCCGCCGTCCACCGGTTCAGTCGCGCCTCGTGGTAGTGGATGTCGACCATCGTCTCATTCGAACCGTTCGTCTCATCCGAGCCGTCCGCACCGTTGGCGGCATCGAAGGTCCGACGGTCGTACGGCTTCGAGGAGAACATGGCGATCCTGGAATGTTCGGTCATGGCAGGGATCCTTACCCCGAACGAGCGCCGACGCAATCGGGCCGCCACAGTTCACCAGCACGAAACCGAGCCGGAACACGGGCTGCCTACGTTTCCGAACATGAGCTTCCACTCCACACTGAACTCCGAACGGCCCCCCATGAAACCCACGCCGGTGAAGGCGACGCCGATCAAGCTCACCCCACCACGCCGGACACCGGTGAAGCCCACGCGCTCCTGACTCGGCTCCTCCGACCTGCCGTCGAGCGACCCCTGTGGCTCCGAGCCCGAGGGTGGGAGGCAGTGAGCGAGGATCGATCGTCGAGCAGCCACGATCCGTGCGACACCACATGGCCCGCAACGTCACGCGCCCGGTGGCGGCGGCCCGGGTTGCGGCCGACATGACCCGGCCTTCGTGTTTCGCGTGTCGACACCGTAGTTTCGCCGGATGCGCTCGCTCCTTGCCTTGGTGGTCGTCGCCGGCCTCGTCACCGCCGGTTGCTCCGGCGATTCTGGCGATTCTGGCGATTCCGGCGATTCCGACGAGACCGCCGACGCCGGCAGAGCGGCAAGCGAGCCGACGCCGAGCGGCACCGCCACCTCGGACGCCGACGCACAGCCCGGGTTCTCGGTCACCGTCGAGCGGTCGTTGAACATCGGGCTGGTGGCGTCGGTCGTCGTCGAGGCCGAGGAGCCGGTGCGCGCCCAGGTGACTGCGACGTCCGGCGACCACATCGTGGAGACCCCGTCGACCGCCGTGGCACGCACCACAAGCGAGGTCGCCGTGGTCGGGATGCGACCCGACCGGACCTACACCCTCCACGTCGAGGTCTTCGACGACGCCAACGAACCGGTGGCGAAGTTCGACGAGGACTTCACGACTGAGCCGTTGCCGCCCTGGATCGTCGACCGAGACATCACGATCGACCCCGAACGCTCGTCACCCGGGTACACCGTGGTCGAGTTCGATCCGCAGGTCCCCGATGAGGACCCGGTGCGGAATCAGTACCTCGCGGCCTACGACGACGGGGGCGAAGTGGTCTGGTACTACACCAACTTCGGAACCCTCGGGGGCGTCGAACAGTCGGCCGACGGCACGCTCCTCATGCACTACTGGCCGTTCGGTGTTCGTGAGATCGACATCACCGGACGCGTGGTCAACCAGTGGCGTCCCCAGCTGTCCGCCACCGGCGATGGGGATCTCGATGATGACGCGCTCATCGCAGGCGTCGACCCCGACCAGATCGCGCAACTCGGAACGATCTCCGAGGACCGCCCGGGAGACGCCCCGGCGTTGCCCGTTCGTGCCGACTGGGTCGACCTCACCAGTTTCCATCACGAGAACTGGCCGATGCCCAACGGCAACGTCCTGTCGCTGTCGACCACGAATCACGACGTGACCGCCGAGCAGCGCGAACTGTTGTGCCCCGGCGACCCGGAACCATTCGACATCATCAGCGACGTCATCGTCGAACACGAGCCGGACGGGCGCGTCGTTCGCACGTGGGACCTGTGGGACGTCATCGACGTGATGGAGTTCCCCGGCAGCTCGATGTGCGTGAACGACGACCTGTTCGCAGAACCCGAACACCGCGACTGGACCCATGCGAACAGCGTCATCTACGACGAGCGTCGCGACGCCATCGTCATCTCGTCCCGACACACCGACCAGATCATCGCGCTCGCCCACCTCGACGACGAGGGCCCACAGTCGTCGGTTCGTTGGATCATCGGTGCGGGCGCGACCATGCCGTTCGACGGCGAGCTGCCCTACCACCAGCACGCCGTGGAGGTTCTCGACGACGGCGCATTCGTCCTGTTCGACAACGGCAACGGCCGGCCCGGGACATCCGTCGACGACCCCGACAACCTTCCGTACTCGCGAGCGGTCATCTACGACGTCGACGATTCGTCCGACGACCCGGCCGACTGGGCGGCGAGCGAGCGCTGGGAATTCCGCGTCGACGCCGACGACGGCACGCCGATCTACACGGGCTTCATCGGCGACGCCGACGTCCTGGCGAACGGCAACGTCCTGATCACCTTCGGCGGGCGTGGCACCTTTCCTCCGACTCCCGACGATCCGTTGGGCGCACTGATCGTCGAGGTGGTGCCGTCCGGAACGTCCGGCGGCGACATCGTGCTGGAACTCGACACCATGGACGGTCAGCCGACCACCGTGTATCGATCGGAACGCCTCGAGAGCTTCTACGTGGGCGACGACTGGGCAGCGCGTCTCTGACTCCTGTCCGGACTCGCCCGTCGACCGGCTCGACGAGATGCGCTGCCGACTGCGATGGCAGCTGTTGCGAGCAGACCCCGACGACGACCCTGATCCCGACGGCGCTCCCGCCGATCTCGCCGGGACAGGATCCACCGCATGCCGGCCTTGACGATCCGTCACCCCGCCGCCATCGTTGCACGGTGACTGCGATCGAGATGATCATCGAACCCCGCACCGCCAACGTCGGGAGCGGATCGGTGCGCCGGCTCCTCCCGTTTCGCGAACGCCGGATGATCGGCCCGTTCATCTTCGCCGACCTCATCGGGCCCGACACGCTCGCCGCCGGCGCGGGTCTCGACGTCGACGCCCACCCGCACATCGGGCTGTCGACGCTGAGCTACCTGTTCGACGGCCGCATGGTGCACCGCGACTCGACCGGCGCCGTCTCGACCATCGAGCCCGGTGCCGCCAACTGGATGACCGCCGGTGCCGGCGTCACCCACACCGAACGCAGCCACCCCGACGACCGACCGACCAGTCGCCCGATGCACGGCCTGCAGACGTGGGTCGCGCTCCCCCATGACCGCGAAGGCGGCGACGCGTCGTTCGAACACACCGCTTCCTCCGACATCCCAGACGTCGACGGTGTGCGCCTCGTCGCCGGCACCGGCTGGTCGATGGAGTCGCCGGTGGCGGTGAGCTCACCGCTCGTGCTCGCCGAACTCCGCCCGAGCGACGCACGGTCGATCAGCGTCGACGCCACCCATTCCGAGCGGGGTGTGCTGGCAGTGGACGGCGACCTGCGCCTCGGAGGCACACCACTGCAGGCGGGGCAACTCGCCGTGCTCGAAATCGGCACCCGGCCCGAGCTGTCGGGTCACGGTCGGGCGATGCTCCTCGGCGGCGACCCCGTCGGCGAGCGGTTCATCTGGTGGAACTTCGTGCACAGCGACCGTGACCGCATCGAGGCCGCGAAGGCCGAGTGGACCGAGCAGCGATTCCCGACCGTACCCGACGACCACGAACCCTGGGTGCCACTGCCCGCGTGACGCCGGCCTCGACGAGTTGACCGACGGCTGACCTCAGCGCATCGATTCGTCGCGGATCCGCTTCTTGCTGGCCGCCCAACTGCAGATCGGGCAGGCGGCGAGGTCGTGGCGGCGGGCCGGGCAGTACTCGCGGCCGAAGAAGATGATCTGGAGGTGGCGGTCGTTCCAGGTCTCGATCGGGAAGACGGCCTTCAGGTCGGCCTCGGTGCGCTCGACGGTGGTGCCGTTGGAGAGGCCCCAGCGCTCGGCGAGACGATGGACGTGAGTGTCGACCGCAAAGGCCGGGACCCCGAAGGCCTGTGACATCACCACGCTCGCAGTCTTGTGGCCGATGCCGGGGAGCGACTCGAGGAACGTCCAGTCGCCGATGACCTCCCCGCCCGCGTCGACAATCATGTTGGCCGCCAGCCACAGATTCTTCGCCTTGGTCGGAGCGAGTCCGACCTCACGGATGTAGCCGAGGATCTGGTCCGGGTCGAGCGCCGCCATCCGCTCGGGTGTGCCCGCCACCTCGAACAGCGCCGGAGTGATCTGGTTGACCTTCTTGTCGGTGGTCTGCGCCGAGAGGGCCACGGCGACCAACAGCGTGTAGGCGTCGGTGTGGTCGAGCGGAATCGGCGTCTCCGGGTAGAGCTCGTCGAGGATGACGCCGATCCGTTCCGCCTTCTCCGCCCGCTTCATGCCCGCACGCTACCCATCTGTCCGTTCGGCCAGGAGCTGGTCGAGCAGCGTCGCGCTGTTGGCCGCGATCGGTGTTCGACGGGCGGAGTGGTCGAGCACGACCATGTCACGCCCGAGCGCATCGACGACCACTCCCCCGGCTTCCTGCACCACGAGCATGCCGCCGAGGTAGTCCCACACGCCGTGGGCGTCGGGGCTCATGTCGACGAAACCGTCGAACGAACCACTGGCGACCGCGCAGATGTCGAGCGCCGAGGCTCCCATCGCCCGGAACTGGCGCCAGCCATAGTGACGGCCGGGCAGACCGCTGACGGCGATGACCGCATCGCCGAGCGGTGCCGCCGACTCGATCGAGATCGGCTGGCCGTCGAGGGTCGCTCCGGCACCACGAATCGCGGCGTACCGGGCGCCGGTCGCCAGGTTCGCGACCATGGCAGCGGTGGGCACGGCGTCGATCACGAGGCACAGTGACGTCGCACACCACGGCAAGCCGAGGCTGGCGTTGGTGGAGCCGTCGAGCGGGTCGACGACGACGGTTCCGAGTGGGGACGGGCCGTCGGACGGGTGTTGGAGTCCGCTCTCCTCCGACAGCACCGAGTAGCCGGCAGTCAGCAGCGGGGCGACGCACACGTCGTCGACGTCGAGATCGATCAGGTACTGACCGGGGCGGCTCCCTGACTCCCCCCAGTCGGTCGCGGCACCCAACACGGCGGTCGTCGCGTCACAGATCGAACCGAAGAGTTCGAGGATGTCGAAGTCGTTGGGTTCGTGCATCGCCAGGGACGGTAGTGTCCGAACTGCATGGCAGTGATTGACGTTGCAGGATTCGTCGCCGATGTGAAGAGCCAGGCGATCGACCACGGCTTCCACGTCCACGACGAACGGCACTTCGTGGAGACCTATTCGCTCCGTCAGCTGTGGGAGGTCGACCTGCACCCGGAAGAGGCGTGCGCCGGCCCGATCGACCTTCACCTGTCGCTCGACGTCGACCCCCGAGCGATGCTCGGCTTCGAAGACGAGGTGATGAAGCTCGACGAGATCGACGACCCACCACCCACCGGCTACACGTTCCCGCTGATCTTCACGTGGACACTGCCCCCGCTGCCCGAACCGCCCGACCTCCTCGTGCTCTCGATCGATCTCGCCGGCATCGGTGGGATCGACCTCCCCGTCGAGGTGTCGGCGATCGACTCGTTCCCGAGCGTCACCGATGCCCCGGAGCGGAGCCTGTCGATCGTGGCGAAGATGACCGTCGACCTCGCCGACGTGTACATGAACGTCGACGACTCGATCGAAGCCGCGCTCGACCGCTGCAAACATGTCAGTCTGTACCTACTCGAAGGAGCGCCGGCATGGCTCAACGAGTACTGATCCAGGCCGGCCGGCATTCCGCCATTCCGTCGCACAAGGGAGCGTCATGCGAGTTCACGAACTGATCGACATACTCAGCGACCAGCCGGCGGATGCCGAGGTCGAACTCGCCGTGATCGCTCCGGTCGAGGATGGCTCCGACGACATCACCGTCGACCG
>CAZJUC010000171.1:0-7486 GCA_964549065.1 uncultured Ilumatobacteraceae bacterium
CGTCGTCGTCGTCGTAGCCGATGATCGACAACACCGGGCCGAAGATCTCCTCCTGAGCGACGGTCATGTCGTTGGTGACGTTGGCGAGCACGGTCGGCTTGACGTAGTAGCCGGTCTCGTGACCCTCAGGCTTGCCGAGGCCGCCGGCGGCGACGACGGCGCCTTCGTCGATGCCCTGTTGGATGTAGCTCTGCACGCGATCCCACTGGGCCTGGCTGATCAGCGGGCCGAGGTGCATGCCCTCCTTGGTGGGGTCGTCGACACCCATGTTCTCGGCTGCAGCAGCGGCGATGGCAACGGCCTCGTCGTAGCGGCTGTTGGGCACGAGCATGCGGGTGTGGGCGGTACAGGTCTGGCCCGAGTTGAGGTAGCAGGCGAAGATGCCCTTCGGGATGACCTGCTCGAAGTCGGCGTCGTCGAGGATGATGTTGGCCGACTTGCCGCCCAGTTCGAGCGCCACGCGCTTGACGCTGCCCGCGGCCGCGGCCGCAACCTGCTTGCCGGCACGCGTCGAGCCGGTGAAGCTCACCATGTCGACGTCGGGGTGCTCGGAGATGGCGGCGCCGACGACCGGACCGGTGCCCGTGACCAGGTTGAATACACCGGCGGGCAGGCCCACCTCGTGGACGATCTCGGCGAGGATGAACGCGTTGAGCGGTGCGACCTCGGACGGCTTGAGCACGAAGGTGCAGCCTGCTGCGAGCGCACCACCGAGCTTGCAGATGATCTGGTGCAGCGGATAGTTCCACGGTGTGATCGCACCGACGACCCCGACCGGCTCCTTCACGACGAGGCTGTTGCCGATCGTCTCTTCGAACTCGAAGGTGTCGAGCAGTGTCGCGTAGGTCTGCATGTTGCCGGCGGGCAGGCCGGCCTGGATCATGGTGGCCCAGGTGATCGGCATGCCGACCTCGCCGGCGATCACTTCGGCGATCTCGGGCGAACGCGCCTGGAGGGCCTCGTTGAGGCGAACCATGTACTTCTGACGCTCTTCGACCGGCGTGGCCGACCACGAGTCGAACGCCCGGCGGGCGGCGGCGACCGCCTTGTCGACGTCGCTGGAGGTGCCCTCGGGGATGGAGCCCATCACCTGCTCGGTGCCGGCGTTGATGACCTCGATCGTGCCGGTTCCGTCGGAGGGAACCCAGGCACCGTCGATGTAGATGTTGGAGTAGTCGCGCATGTCGGAGAGTCTTGCTGATCCCGTGGCGGACGCTGCAACCGAGCTGTCCGCTGACCGGACCGGCGTGGTGCGACGTGCTCAGCTGAGCTTCATGAAGAGCCGCTCGAGCTCCGTGGCGTCGAGCTCGGGCTCGACACCCTCGGCCGGCGTCGCGCAGTGGCGCATGCCGGCCACCACGAGGCGATAGCCGACACGATCGAGCGCGGCCTTGCACGCCGAGAGCTGGGTGACGACGTCGGCGCAGTCCTTGCCCTCTTCGATCATCCGTTGCACGCCACGGATCTGACCCTCGAGCCGGCGCAGCCGGTTCAACACATCGTCGTTGACATCCTCCGGAAATCTCATGGACTGAGCGTACCCCTCCCCGTATACGGCCCGCACCACCTCCCGAAATGGCGCGTCTGCGTTGCGCTGAGCGCAACGCCAGCGTGATTTTTCGGGTTGGTTGGCCTGAGCGGCGGGGCTGATCGGTCGGGCTCAGCGGTGGGCGCGGTACCAGGCGATGAGGGCGTTGGTCGACGAGTCGTGGGCGGCGGGATCGGCGTCACCGGCGAGTTCGGGGGTGATCCTGGTGGCCAGTTCCTTGCCGAGTTCGACGCCCCACTGGTCGTAGCTGTTGACGCCCCAGATCGCGCCCTGCACGTGCACGACGTGCTCGTACAGCGCGATCAACTGGCCCAGCACCGACGGCGTGAGCTGCTCGGCGAGGATCACGGTGTTCGGGCGATTCCCGTCGAACTGCCGGTACGGCTCGCCGGGGCCGGCATCACGTCCGAATGCCAGCGCCTCGGACTGCGCGAACAGGTTCGACATCAGCAGGTCGTGATGCTCGCGATACGGGTGATGGGGGTTCGCGAATCCGATGAAGTCGACCGGCACGATCCGGGTGCCCTGGTGCAGCAGTTGGTAGAACGCGTGCTGGCCGTTGGTGCCCGGCTCACCCCACACGATCGGGCCGGTGTCGCCGGCCACCGCGGTGCCGTCGAGGCGTACCGACTTGCCGTTCGACTCCATGTCGAGCTGCTGCAGGTACGCGGGGAACCGACCCAGTTCCTCGGCGTACGGCAGCACCGCCTTGGTGCCGAAACCGAGCCCGTTGGCATACCAGACACCGAGCAGCGCCATGATCACCGGCGCGTTCTCGGCGAGCGGGGCGGCGCGGAAGTGCTCGTCGACCAGATGGAAACCGTGCAGGAACTGGCGGAAGCGATCGGGCCCGATCGAGATCATCAGCGACAGCCCGATGGCGGAGTCGACCGAGTAGCGCCCGCCCACCCAGTCCCAGAACCCGAACATGTTGGCGGTGTCGATCCCGAACTCGGCGACGCGTTCCGCGTTGGTCGACACTGCGACGAAGTGGTCGGCGACCGCAGCCTCGCCGAGCGCATCGACCAGCCAGGTGCGTGCCGTACGGGCATTGGTGAGTGTCTCGATCGTGCCGAAGGTCTTGGAGGCCACGACGAACAGCGTGGAGTCGGGGTCGGAGTCGGCCAGCACAGAGGCGATGTCTGCGCCGTCCACGTTCGACACGAACGAGCAGCGGATGCGCTCGTGGCGGTATGCGTCGAGCGCCCGGTAGGCCATCGCGGGGCCGAGATCGGATCCACCGATGCCGATGTTGACCACGTGGGTGATCCGGTCGTCGTGGCGCACTCGGTCGGCGAACGCGCTCATCTGGTCGAGCACCTCGTGCACGTCGGGCACCACGTCGACGCCGTCGACGACCATCGTGGCGGTGCGCGGCGCGCGCAGCGCCACGTGCATCACCGCTCGGTCCTCGGTGACGTTGATGTGCTCGCCGGCGAACATGGCGTCGCGCCGAGCCTCGACGCCCGCCTGCTCGGCGAGCGCGACCAGCCCGGCGAGCACGCGGTCGTCGACGCGGTGCTTGGAGTAGTCGATGCGCAGATCTGCGACGTCGACGACGTAGCGCTCGGCACGTCCCGGGTCGTCGGCGAAGAGTTCGCGCAGGTGGGCGGTGCGGGGAAGTTCGGCCAGGGCCGAGAGGCGATCGGCGGAGTCCATCGGGACCGAACCTATCGCGGTCCCCCGATCGTCGGCTCGGGCAGGTCGGCCGCGGCGGCAGGATCGAGCATCGCCCAGGTGTCGGCACGCCGCAGGCGGGCGACGGGCAACGCAGCGTCGCCCTGCAGCCACCGTTGCACCATCGGCGCCTTCGACTCACCGAACGTCAGCATCAACCGCGCCTGCGAAGCGTTCACGACCCGTGGGGTCAGGGTCATCCGGCGGAAGCCGTTGAACTCACCGATCACCTCACAACTTCGTTCGCTGTCGACCACCGGGTGGCCCGGCGGCCACGACGCGGTGTGCCCGTCGTCGCCGAGGCCGAGATGCACCACGTCGAAGCGCTCGGGCAGACCGAGGGAGTACCGCTCCGCTGCCGCGTCGAGGTCGTCATCGGTGACCGGCATCAGCTCGACCCGGCACGGGAAGTCGACGAGTTGCTCGGCGTTGCGCTCGCGGTGGCCGTCGGGGGCGACCCGTTCGTCGACCTGCCACACGCTGACGTCGGCCCACGGAACTTCCTCGGCGAGCAGCACGTCGAACATCGGCGGCGCAGAGCCACCGCCGCTGACCGCCAGCGTCGCCTGCCCTCGTCGGCGAACCGCGTCCCGCAGCTGTCGCGCCAGCCATCGCCCGGCGTCGGCTGCGGGATCATCGCACACGCGAACCTCCATGCGTCCACGGTACGCCACCCTGGCGGTGTGTCCGGACGAAGCAATCGAGGCGTACCGTACGCAACGATGTCAGCGTCGGCCCCGACCACTCCGAGCTCAGGGGTCCGAAGCGTGCAGCGCGGCGTCCAGCTCAGTGTCGTTGCCTACCTCCTCTGGGGCTTCCTCACCATCTACTGGAAACAGCTCGCAGCCTTCGACGCGTTCGAGCTGATCGCCTGGAGGATGTCGTTCGCCGGCATGGTCATGGCAGTGATCGTCACCGTTCGGCGGACTTGGCCGAACGTCGTCGCAGCGCTGCGCCACGGACCGACGGCCCGTCGTCTGGTGATGGCATCGCTGCTGCTCACCGTGAACTGGGGCAGCTACGTGTGGGCGGTCACCAACGATCGCGTCATCGAGACCGCACTCGGCTACTTCATCGCGCCGCTCGCAACGATGGCGATCGGTGTGTTCGTGCTGAAGGAACAGCCGACGAGCGCGCAGCGGCTGGCGTTCGCGCTGGCGACGATCGCCGTGGCGATCCTCACGGTCTCGTACGGACGGCCACCGTGGATCGCGTTGCTGGTCGCCGGCACATGGAGCCTGTACGGGCTCACCAAACGCCGGGTCCCGCTCGGGGCGATCGACAGCCTCGCCGGCGAGACGTTCGTGCTGTTCGTACCGGCCGTGCTCGCCGTCGCAGCGTTCTCGAGCGCGTCGGGCAGCGTGGTGCAGTCTGCCGACACCGTCGACTGGTTCCTGGTGGCCGGCACCGGTGTGGTCACCGCAGTGCCGTTGATGCTCTTCGCCGCCGCTGCCCAGTCGATCCCGTTCACACTGCTCGGACCGCTGAATCTGCTGGTACCGGTGATCAACTTCGGCCTCGGCTGGCTGCTGTACGACGAGCCGGTACCACTGGACCGGCTCGTCGGGTTCGCCTTCGTGTGGGTCGCGCTGGTGGTGGTCATGTGGGACCGGGTCACCAGCCACCGACGTACCGCCCGGCTCGAACCGGTGGCCTGATACCGTCGCAGCCCGTGCGGCCCTGGCCGTGCCGGACGACCGAGGAGGTTCCCATTGAAGCGCACACACACGATCGCGGGCGTTGCGACCGCCCTGCTCCTGGCCGCGTGCGGCAGCGACGGCGACGGCGGCGACGGCGAATCCGGCCTGGACGGACCCCAGGCCGATGCGGCGCGTGCGGCTGTCGAGAGCGCCGCAGCCGACGGGATCGAACTCGATCAGGCGTGCGTCGACGAGATCGCGTCGCAGCTCTCCGACGAGGACGCCGCGTTGGCCGCCGCCGACGGTGACGCCGAGTTGAGCCCCGAGGGTGAAGCACTGAGCATCCAACTGATCGACTGCGCCGACGACGGCCAGCTCGTCGACTTCTTCATCACGAATCTCACCGACGGTGGCGTCCCGTTCGACGAGGACTGCGCCCGCGAGCAGCTGCAACAGCTCGACCTGAAGGCATTGATCGCGACCACCGCGGACGGCGGCGACCCGCCACCCGCGTTCGTCGAGGCCCTCACCCCGTGCTTCGAGCCGTGAACCGGACCTGGTGGGCGACTGCGACAGCAGTGGTCGGCGCCACGGCGCTCGTCGGCTGCTTCACCACCGCGGCCGACTTCGCCGAGGACGCCGAGTCGTTCATCGAGACCGACGAGGAACTCCGCGGGGCGCTGTTCCCCGACTCGGCGGCCACCTTCGTGACCGCCACCTGTGAGGATCCTCCGGACCAGGACGACGGCACGACCTTCCCGTGCACGGCAACCGATAGCAACGGCGACGTGTGGGAGTTCGAGATCGTGATCACCGGCTCGAGCGAGTACGAGGTCAACCTGTCACGCGCCCCCGACGGCGCCTGACCCGACGCCGGCGACCTCGCCCGAGACGCGGCGGCGCCCGCCGGCACCGGAGCAGGGTCCGGGTCCGGCGGGCGCCGTACGTTCGGCGGTCGGTGCCGCCGTCGATCAGGCTCGATCAGGGCGTGTAGGTGCCCAACGAACCGTTGTAGTCGACGACCTCGCCAGCCGGCGAGAACACCTTGGCGGTGTCGTCCCACACCACGAGCTGTGTGCCCTCGGGGTAGAACGCGTCCTCGGCGTTCATCGACGCCGAGATGCCGTCGGCCACCAGCGCAGGCGTGTAGTCGATGTTGCGCACGGCGTTCATGATGCCTTCCCGGCTGAAGTTGCCTGCCTCGAGTGCCTGCTCGGCCGCGTGGACGGCGAGTTCCATCGAGAGCCAACCTGCCAGCGCCGACTGGTCACCGGCGTTGGTGTCCGGGGCGTAGGTCGCCATGGCCTCGAGGAACGTCTGCACCCCTTCGTCGTCGGCGTACTCGTCGCTCGTGGCGAACTTGGCGTTGCTCGACGTGAACACGCCGTCGCTGCCGCCGTTGTCGACGAGAGCGTCGAAGAAGAGCGGGTTCGCGCAGGTGGCGGTGACGTAGACCCGAGGGTTGAAGTCGGGGTTCGCCGCCTTGACGTTGCCGAGTTCGGACATGAACGCAGCGCACTGGGCGCCGAGCGGCACGGCCAGGATCGAGTCGGGGTTCGCCTGCACGAGGTTGGTCATCTGACCGCTCGGGGCGCCCGAGTCGGCGGGGTCGATGACTTCCTCGGCGATGATCTCGAGGCCGTTCTCGGCCGCCAGGTCGGCGTAGCTGTCGGCGTAGGACTGACCGAACTCGTTGTTCACGTAGAACAGCGCGGTGGTCGAGCCTCCCTCGGCAGCGGCATCCTCGGCCCACACCCGCGACTCGATGGCGTAGGGCACCAGCAGGCCGGAGCTCCACGGGTACTCCTCGATGTTGCCCCAGTCGGAGGCGCCGGTCGCCGCCCACAGGTGCGGGATGCACTGGGCGTTGAGATCGGCCTGCACGGCGAGGTTGTTCGGCGAGCCGATGATGCCCGACAAGATGTCGACCTGGTCGTCGAAGACGAGTTCGTCGACGTTGGTCTTGGTGAGATCCGCGGTGTACTGGTCGTCCTTGATGATCAACTCGATCGGCTCGCCGTCGAGGCCGCCGTTGGTGTCGTTGTACCAGTCGATGTAGGCCTGCTGGCCGGCGCCGAGCGGGGCGAAGAGCACCGCCGGGCCGCCGGAGAGCGGGATCGAGGTACCGATCGTGAGGCCCCCTTCGATCTGCGCGGTCGCAGCATCCGGGTCGTCGCACACCTCGGTGTCGATCACGAACTCGGCGCCGGACCCGCCGCCGTCACCGTCGGTGGTGTCGGGCGCGTCCGTGCTGTCGGGTGCGTCGGTGCTGTCCGGTGCGTCGGTGCTGTCCGGTGCGTCGGTGCTGTCCGGCGCATCGGTTTCGACGGGTGTGGTGTCCCCGGTGTCTGCCGTGTCGTCGTCGCTGCCGCACGCGGCGAGCGTCAGTGCGCCGACAGCGGCGAGCGCCATCAGCTTCTTGGTCTTGACCATGGTCAGAGTTCCCCCTCTGGTTGGGTGTCGCATTGGAGTTGGTTCACGATGCGGAATCGTCGTCCCCTTCGGGCGGCGAGGCAGCGTTGTCGAGGTTAGTCGGTGCCGTGTCCGGGGCGCCAGAGCCCTGACGTGCATCGTCGACGGGCTCGCCGGCGGGCGAGCTCGCCGCAGGCTCGCTTGTCGT
>CAZJUC010000172.1:0-7379 GCA_964549065.1 uncultured Ilumatobacteraceae bacterium
GCACCACGGCCGTGCCGGTGCCGCGCTGCAGGCTCTGCCACGACGAGCCACCCGACCGGTGCGGTTGGTCGCCGACGGGCTGGATCTTCAGTGCGTCACCACGGCGGGCCAGCTCGTCCTCGGCGCTGACGACAGTGATCCCGGCCGCTGCGAGCACGGCGTCGCCTTCGGCGCGCACCATCTCGCCGAGGCGCCCGCGGCTCGCTTCCCGGCCGCACACGGCCTCGATGGCGTTGCCGAGGTTCATCAGCAACTTGCGGTACTTCCAGGCCATGATGTCGTCGCGCGGGATCGAGCCGAACGTGGCCGCCTCGAGCGTGGCGGCGAGCCGTACCGACAGGTCGTCCACACCATCGGGATACCGGCCGACGTCGAGCAGCCCGGAGCTCGGCGAGGTCCAGACGCGCACGACACCCGGTGCGAGATGGTCGGCCGGCAGCATCACGCACATCCCGTACACCTCGGGGAACAGACGCAGTGCCTGGCGTTCGTTGTCGACGCCGTTCTGCATGCACACGATGGGTTGACCGGTGACGCCGGCTGCGCGCAGGTCGGTGAGCACACCGACGGTGTCCTGTCCTTTGACGCCGAGCATGATCACATCGTCGGGGTCGACGTCGACCTCGGCGATCGATGTCGCCACCGGGAGTTCGACGACCTCCGTGCCGGCGGGCGACTCGTAGCGCAGCCCCGACTCGCGCATCACGCGGGCATGTTCGCCTCGGGCGACGGCAACCACCGGGGTGCCCGCGAGTGCGAGGTTCGCGGCCACGACCCCGCCGACCGCACCGGCACCGACCACGACAATTCGCATGGAGCCGACCCTATGGGAACCTCCACGTCGACGAAGCGACGACACGGCGGAGCGGGCGCCCCACGCCCCGTCGTGACCGATGTCGTACGGTGACGTCGATGGTGACGAACTCCGACCACGGGCCCGACGAACAACCCGCAGCGCCACACCCGGACTCGATGGAGACGCGTGCGGTGTGGGCCGGCGAGGAGCGCTCGCTCCTCGATCGGGCCACGCAGGTTCCCGTCGTGCACAGCGTCGGATTCGGCTACGACGACGTCGACGAGTGGCACGACGTCGCCACCGGTGCAGCACCGGGCCACATCTACGGCCGCAACACCAACCCGACCGTGGCGGTGTTCGAGGAGAAGCTGCGGGTGCTCGAGGGCGCACAGGCCGCCACCTCGGCGGCGACGGGCATGGCAGCGATCTCCAACATGCTCTACGCGCTCCTCGAACCGGGCCGGCGGGTGGTGTCGGTGAAGGACACCTACGGCGGCACCAGCATGCTGTTCACCAAGTACCTCCCCAGGGTCGGGGTGGAGGTCGAACTGGTCGACACCACCGACGCCGACGGCGTCGAGCAGGCGATGGACCGTGGCTGCGACCTGCTGTATCTCGAGACGCCGACCAACCCGACGTTGAAGATCATCGACCTGCCCCGGCTGCTCGCCGCCGGCCGTGACCGCGGGGCCGTCACCGTGGTCGACAACACGTTCGCCACACCGGTGCTCCAGCAACCGCTGGCGTTGGGCGCCGACCTGGTCGTGCACAGCGCCACCAAGTTCCTCGGAGGTCACGCCGATGCACTCGGCGGCGTGGTCGCCGGGCGTGCCGACCTGGTCGAGGCGGTCTTCCGGTACCGCGAGATCAACGGCGCCACCCTGCACCCGGAGGCGGCCTATCTCCTGCTGCGCGGGATGAAGACGCTGCACCTGCGCGTCGAGCGGCAGTCGGCCAACGCGATGGCGGTCGCCGAGTTCCTCGAAACCCACCCCAGGGTCACCACGGTGAACTACCCGGGTCTGGCGAGCCACCCCGGCCACGAGATCGCCAAGCGGCAGATGTCGGGCTGGGGCGGGATGCTGAGCTTCGCGCTCGACGGTGACCTCGATGCCGTGAAGCAGGTCATCCCTCACCTGCGACTCGCCCACCGGGCGGCGAACCTGGGGGCGGTGGAGACCACCGTCGGGCCGCCGGCCACGACCAGCCACGTCGAGTGCACCCCCGAGGAGCGCGCCGCCCTCGGCATCCCCGAAGGGCTCGTGCGGTACTCGGCGGGGATCGAGTCGGCCGACGACCTGATCGCCGATCTCGACCAGGCACTCGCAGTGCTGTGAGCGACGAGGTGGATCCGACCGACCGCCTCGCGCAGCGGGCGCTCGCGTTGGTCGCCGCGCCGTCGGAGACCGGGCACGAGCATCCGGCGATCGACCTGATCGCGTCGTGGTTGGAGCCGGTGGCCGACGAGGTCGAACGGTGGGTGACACCGATGTCGGAACTCGAGGGCGATCCGGCGTATCCGGGTCGCGAGGTCGAACGCGACGAGGTGCCGGTGGTGGCCGCCCGCGTCGCCGGCAACCGTCCCGGCCCCGTCGTGGTGCTCACCGGACACGCCGACGTCGTGCCGGTCGGCGACCGGGCGAAGTGGTCACGCGATCCCGCCGGAGAACTCGACGGTGACGTGCTGTACGGGCGCGGCAGCGCCGACATGAAGGGCGGACTGGTCGCCGCGATCGAGGCGTTCACCCGGGTGGCCGACGGCGACCGCGACTTCGCCGGCGAGCTGCGCTTCGTCGCGGTGCCCGGCGAGGAGGACGGCGGCACCGGCACGCTGGCGGCGATCCGGCGAGGATGGACCGGCGACGTCGTGATCGTGCCCGAGCCGACGTCGGGTGCGGACGGCCCGCAGGTGGTCGTGGCCCACGGTGGGGCGCTGACGTACACGATCGAGGTCGACGGACGCTCCGCGCACGCGGCGACCCGACTGCTCGGCGAGTCGGCGCTCGACCACTTCATCACCGTGTACGCCGCGGTCGAACGTCTCGAACGCGAGCTCAACGACGCCGAACGCAACCCGGCAATGGTCGCCACCGGCCTGCCCTATCCGACCACGGTCGGCGTCGTGAACGGTGGCGTGTGGGCGTCGAACGTGATGGAGCAGCTCACCGCGGAGCTGCGGGTCGGGGTCACGATCGACGAGTCGATCCAGCAGGCCGAAGCCCGCTTCGAGCGAACGCTGCGCGACGCGATCGCCGGTGATCCGTGGCTCGACGCCCACCCGCCACGGATCGAGCGGACAGGGGCCGCGTTCGGGTCGTCGTCGATCGATCCCGACCACCCGCTGGTGGCGGCACTGTGCGAGGCAGCCGAGCAGGTGACGGGGACGCGACCGGGCACGATCGGTGTGCCCTACGGCTGCGACATGGCCCTGTGGCGACGCGAGGCCGGCGCCGCGTGTGCGGTGTACGGCCCCGGCGACATCGCCCACGCCCACGCCGTCGACGAGCGCGTGTCGGTCACCGAGGTGGCGACGACTGCCCGGGTGCTCGACGCCGCGGTGCGCCGACTGTTGCGCTAGCGCTCGTCGTGGAGGCGGGAGGCCGGCTGGTAGTTCGGTCCGGCCGTCACGTCGACCCGAGCGAGCAGGGCTTCGCACGGTGACTCGAACTGCTCGGCGAACCGGTTCGATCGCTCCTCGCCGAGCAGCTCCCACGGCAGCGTGGTGAGACGATCGGTGTCGTCTTCGATGCGCCCGCGCAACGCCACTCCGGCGGGCAGCACCCGGTGTCGACCGTCGGGGTCGACCTCCGCGAGACCCTTGCGCTCGAGTGCGCTCCAGCCGGCGTCGATCTCCTCGGGCGTCGCGCCGCGGGACTTCGCCAGCCAGTCGGTCTCGTAGTGCACGTGCGCGTTGTGGAGGATCGAGGCTTCCGGATGGGTGAGCCCGGCTGCCACCACCACCGCCCAATGGGTGTCGCCGCGCCACTCGCGGATGCAGTTGACAGCGTGCCAGCCCGACAGCAGCGGATCGGTGGGGCGCTCCAGCGCGAGGTGCGCGGCCATGAAGACCCGACCCATGACGGGCAGCTGGTCGACGACGGGCCAGAGCTCGGGGCCGAGCTCGGTCAGCGGGTCGACGATCGAGGGGGCGAACTCGCGCAGGCCGTCGGCAACGGCCTCGTCTCGGGCGAGACGACACGCCTCGAACCGTTCGGGGTCGTGGCCGAGCACGTCGAACGCCGCCCTGATACCCGTCGAGCTGATCGAGCCGAACGCGGCGATCACCGCGTCGGGTCCGGCGGCCGCCAGTGGCGCACAGCGCGCAGCCATGTAGCCGAGCGGCCCGGCGAAGTCCTTCGGGATGCCGAGGTCGGCGTACCGGGCCACCGCACCCGGATCCCAGAAGATCCAACCGATCGTCGTCTGCACCGAACGAGCGTTGCGGCGCGTGATCTCGAACCAGTCCGGTGTCTCACCCATCGGCGGAGTATCGCATGCACGTATCCGGACCACGGCGGGGCAGACCCGATCGGTGACGCGCCGGTGCGGTCTCGACGATGCCGGACGCGATGACGCCCGAGGTGCAGCGCCCGCACGATCGGGTAGGCCCCCGGCCATGGGAGCCGAGACCGAGTACGCCGACGCCGTGGGCACGTACCGCCGCGACACCGACTACATCGACACACGCATCACCCGCGACGGCGACGACTGGCCGGTCGAGGTCGGCCGGTACCGCCTGGTCGCCGCACGGGCGTGTCCGTGGGCGAACCGGGCGCTGATCGCTCGACGACTGTACGGGTTGGAGGACGCGATCTCGCTCGGCCTCGTGGGCCCCGTCCACGGCGAGGAGTCGTGGACGTTCGACCTCGACCCCGGTGAGGTCGATCCGGTGCTCGGAATCCATCTCCTGCGCGACGCCTACGACGCACGAGGTGCCGACGCCGGCAGCGGCGTCACCGTGCCCGCCCTCGTCGACGTGCCGACCGGGCAGGTGGTGACCAACGACTTCCACCAGATCACGCTCGACTTCGGCCAGGAGTGGGTGGAGCATCATCGAGCGGGGGCGCCGGACCTGTTCCCCGGCGGGCGCCGCGACGAGATCATGGAGATCGCAGCCACCAACTACGACGACGTGAACAACGCGGTGTACGAAGCAGGGTTCAGCACCGACGCCGACTCGTACGCCGAGGCATACCATCGCCTCTTCGATCGTCTGGACTGGCTCGAGCACCGACTGGCGACCAAGCGGTACCTCGTGGGCGACACGATCACCGAGGCCGACGTCCGGCTGTGGCCGACGCTGGTGCGCTTCGACGCGGTGTACCACAACCACTTCAAGTGCAACCGCAACAAGCTGAGCGAGATGCCGGCGCTGTGGGGCTACGCCCGCGACCTGTTCCAGACACCGGGGTTCGGCGACACGATCGACTTCGCGCAGATCAAGGCCCACTACTACCGCGTGCACCGCCAACTGAACCCGTCGGGCATCGTCCCGCTCGGGCCCGACCCGGCGGCGTGGACGACCTGGCACGGGCGCGAGGCACTCGGCGGACGCCCGTTCGGCGACGGCACCGAACCGCCTCCGGTGAAGCCCGGCGAATGCCCCGACGCCGGCGCCAATCCGGCCTGGTCACACGCCTGACCGAGAGGTTCAGTTTCGAACGGACGGCGCCGAGAGCAGAATCAAGTGTCAGCCAGCTGCGCGGGAGTACGCCCATGACCACGTCGAACCGCTCGTCACCGCACGAGGCCACACCCTCGATCGGCTACGACGTCATCGGCGACGTGCACGGCCACGCCGATGCGCTGACCGACCTCCTGGCCCACATGGACTACGTCGAGCGTGACGGGGTGTGGGCACACCCCGAGCGTCAAGCGGTCTTCGTCGGCGATCTGATCGATCGGGGTCCGAAGCAGATCGAGTCCGTGGAGATCGCCCGAGCGATGGTCGAGGCGGGCGCGGCCCGGATCGTGCTCGGCAATCACGAGTTCAACGCCGTCGCGTACGCCACACCCGACGGCCGAGGCGACCACCTGCGCCGGCACACCGCGAAGAACGACGCCCAACACGCCGAGTTCATCGACGCGGTCGGCTTCGATTCACCGTTGCATCGCGACATGATCGGATGGTTCATGACGATTCCGTTGTGGCTCGACCTCGGCGGGATCCGGGTGGTGCACGCATGCTGGTCGGACGAGCACATCGACCATCTCCGTCCTCTCGTCGGCGACCACGACAGCCTCACCGAGGAACTCGTCGTGGAGGCGAGCACGAAGGGGCACCCCAGCTACGACGCCGTCGAGACGATCCTGAAAGGCCCCGAGATCTCACTCGGTGGGCTGCGCTACGCCGACAAGGACGGCCACGTCCGCGACCACGCCCGCATGGCGTGGTGGGACCCGACGGCCACGACGTCGGCGGCGGCGGCGTTGATCCCCGACGGCTCGACCGTGCTCGACGAACACGGACAGCCGACCTCGGTGCCCGACGATCCGATCGCCGACGCCGACCGGGTCAGCTACGACTCCGACGTCCCGGTGCTCTTCGGCCACTACTGGTGGAGCGTCGACCTGGGCATGACGAGCGACCGGGCCCTGTGCGTCGACTTCAGTGTGGCGAAGCGCGGCGAGCTCGTCGCGTACCGCTGGGACGGCGAGGCGGTCCTCGACGAGGCGAAGATCGCCCGCGCCGGCTGACGACGGTCCCACGCGTCGGCTGACGCAGGGCGCCCGCGCCTCAGGCCCCCGGCGGCGGCGGGACGGAGCCGGGGTCGGCCGGTGGCGGGTCGACCGCGCGAGAGCGTGTGACGCCGAGAATTCGTTCGGCGTCGTCGCGTTGGTCGATCGGGACTCGGACGTCGTACGACTCGGCCTCGAAGGTCCCGAACGACGCGAAGTCGCGACGACCGCGGGTCTGCCAGTGGGCGAAGCCGAACCAGGCGGCACCGACGAGTGCGCCCAGGATCACGTACGTGATCACGATTCCGATCGTCTCACCGAAGTCGTCGGTGTCGACGAAGAGTGCCACGAGCAGTCCGAAGAACCCGGCGAACCAGGCACCGGCCCCCGCACCCTTGAGCGCGGCGGTGGCCACTGTCTGGCGCCCGACGACGTGCTCCACCCGCTTGAGGCCGTTCCACACGATGGCCGATCGGGCCACGTCGAAACTGGCGTCGGACAGCGAGTCGACGGCGTGCTGCGCTCCTTCGTATCGGGCGTACGTGGCGACGATCGCCGTGTCCTCGATGTCCATCGATGTCGTTCCTGGCCGATTCACCATGCTCATGGCGCGTCGATACCCAGCCCGGGCCGAACTCAACCGTCGGACGGTTCGGGCCGCCGCGACGCCGGAGTGCCGACGGGCGGCAATCAGTCGGCGGCGGGCCGGGTGCGCAGTTCGTCCCAGACACCCATGGCGCACTGGCGGGCGAGCATGCGGTACGGGTAGTCGGCGATCCCGGGCGACGACACCACCGACAGGTCGTCCATCTCGTCGTCGGTGAGGGTGACGTCGACGGAGCCCAGGTTGTCGTCGAAGATCGGAAGAGCACACGTCTGAACTCCAGTCACTCCGGAGAATCTC
>CAZJUC010000173.1:0-7263 GCA_964549065.1 uncultured Ilumatobacteraceae bacterium
GCCAGCAGGTGTTCGCCGGCGAGGCCACCCGCCTCGCGTACGGCACCGACGAAGCAGCCGAAGGCCGCGACAGCTTCCTCGAGAAGCGCCCGCCCGACTGGTCGCCCTACCCCTATCACTTCTGATGCCACCAGCGCTCACCCCCGTTTGCGTTGCACTCCCGGTGGGCCGGGCCACCAGAACGCGCACACAAACGTCAGCGCAATCGCTCACCCCCGTTTGCGTTGCACTCCCGGTGGGCCGGGCCACCCAGACATGCACACGAACGTGATGGCAGCGCGTCGATGGAGGTGATCCGCATCGAGGATCCGGACGACCCTCGGTTTCGCCAGTTCCGGCTCAACGAACGCGGGTTGGCGAGCCGGACCGACAAGCGTGACGACGCCGGCGCGGGGATGTTCCTCGCCGAAGGCGACCTGGTGGTGCAGCGGGCCGCTGTCGCCGGCTGTCGACCGGTCGCTGCGCTTGTGGACATCGAACGCGTCCCCGACGTCGCGCACACCCTCGGATGTCCGGTGTACGGCGGCGGCACTGCGGTTCGCAGCGTCGTGTCCCGGCTCGGTGTGCCGTCGTCGATCATCACACTGTTCGATCGCCCCGCCCGTCCGAGCGTTGCCGAACTCGCCAGAACGGCCCATCGACTCGTGATCGTCGAGGCCGTCGACAATCCGGCGAACATCGGCTCCATCATCCGGAATGCCGCCGCCCTCGGCTGGGACGGTCTGATTCTCGACCACACGAGCGCCGACCCGCTCGCCCGACGGTCGTTGCGCGTCGCCATGGGCACCGTCTTCGAGCTCCCTCACGCCCGCACCACCGATCTCGCCGGCGAGCTGCGGGCGCTCGCCGACACCGACCTCTACGCGTTGACCCCGGACCTCGATGCCGTCCCCATCGCGTCGGTGGAACCGGGTGAGCGGGTCGGCATCATGATCGGATCCGAGCGGACCGGGCTCAGCGATGAGCTGCTCGGCCTCGCCACACCCGTGCGGATACCGATGGCCGACAGCGTCGACTCGCTCAACGCCGCAGCCGCCACGGCGATCGCCTGCTTCGCGCTCGGCCCCCGCCTCGACTGAATTCGGAGGTAGAACGATGGCCGTGACCGCTGTCCTGCTGCTCTCGTGTCCCGACCAACCCGGTGTGGTCGCTGCAACCGCTCAGTTCCTCGCCGACCACCGCGGCAACATCGTGCACGCAGAGCAACACGTCGATCCGGGCACGGGCAACGGCGACGCGATGTTCTTCCAACGCGTCGAGTTCGACCTCGACGGCTTCGGCCTCGGGCGCGACGAGATCGTCGCCGCCTTCTCCCCCATCGCCGACGGCCTGGGCATGACCGTCGACGTGCGCTTCACCGATACCCCGACACCCACTGCCATCATGGCATCGAAGCAACCCCACTGCCTCTACGACCTGTTGACGCGGTGGCGCAGCGGTGAACTCCCGATGGACCTACGTGTCGTCGTGTCGAACCATCCGGACCACGCCGACATCGCCGAGCACATGGACGTCCCTTACCTCCACGCACCGGTCACGCCCGACACCAGACCGCAGCAGGAGGAGCAGGTGCTGTCCGCGCTGGCGGACCACGGCGTCGAACTGGTGGTGATGGCGCGGTACATGCAGATCCTCAGCGACCGCTTCGTCGCGACGCATCCGCACCGCATCATCAACATCCACCACTCGTTCCTGCCGGCGTTCGTCGGCGCCAATCCGTACCGCCAGGCGTACGAACGCGGCGTCAAGCTGATCGGCGCCACCGCCCACTACGCCACCGCCGATCTCGACGAGGGCCCGATCATCGAGCAGGACACCGCACACGTCACCCATCGCGACGACGTGGCCCGGCTGACGTCGCGCGGACGCGACCTCGAGACGATCGTGCTCGCTCGCGCCGTGCGCGCCCACCTCGAACACCGCGTGATCGTCCACGGTCGCAAGACCGTCGTCTTCTCGTGACCCGAGTCCCCAACGGATCGGGGCGGCGTCAGTCAGCCGCGGCAGCGGTGGCCGAACGCCGCGAGCGGCGGCCCCGGGGGGAACTCCCGCTCGGTTCCCAGGTGAAGAACTTGAGCGCGACCAGCAGACCCGCAACTCCCCACAGCGCCACATAACCGAGGCTCGGCCAGTCGAAGGCGGGGGCCGCGACGAACGGCGTGAAGCAGTCCTGAAAAGCTTCGGCGAAGTGTTTGAGCGGAAAGATGTCGCCGATCGTCGTGATCCAGGCCGGCGCATTGTCGACCTGGATGAAGATGTTCGACACGAACGCGAGCGGCAGGATGATCGCATTGGCGGCCGCCGACGCCGAACTCGCCGACTTCACGACGGCGGCGAGCGCCATACCGAGCGAAGCGAACGCAGCGACCCCGACGAGGAAGGTCACCACGGCCGCCGGCATCTTCGCCGGTTCGATCTCGAGGTCGTAGACCACGACACCGAGCGTCAGCATCAGGATCACCCCGACCACGGCGATCAACACCGCCGACACAACGAAACCAGCGAGATAGATCCACGTCGGCAACGGTGTGCCCCGCCACCGCTTCAGCACACCTTCGTCGCGACGGATCGGCAGCATGTTGGCAAGGTTGGTGAACGTGGCCGACACCGCGGTGAAGGCGGCGAGACCACCCGTGTAGAACTGCTGCGCCGACATCTCGCCGCCGTCGGCCATCTCGAACGTGCCGTCGCCGAAGAGAGCGTTGAACAACACCAGCATCACGAGCGGCAGCCCGAGCGTGAAGAACACCGACACGGGAATCCGAGCGAACGTGAGGAGCTGATAGCGGGTCTGGGCGACGACCAACGACAGCGTCGACGGGAAGCCGCTCACGGCTGCTCCTCGTGCGCACCCGACACGTCAGCGACTCCGTCGGTGAGCGTGAGGTACACATCTTCGAGCGACACGCGACTCACCGACAACGACTGGAGTTCGACGCCGGCGTCGAGCGCCCAGCCGGTGATGCGGTGGACCGCGGCGGTGGGGTGTTCGATGCTCGCCTCGACGAGCCGGCCCGACAGCCGGATCGACACTCCGAGCAGGTCACCGAAGGTGGCTGCTGCATCGTCCGGCCGCACCGAATCCGGAAGCATGAAGCTCACAACGGTGCCGCTGACTTCGTTGATCAGCTGCTCTGGTGTTCCTTCGGCGATCAGCCGACCACGTGAGAGCACCCCGACCCGGTCTGCCAGGTGCTCGGCCTCGTCGAGGTAGTGGGTGGTCAACAGCACCGTGGTGCCGTCGTCACCGAGCGCCTCCACCAGATCCCACGACCGACGCCGCGCCGAGGGGTCGAATCCGGTGGTCGGCTCGTCGAGGAACAGCAGTTCGGGACGTCCGACGATGCCGAGCGCCAGGTCGACGCGTCGTCGCTGCCCACCCGACAGCGACCCGACCCGGGCATCGACCTTCTCGCCGAGGCCGACCATCTCCACGACCTCGTCGAGAGGGCGAGGGTTGCGGTAGCAGCCGCCGTACAGGTCAATGACCTCTCGCACGCTGAACTCGGCCTCGACGCCGGACGACTGCAGCACGATGCCGACGCGATCGCGAAATGCCCGGCCCGCCGACGAGGGATCGGCGCCGAGGACCGTGACCCGTCCGGAGGTGGGGACGCGATAGCCCTCGAGGATCTCGACAGCGGTCGACTTACCGGCACCGTTCTCGCCGAGCAGGGCATAGACCTCGCCGGGGGCGACCGCGAACGACAGTCCGTCGACGGCACGGACCTCGCCGTAGTGCTTGTGGAGATCCTCGACCTGGATGACCGTCATGACCGCGCCACGCTACTGCGGTCGCGAGATCGGCAGCCCCGTGTCGTTGCGGAGGTGCTCGGCGGCGGGGACGAAGTAGCCCATCAGCTCATCGGCGATGCCGGCGGGCGCGCCACGTTGCTCGCAGACCTGTTCGACAGCGGCGGCCATGTGGACCAGCCAGCGATCCCGTTCGAGCGGCCCGACGTGGAAGGGCATGTGGCGCATGCGCAGGCGCGGGTGTCCACGTTCTTCCATGTAGGTCGTGGGGCCACCCCAGTACTGCGCGAGGAACAGTGTGAGGCGATGTCTCGCCCCGGTGAGGTCCGGCTGCTCGGGATACAACGGGAGCAGCACCTCGTCGGTGGCAACGCCGTCGTAGAAGGCGTCGACGAGCTCCTCGAAGAAGGGCATCCCGCCGACCCGGAAAAACAACGTGGGCGCCGTGTCGTGCACGGCGCCCACATTAGGGGGACTTCTCCGGGAAGTGGAGGGGGGCGCCACTTCCGGAGATCTGGTGAACCGACGCCCCGCTGTACGGGGTGCGGATCGACCGACGCGTCAGGCGTCGGCGAACATCGCGTCGGCGTCGAACTTGCGGTACTCGACGAGTTCCTCGGTGTTGAGCACGAACGGCGTGGCACCGTCGCACGGATCGAGCACGAGCGCGTCGTCGGTGGCGAGCAGCACGAGCACGGTGACCACGTCGTCACCCGACTTGATCTCGATCACGTCGCCGGTCTGCAGCTTTTCCATCAACATCGTCGTCATGTCATTTCCTCTTCGCGATTTCGGTGCGCCTGATGTGCCACCGGGCGTGACCATCTTCGTCGGCGTGTTCAAGACATCGGTAAGAACCACGGCGAGCTTGAGGAATTCCCGAACTGCGACGTGCCAAACGTCACTGACACGACAGATCTCACCCCGAGAGTTCGTAGTGGCGCTTCAGTTCGGCCTCCTCGCTGTGATCGAGAACGTGGTCGCGGCGCGCCCGGGGGGCCGACTTGACGGTGCCCTTGTCGTAGGGCACCACGAACTTGCCGTGCTCGGTCAGGTAGCCGGCGGCCATCGGCAGATAGTGCGCGGCGCGTAGCAGGCCCAGTTCGACGACGGCCCAGAGCGGCTGTCCATGGTCGTCATAGACGACATCGTCGATTGTGCCGATCAGGCGCTGAGAGGGGTCGACGACGTCGGATCCCCGGTAGTGGATGGACATGGTGGTGTTCGCTCCCTGTTCCCCGCCCGCACTGGCTGGTGAACTCGCGCTACCCGTCCGCCGTTGTCATGAAACCGTAATGTTGCTGGCCCGCCGCGTCAACCGTCGAACGGTTGCGCTCGAGGACGGCCCGACCGGCGTCGACTCAGTGGAAATCGGGTTCGACGTAGTCGACGAAGAGATCCGGGAGCCCATCGGACACCTTGACCGGATACACCGGCGCCCGCTTCTCGAGGAAGCTCTCGACCCCCTCCCTGGAATCCGCACTCGCCCCTCGCGACTGGATGCCCCGCGAGTCGACCCGGTGGGCCTCCATCGGGTGGTCGGCGCCCAGCATCCGCCAGAGCATCTGGCGCGTCAGCGCCACCGACACCGGGGCGGTGTTGTCGGCGATCTCACGAGCGAGTTCTCGTGCCGCGCCGAGCAGGTCGTCCGCCGCGTGCACGCTGCGGACCAGACCGCGTTCGAGGGCCTCCGCAGCCGGGAACACCCGGCCGGAGTAGCACCACTCGGCTGCGGTGCTGATGCCCACCAGACGCGGCAGGAACCAGGACGAACAGGCCTCCGGGACGATGCCTCGTCGCGCGAACACGAACCCGAACCGGGCGGTGTCCGATGCGAGACGGATGTCCATCGGCAGGGTCATCGTCACCCCAACGCCGACCGCGGCCCCGTTGATCGCCCCGATCACGGGCTTCTTGCAGTCGAAGATCCGCAGCGACACCATGCCACCGCCGTCGCGGGGCACACCGACCTGGGTCTGGATGTCCGAGCCGCCCTTGGCGAACGTGTCGCCTCCACCGCCCAGGTCGGCGCCGGCGCAGAATGCACGGTCCCCCGCCCCCGTCACGATCACCACACGCACGTCGTCGTCGGCATCGACCTGATCGAGCGCATCGATCACCTCGCGCATCATCACATCCGTGAATGCATTCATCCGCTCCGGTCGATCGAGAGTGATCGTGGCGATCGAATCCGCCACCTCGTAGGTGATCTGCTCGTACTTCATTCACCGGACCGTAGTCAGCCGGCCCGGTCGAGCTAGATGTCGAGGAACCGGGAGGCCGCGATGCCGGAGCCGATGGCCCCGGCCAGGGCCCCGATGACCAGCATGATCAGCATCACCGTCTGGTCGTAGCCGTCGACGACCACGAGCGCGGAGAATCCACTGTTGTCGGGGAAGCTCTCCACCCCGGACGTCCACTGCGAGTTCCACGCCCAGAGCCCACCGCTCGCCAGCACACCACCGATGATGCCGTGCAGGAGCCCTTCGAGCATGAACGGGATCCGGATGAACCAGTCGGTCGCGCCGACGAGTTTCATCACTTCGATCTCTCGTCGTCGGGCGAAGATCGCGGTTCTGATCGTGTTCCAGATCAACAAGATCGCAGCCAGCAGCAGGAACACCGAGAGCAGGAGCAACCGGAACCCGAAGAAGCTCTGGAGCTGGCTGATCAGGCTGATCTGGTCCTCGGCAAAGCTCACGTCGTACACCCCGGGCAGTTCGGCGAACTGGTCGGAGACCTGCCGCAGCAGTTCGACATCGGTTCCTTCGGTCGGGACCGCCTTGAACTGCGTGAGGATCGTGTCCTCGGTGAGCAGGTCGCGCACCGCCGGTTCGCCCGCGAAGATGCGATCGGCCTCCTCGAGCGAGCAGATCTCGTCGCAGTACTCGGAACTCTCGATGAACTGGTCGCTCGACGTGAGGGCGTCGTCGACGAGCGTGAGCTGGTCGTCGGTGGCCGTCGGGTTCATGAACACGATCATCTCGACACCGCCTTCCCACCGGGCGAGCAGGTTGTCGAAGGCATGCTGGCTGAGCAGGGTGAGCCCGACGCCGAGCAGCGAGATCGCGGCGGTGATGATCGAGGCGACCGTGAGCGTGGCGTTGCGGCGGAAACTGTCGAATGTTTCGCGCAGGGTGTATCGAAGTCGTGACAGCATCGGTTCAGCTCACTCGTAGACGCCGCGGGCCTGGTCGCGCACGATGACGCCTCGGTCGAGCTGGATGACCCGCTTGCGCATCGTGTTGACGATGCGCTGGTCGTGTGTGGCCATGACGACGGTCGTGCCGGTCTTGTTGATCCGGTCGAGCAGCCGCATGATGCCTTCACCCGTGGCCGGATCGAGGTTGCCGGTGGGCTCGTCGGCCAGCATGATCAGCGGTCGGTTCACGAAGGCGCGGGCCACCGAGACCCGTTGCTGCTCGCCACCGGACAGCTGGTGCGGCAGGCGGTCTTCCTTGCCGGCGAGGCCGACGAGGTCGAGCACGGCGGGCACCTGCTGCTTGATCA
>CAZJUC010000174.1:0-7248 GCA_964549065.1 uncultured Ilumatobacteraceae bacterium
ACCCGCGTTCTCAGCTTGGGAAGCTGATGTTCTACCATTGAACTACATCCGCAGAGGCGCCCAGACTAGCGGGCGCGCTCGGAGCCGGTTCAGGCGCCGCGGTTGCTGATCGCTTCCTGATCGTAGGGCTCGATCATGATGCACTCCCCGGGACATTCCTCGGCTGCGTCGACGGCGAGGTCGATCAACGAGTCGGGGATGCGTGCAACCCCTCGGCCCATGTCGGGACCGTGGCCGGCCCCATCGGCGCCGTCGAACACAATCGTCTCACCGAAGTGAGAAGCCTCCTCCTTCACCACCCAGAGTCCGTCGTCACGCCCGACGAACACGTCGGGACAGATCTCCGAACAGATGCCGTCACCGGTGCAGAGGTCTTGGTCGATCCACACCATCAGTGCTGTCGCAGCCATGTCATCACGCCTTTCGGGGGTTCGAACGTGTCATTCCGTTCTATCTCATCTCGCAAGTGAACTCACCCTCTCCAACCGGGAAACTCTTCGGAGGTCACCGCCCCACGGCATTCGTCGTCTGGACCCTTTCACGTTTGCGTCGCACCTCCGGTGGTCCATCCCGCCGCGAAACCCCCGCAAACGGGGTGGGAGAGGGGGATCGGTAACGTGGGCGCTCGTGATCCTGTCCGACCGCACCATCCGTGAACAGCTCACCGCCGGTCGGATCGTGATCGACCCGCTCGACGAATCGCTGATCCAACCGTCGTCGATCGACGTGCGCATCTCGAATCTGTTCCGAGTGTTCCGCAACCACACCCGCGGCGTCATCGACGTCAAGCAGGACATGGTCGATCTCACCGAACTGGTCGAGCTGCCCCAGGACTCCGACGAACCGTTCATCCTGCATCCGGGTGAGTTCGTGCTCGGCTCCACCCACGAGCGCATCGCCGTCCCAGACGACCTGGTCGGCCGGGTCGAGGGCAAGTCGTCGCTCGGCCGCCTCGGCCTCCTGATCCACTCGACCGCTGGGTTCATCGACGCCGGCTTCGACGGCCACATCACCCTCGAACTCGCCAATGTGGCCAGCCTGCCCATCACGCTGTATCCGGGTATGAAGATCGGTCAGGTCAGCTTCATGCAGATGACCAGCGCAGCGGAGAACCCGTACGGCAGCGGCGCCAAGGGTTCGAAATACCAGGGCCAACGCGGCCCCACCCCGAGCCGTTACTTCGAGAACTTCGACGGCTGACGGTCTCGCCGCGAGGTCTCGGCGGAAAATTGCGCTGAAACTGGGTTGGGCCGGGCGCGACCGGGTACTGCGCTGCCCATGACCAACGACGCATCCCTCAGCGACACCGACATGAGCAGCGGCCCGACCGAGGACGACGAAAACCTCGACGCCCCGGGCGAGCACTCGAAGGACACCGGCGATGAGCCAACCGAGGACGACGAAAACCTCGATGCTCCCGGCGAACACAGCCGCGACACCGGCGACGAAGCCTGATCGCTCGTCGCCCATGAACGCGCCGGTCGTGGAGGCTCCTCCCGATCCTCATCGATCGACGCCCCATGGACCACCGCTGCCTTCGGCCCCGAGCGCCCCGGGTGGGATCCGTCCCGTCCCCTCCCAGGGCCCGGACCCCGAACGCAGCGGTGGTCCTGCAATCGCCCCGCAGACCCAAGTCCGACAACCGCCACGAGACGCTCCCAGCCCCCTCTCCCGTTGCGTTGGCGACGTCGACCTGTTCGCCAGTCACCACTGGGGACGTCAGCCGCTCGTCACGACGCCGCACGAGCGAGGAGACGTCGACCTGTTCGACGACGTGTTGTCGCTCGATGCGGTCGACCAACTCGTCGCCAACGGCGCACGGCGCCCGTCCGTGCGCATGGTCGCCGACGGTGTTCCGCTGCCGGCGCCGTCGTTCTGCTCCCCGACCCGCATCGGCGGCCGAGAACTCGACGACGTGGTCGACCCCGCAAAGGTGGCCTCGCGCCTCGCCGACGGAGCCACACTCGTGTTGCAGTCACTCCACCGCACCTCGTCGACGGTCGGCGACTTCGTGCGTCGTCTCCAGGACGAGGTCTCGCATCCGGTGCAGGCAAATGCCTACCTCACACCGCCGGCCGCGGCCGGGCTCGGGGAACACGCCGATCTTCACGACGTGCTCGCAATTCAGCTGCACGGCTCGAAGCGATGGTGGATCGATGGGCTCGGCGAGGTCACCATGCGCCCCGGCGATGTGATGTACGTGCCACGCGGGGTCCGCCACCATGCGGAGACATCGGGCGACACCTCGCTGCACCTCACCATCGGCATCATCCGTGTGACCCGACGCCACGTGATCGAGCGGATGCTGCGGGCGGGTTCCGACGCACTCGACGACCCGCTGCCGATCGGCTACCGGCACCGCTCCGGGCGCGACGATCTCGAACGGACGCTCGACGAGACGCTCGACGCCGCCCTCGACCTCATCGGCTCCGCCGACCTCTCCGACCTGGTCGGTCGCGAGCAGGCGCGGCGCCTGGCGCGCCCGCCCCGCTCCGGGCGGATCACCTCGATCGCCCACGTGGACGCCATCGATCTCGACACCGTGATCTGCTGGATTGCCCCCGAACCCCTGGCCCAGGCTGTCGACGACGTCGACGGTCAGCTCGACCATTGGGACGGGTTGCGCGGTCACGACCACTGGTCGCCACGACCTGAGCGGATCACGGTCGACCTCGGCGATCGGACGCTCACGCTGCCGACGACCACACTCCGCGCGCTCCGTACGCTCAGCGAGGGAGGCCCTGTTCGAGTCGGCGACCTTCCCGGGCTCGACGAGCCGAGCCGGATCGTGCTCGCGCAGCGGCTCGTTCGCGAAGCCGCGTGTGTCGTCGAGCGTTTGGTCGGCCGGCGTCCGCGGTAGGCCCGACGAACGGGCGGGTCACGTCAACCGATGCGGATCCCACCACACAACACCTCCCCACTATCCAAGGAGCATCACATGAGCGGAGAATCAGATCAGGCCACCGGACGAGTCAAGCAGGCCGCTGGCGACCTCACCGACGACGAGGAACTCAGGAACGAGGGAAAGAAGGACGAAGCCGCCGGCAAGGTCAAAGAGGCCGCTGACGACGTCAAGGACAAGTTCAACGACGCCGTCGACAAGATGAAGGACGATTCGAAGTGAGTACCAACGACCACCAACACTCGATCGACGTGAACGCGCCCGTTCGTGTCGCGTACAACCAGTGGACCCAGTTCGAGGACTTCCCGAAGTTCATGGGTGGTGTGAAGGAGGTCCGTCAGATCACCGACGACACCGTCCACTGGAAAGTGGACATCGGCGGCGTGACACGTGAGTTCGACACCGTCATCACCGAGCAGAGCCCGGATCAGCGCGTGGCCTGGAAAACTGTCGACGGACCCGACCACGCCGGTGTGGTCACGTTCCACAAGCTCGACGACGCCACCACCCGCGTGACGTTGCAGATGGACTACGACCCACAGGGCTTCCTCGAGAACGTTGCCGACAAGGTTGGCTTCGTATCCGGTCAGCTCGAGAGCGACATGGAGCGGTTCAAGGAATTCATCGAGGACCGTTCGGTTTCGACCGGCGCCTGGCGGGGCACCATCGACAACAACTGACACCGTCCCACCCCGCACCGGATCACCTTTACCGGTGCGACGACGAGCCCGCCTCCCCAACGACGTGGAGGCGGGTTCGTCGCGTGCGGGACCTGGTTCGCCGGCGGGCAGTGCCCTGGTGCGCGGTTCGATCAGTCGGCGGCCCGCCCGAGCAGCCTGTCGAGTGTGCCCTCTGCTCGCGATCGGTGTCGTGATGCACGTGACGCCGCCCAGCAGTCGGCCAACGAGCCATGCTCGTGTGCCTCGGCAACCACCGGTGCAACGTACGAGTTCCTGGCGACGGCGCGGGTGTTGCCGAGTGCCTCGGCAACGCGGTCGTACGCCCCGGTCAGCTGGTTTGCCCTCGACCCACCGTCGGCGGCGGGCGCCACGCAGAGGGCGTCCACCATCGTGCGGGAGGCTCCCCACGTGCGTAAGTCCTTGGCGCTCACCTCGACGCGGGAGGCTGAGCGCAGCAGGTCGCTGATGTTGGTTCCGTCAACCGTCCATCCAGCGGGGGTGGCGAAGATCAGGTCCTCCGGCAGCGCTTGCCGAGTGCGGTCGGCAACGAACCCGACGAGGTCGGCGTCGGCGACCTCGATGCACCGTTCGCGACCCGACTTGCCGGTGAAGCACAGTTGCAACACGTCGTTCGTCAGTGTGGCGTGTTCACACCGCAGGGTCGACGCTCCGTACGTGTCGTGTTCGTCGGCGTACCGCTCGGTGCCGACTCGCATCAGGCTCGTGTCGATCAGCCGGGCGACCAGGCCCGTGAGCCGCTCGCGAGGATCTTCGGATCCGATCGCATCACGGACAACGGTTCGCACCCGGCCGATCCGGGCGCCGAGGGCGGCGATGCGAACGAACTTGACGTCGTCGGCTGCGTCACGGAATTCCGGGTGGTAGCGGTACTGGCGTCGACCGGCTTCGTCGATGCCGGTGGCGAGGAGGTGAGCGTCCGGGTCGGTGGAGATGCGCACCTCGCTCCACGCCGGCGGAATCGCGAGCTGTTCGATCCGACATCGCTGCGCATCATCGACTCGACCGCCCCGTGGACCCGCGTAGGAGAACCCGCGTCCACGTCGTCGACGAGCGATCGACAGGTCATCGGCATCCACATGGCGCAGCCCGGCCTCTCGCGCGATCGACTCAGGTGTTGTGGACACCGTCGGTCGTTACCCGGCTGCCGCCCGGATCAGTCATCCCGATCCGCCGAGCCGTGGGCGGCTACTCGACGAACCGGCGGACCCGGGCGCGTTTGCCACGCATCGTCGTCGACTGCATGGTGGAGATCACGTGCTCGGCTGACGCCTCGGGCACCCCGACGACCGAGTACGCCTCGGCGATGCGGATCGGGCCGATCTCGCGACCGACCAGGCCTGTCTCGTTGGCGATCGCCCCCACCAGATCGCCTGGGCGCACGCCGGCCTTGCGGCCGAGGCTGACGTGCACGAACGCTGTGCCCGCCCCGCCCGAGCGCTGACCCTTCTTACCGCCGCGATCCTTCTCGCCGGCATTGCGCGACGTCTTCTTGTCGAACTTCTTCTTGCCGTCGTGCGGCTTGCCGCGCAGCCGATCCGACGCGTCGGGGATCTCGAGTTCGTCGATCGTGGCGCCCCGCGACTCGTGTACCAACTTGATCGCCGCGAGCGCGATGTTGCGGTCGCTGTCCTCGCCGGCCAGTGCGTGCAACACCGTGTTGAAGTCTTCGAGATCGACCGCCGTCAACGCGTCGCGGACGGCGCCGACCGTCATCTCGATCTGGCGTTCACGCAGGTCTGCCACCGTGGGCACCTTGGCGATGTCGAACCTCTGCTTGGTGAGCCGTTCGATGTTCTCGAGTCCTCGCCGCTCACGCGGCTCGGCCAACGTGATCGCCACCCCCTCGCGCCCCGCACGCCCGACGCGACCGATGCGGTGGACGTAGCTCTCCGCCGCCGACGGCACGTCGTAGTTGACGACATGGGTGAGCGTGTCGACATCGAGGCCGCGGGCGGCCACGTCGGTCGCGACGAGCAGCTCGGCGGTGCCGTCGCGCAGGCGCGCCATCACCCGGTCGCGCTGGGCCTGGTCCATGCCGCCGTGCAACGCCTCGGCGCGATAGCCGCGGCCGTTCATCGTCACCGTGAGCTGGTCGACCTCGGTGCGCGTCCTGCAGAACACGAGCGCCGATTTCGGTGCCTCGATGTCGAGGATCCGCCCGAGCGCAGAGGGCTTGTGGGCGCGCTGCACCACGTACACCACTTGGCGCACGAGCGCCTTGACCCCCGGTTCGGCGTCGGGCCGCCCGATCATGATGCGCTGCGGGTCGCGCTGGTAGCGCTTGGCGATCGACACGATGCGCTTCGGCATGGTCGCCGAGAACAGCACCGTCTGGCGGTCGTCGGGGGTGCTCTGCAGGATCGACTCGATGTCGTCGGTGAAGCCCATGTCGAGCATCTCGTCGGCTTCGTCGAGGATCACGGTCCGGATGTCATCGAGGCCGAGCGAGCCCCGACCGATGTGGTCGAGTGCGCGCCCTGGTGTGGCCACCACGACGTGGGCGCCGCGGTCGAGGGCCTGGAGCTGCCGCCCGATCGGCTGCCCGCCGAACACCGGCACTACCTTGATGCCGAGCTCGCTGCCGTACTTGAACATCGCCTCGCTCACCTGCACGGCGAGCTCGCGGGTCGGCACCAGCACCAGCACCTGCGGCACCCGGCGGCTCGCATCGACCATCTGCAGCGCCGGCAGCGCGAACGCCGCGGTCTTGCCGGTGCCGGTCGCGGCCTGGCCCAGGAGGTCCTGGCCGGTCAGGAGCAGCGGGATCGTCTCACGCTGGATCGGCGTCGGCTCCTCGTAGCCGAGGGCGTCGAGCGCGGCCAGCAACTCGGGCCGCAACCCGAGCGCGGCGAACCCCGCCTCGTCGGTGTCATGTAACGATTGGTGTCTGACACCAATCGTTACGTCGGGTTCGTGGTCGTCGTTCATCGCAAGCTCCAGAGGGGAATCGCCCAACGATACGAACAGACCACCCCGGATCGAACAGAATGTTGCATGGCCTACATCTCCGACCGGGTCGCCCACGACGCCGACGCCCACATCATGGAGCCGCCGAACTGGCTGCGCGACCATGCGGACCCTGACATCCGCGACCGTATCGAGCGGCCCGGTTACGCCAACGAACTCGCCCAGACCGGCGACGGCGGTCACGGCGGCGACCAGGAACGAATCGATGAGGCGTTCGCCCGCCTCGCGCAACGGCATCGCACCGACGAGTTCCTCGCGAACGAGGACACCGACGTGATGAACCGCAAGAACTTCGCCGCAACCGGTTCGTTCCTGGCCGAGGATCGGCCGCGGGTGCTCGACTTCATCGGCGTGCAGAGCCAGCTGATGTTCAACACCTTCCACAACGCCCGGCTGTACCAGTGGGAGCACCAGCCCGACCTCGACCTCGCATACGGTGCTGCTCGTGCGCACAACCGCGGGATGATCGAGTTCTGCTCGGTCGACCCCCGACTGCTGGCGACCTGCTACGTGCCGCTCGCCGACTTCGACCGGGCGAAGGCAATGGCCGGCGAAGCGATCGCGGCGGGCGCGGCTGCGTTGCTCGTGGCGTCGGGGTGCCCGGCGGGCCACTCGCCGTCGCATCGCTCACTCGACCCGGTGTGGCGGCAGGCGGAGGAGGCCGGCATCCCCGTCGTG
>CAZJUC010000175.1:0-7200 GCA_964549065.1 uncultured Ilumatobacteraceae bacterium
CAGCCCGCGCAGGGGGTGGAGATGGGTCTCCACCTCGGCTCCGGCCATGGCGGCGGCGGCGAGGAACCGTCGGCGGGAATGGTCGTAGGTCTCGGTCAGCCCCGCATCCATGCCTCCAGACTGCCACGTCCGAGCGCGATCCGTATCCTGGGGAACGTGTGCGGTCGCTTCGTCTCCACTGCCGGGCCCGATCGGATCGCTGCCTACTTCGACGCCGTGCTCCCGACCGAGGCCGTCGCAGACTCGCTCGGCGAGAACTACAACGTCGCGCCGACGCAGGACATCTACGGTGTGGTCGCGTCGGGGCATGGCACCGCACGCGTGGAGGCGTTCCACTGGGGGTTGATACCGAGCTGGGCCGAGGACCGCAAGATCGCTTCGCGGATGATCAATGCCCGAGCCGAGACCCTCGCCGAGAAGCCGTCGTTCAAGAGGCTGCTGACGGCCAAGCGGTGCATCGTCCCGATGGACGGTTTCTACGAATGGATGCCGGGTGTTCCCGGCGGCCCCGTCGGTGCGAAGGGCCAGCCGCTCAAGCAGCCGATGTTCATCCACCGTGCCGACGGCGATCCGCTGGCGGTGGCTGGGCTGTGGACCACCTGGAAGGACCCCGACGATCCCGAGGGGCGGTTCCTCCACAGCGCCACGGTGGTCACCACTGCTGCGAACGCCACGATGCTGCCCGTCCACGATCGGATGCCGGCGATCCTCACGTCCGACCGCTGGGAGGACTGGCTCGACCCGACCCTGCAGGACCTGGACCAGCTCACCGCGATGCTCGACGGCGGGCCGCCGGACCTCCTCACCGTGCATGCCGTGTCGACGGACGTCAACAGCGTGCGCAACAACCGGCCCGATCTGCTCGATCCGATCAGTCGCTGACGCCGGACGCCCCCACGGCGCGAAGCTCCCGGCGGATCGCACCGGCCCACGAATCGAGATCTTCGCGGTCGACGCCGGCTGCTGCGTTGGCGAAGCTCAGCTCGGCCATCGACGACGTCGGGATCACATGGATGTGGGTGTGGGGTACCTCGTAGCCGGCGATGATGACACCGACGCGTTCACAGCCGAACGCCGAGCGCTGTGCGAGCCCGATGGTGTGGGTCACGGAGAACAGGTGGCTGACCAGATCCGGTGGTGCATCCACCCAGTGGTCGATCTCGTCGATCGGCACCACCAGCACGTGGCCGTCGGCCATCGGGTTGATCGACATGAACGCGACACATCGGTCGTCGCGCCACACGAACGTCCCCGGGAAGTCGCCGTCGATGATCTTCGTGAACACGGTGCTCATGTCGGCACCCTACGCTGTGGTCCGTGACCCAGGACACCTCGCCGAACGCCGCGGGCGACCCGCCGGACGGCGACGCGGCCGACGCGCCGGCGGTGTCGATGCTCGACGGGATCTGGACCGTCCCGAACGCGTTCACGTTCGTGCGGTTGTTGCTGCTGCCGGTCTTCCTGTGGGTGCTGTTCGGGCTCGAGGATCGTGCCACAGCGGCGTGGATGCTCGGTGCGCTCGGCGCCACCGACTGGGTCGACGGCTATCTGGCACGACGGCTCGGCCAGGTCAGCGAGTTCGGCAAGGTCTTCGACCCCACCGTCGACCGGCTGTTGTTCGTCGTGGCGACCACGGCGATCATCATCGACGGGTCGATCCCACTGTGGTTCGCCCTCGCCGTGCTCGGACGCGAGGTGCTCGTCGGGCTGATGATGGCGGTCGCCACGTTGATGTTCCAGATGCCGCGCATCGACGTGACCTACTGGGGCAAGCTGGCCACGTTCCTGCTGATGTTCTCGGTGCCCGGTTTCCTGATGGGCAACAGCGACATCTGGGGAGCCGCGGGCTTCGAGGTGCTCGCCTGGCTGCTCGGGATTCCCGGGTTGATTCTCAGCTACTGGACCGCCATCGCCTATATTCCGCAAGTGCGACGGGCGGTCGCCGCCGGCGCGGCAGCACGTTCCACTTCTCTCACCGCCGACTCGTGATCGCAGGTACGGTTATCCCATGGACATCCCCGCCGAACTCCGCTACTCCTCCGATCACGAGTGGGTGCGTGTCGAGGGCAGTTCGGTGACCATCGGCATCACCGAGTACGCCCAGGACGCGCTCGGCGACGTGGTGTTCGTCGAGATGCCGGACGCCGGTCGCTCCGTCGCGGCGGGCGAGTCGTTCAGCGAGGTCGAGAGCACGAAGTCGGTCAGTGACATCTATGCGCCCGTCACCGGGGCGGTCACCGAGGTCAACGCGGCGCTCGAGGGCCAGCCGGAACTGCTCAACAGCGATCCCTACGGCGAGGGTTGGATCTGCCGGATCGAGATCAGCGAGCCCGGCGAGCTCGACACGCTGATGGACGCCGAGGCCTATCGAGCGTTGACGGAGGGCTGACATGGGCACGTACGTGTTCTGCAACCAGTGTGGACACCGCAACCCACCGACGAGCACGTTCTGCTCGAGCTGTGGTTCGCCACTCGATTCGCTCGACGACCGTACGATCACCTTGAAGGCCGTCGATCCGCTGCAGGACGCGCCGGGGCCGGACGACGACCTGGTCGTGCCCGTTGGCGACCTGCCGAACGAGATCGGCGTGCTGATCGTGCGTGCCGGAGCGCAGGCCGGGGCCCGGTTCCCGCTCGAGGAGGTCGTCACCCGACTGGGCCGCCACCCGGACTCCGAGATCAGTCTCGACGACATCACCGTGTCGCGCCGCCACGCCGAGATCGAGCGCACCGCCGAGGGCCACGTCGTCTCCGACGCCGGATCGCTGAACGGCACCTACGTCAACCAGGAGCGCGTCGATCGCATGGTGTTGCGACATGGCGACGAACTCCAGATCGGCAAGTTCCGACTCGTCTTCTTCGAACGTCACGATGGCTGACTCCTCGCCGCCGGCGCTCGGCGCACCCACGGTGCAGGGACATCACCTCTCGATCGGAGAGGTGTTGGCGTTGCTGCTGGAGGAGTTCCCGGACATCACGATCTCCAAGATCCGCTTCCTCGAGAGCCAAGGTCTGATCGATCCGGAGCGGACCGCCTCCGGCTACCGCAAGTTCTATGGGGGCGACGTCGAACTGCTGCGCTGCATCCTGCGCGAGCAGCGAGAGAACTACCTCCCCCTGCGGGTGATCAAGGATCGCATCGACTCCGGAGAGATCGACCCCACCGGCGAGCAACCGCGTCCGGCGGAGATGCCGCGGGGCATCAGGAACGTCAGTGCCCCGAGCGACGTTCCTCGCCCCGATGATCATCCGAGCGCCGGTGGTCACCGACACGCCACCACGGCGGGCAACGGCGTGGTCGACGAACCCGTCACCGGCGCCGCTGCCTTGTTCCAGCGAACCGACGAGCCCGAACCGGCTGCTCGAACCGAGGCCGAACCGGCACAAGCGGTGCCTGCCGTCGAGCACGCACCGCCTGCAGCCGAGAGCGCCGAGAGCGGTCCGATCGCTGCGGCCGGCGCCGTCCTGCCCGGTGTCCTGCTCACCGCCGACGAGCTGTGCGCGATGGCCGGGCTCAGCCGCGAACAGCTGGCCGAGCTCGAGTCGTACGGCGTGCTCAGCTCGACGTCGGCGCGTGCTGACGGGGTCTACGACGAAGACGCGGTCGAGATCGCCAGCATCTCCAAGCGGTTCCTCGACGCCGGCATCGAGCCCCGCCACCTGCGTGGCTGGCGTGTCGCGGCTGATCGCGAGGCGGGCCTGCTCGAACAGCTCATCCAACCGCTGCTGCGTCAGCGCAACCCCGAAGCCCGGGCCCAAGCCATGGGACAGCTGAACGAACTCGAGCAGACCGGTGGTCGTCTGCGCGCGGCGATGATGCGCTCGGCGCTCCGGCAGAGCAGCCACTGACCGGCCTGGCCCGCCACCACGTCCGTCCGGCGGGCCGACGCCGCGGGGTAGCCGGGTCCCCGGTACAGTGAAACCGTGGTCCCATTGGAACTCATCGGCGTACGGGTGGAGATGCCAGCCAACACCCCCATGGTGCTGCTGCGCGAATCCGACGGTCGCCAGCGCCTGTTGCCGATCTACATCGGGAGCCCCGAGGCCTCGGCGATCCACTACGCCCTCGAAGGTGTCGAACCGCCGCGTCCGCTCACGCACGACCTGTTCTTGAACGTGCTCGCCGAACTCGACAGCACGGTCACCCGGGTCGTGGTCACCGAGATGCGCGAGCGTACGTACTACGCCGAGTTGCACCTCGAGACCCCGTCCGGCGACAAGGTGGTCTCCGCGCGCCCTTCGGATGCCATTGCGCTCGCGGTGCGTTGCGGTGCTGGCCTGTTCGCCTCGAACGAGTTGATCGACGAGGTCGGCCAGGAACCGGTGGCAGAACCCGACGACGACGCCGCGGAGATCATCGACGAGTTCAAGGACTTCATCGAGAACGTCAGCCCCGAGGACTTCGGCTCCTGACACCGGCCGTCATCGCAAACGGTTGACGCGCCGGGGCGCAGGACGTAGGGTTCACGACCTCACATGGCCGTAATTTCGTTCGTGTGAGACGCGCAACGGGCTCGGGCACGTTCGTGATGTTGGGCAAGACGAACCGGAGGCAGACCGTGGACGAGACGAACGATCGAACCGACAGCACACCGACGGAGCTCGGCTACAGCGGCACCCAGACGGCCAAGGTGGTCGGCATCTCGTACCGTCAGCTCGACTACTGGGCCCGAACCGACCTGATCCGCCCGTCATTGAGCGATGCCAGTGGCAGTGGTAGCCGGCGCAGCTACTCCTACAGCGATCTCCTCGAACTGAAGGCGATCAAGAAGTTGCTCGACGCGGGCATCAAGCTCGAACAGGTTCGCAAGGTCTTCGCCTACCTCCGCGAGCACGTCGCCACCGACATCGCCTCGGCCCACATCGTGATCGACGGCGGCAGCGTCATGCTGTGCGATGGCGACCAGCTCGTCGATGTCCTCAAGCACGGCCAGGGCGTGCTCAACGTCCTGTCGCTCGGCGGCGTCCGCGACGAACTCGAAGCCGATCTCGCACCGGTCGAGCTGGACGCGGCACCGGTGGTCCCCAACCGTCGGATCGGATGACTCTCCGGCAGTCACCGCTCGACGCCGAGCATCGGGCGCTGGGCGCCACGATGGTCGAATTCGGGGGCTGGGAGATGCCGATCGCGTATCCGTCCGGGACGATCGAGGAACACCTCGCATGCCGCCGACGCGCCGTCATGTTCGACGTGTCACACCTCGGCACCGTGCGGCTCGCCGGCCGAGACGCATTCGGGCGGCTGCAGTCGACGTTGACCAACGACCTCCACAAGATCGAGCCAGGCCGGGCGCAGTACACCCACCTCCTCGATCCCACCGATGCGTCCGTCGTCGACGACATCATCGTGTGGTGGCGACCCGATGACCCCGAGGTGTTCGACGTCATGCCGAACGCGTCGAACACGGGGGGAGTGCTCGCCGCGATCGGCGGTGTCGACATCACCGACCAACGCGCGGTCATCGCCGTCCAGGGGCCCGACGCGCGGGCGCTGGTGTCAGCCGTCTGTCCCGACGCCGCAGCCGTCGGGCGGTTCCGAGTCGCGACCGTCGACTGGGAGGGCATCTCGTGCACCGTCGCCGGCACCGGATACACGGGTGAGGACGGCATCGAGATCGCCGTACCCGCCGCAGCGGCCGCTGATCTGTGGCGATCACTCGGTGACGCCGGGCTCGGCGCTGCTGGCCTCGGTGCTCGCGACACGCTCCGGCTCGAAGCAGCGCTCCCGCTGCACGGCCACGAGTTGGGCCCAGGAATCACGTCGTTGCAAGCCGGTCTCGCCTGGGTGGTTGCCTGGAACAAGCCGGAGTTCGTCGGTCGGGACGCTGCCATTGCCGAGCGCGACCGGGGCATCGACCGCCGTCTCGTCGGCATCGTCACCGAGGGCCGTCGCCCGGCGCGAGCCGGCTGTGCGATCAGCGTCGACGGCGTCACCGTCGGAGAGGTCACCAGCGGGAACTTCTCGCCGATGCTCGGCCATGGCATCGCGCTCGGCTTCATGCCGCCGGAAACCCCGGAGGCAACGGCGGTCGTCGTCGACGTCCGCGGAAACCAACTCCCTGGCAGAGTGGCGGCGACGCCGTTCGTCGGCCGCTGACTCAGCCGCCGCCGGACGACTTCTTCGCCGCTGCTTTCTTGGCCGCAGACTTCTTGGCCGCAGACTTCTTGGCCGCAGACTTCTTGGACGGGGCTTTCTTCGCTGCAGACTTCTTCGCCGGGGCTTTCTTCGCTGCAGACTTCTCGGCCGACGAGGTCGGGGCGGGTGACGTGTTCGCGGCGGGTGACGTGTTCGTCGATGAGGACGACGCGGCGGGCGTTGGTTCGCTGCTCTCCTCGGGCGCCGGGTGTGCAGCTTGGCGCGCACCCGGGAGCCGGAAGCCCCCGAACAGTCCACCAGCGGACTCGGCGAGCTGGTTGAGTGGCCCGAGGCGACGTGACACGTCACCGAGCACGTCGGAGAACATGGCGATCTGGTGCGGGAGCTGAGCGAACGCCGGAGTCGCCAGTGTCTCGGCCAGACGGTTCAGCCCTGGCGCGACGGCCATTGCCGGACCACTGACCACCTGCATCATCTCGTCGGCAGCCTTGACGGTGCGCGTCGCCTGCGGGATCGCCGCACGCAGCGGCCCCTCGACCTCGATGAGCAACGAGTTGATCCGCTCGCTGGTTTCGTTGAGGTTCTCCATCGTGCGGTTGAAGTTCTCGACGCCGCGCAGGAACTCGTCGACACCCTTGCGGAACTGCTCGATCGAGCGCACTGTGCCCGACAGGGGTGCTGCGAACAGGGTGAACAGGTCGGCAAGGGGATCGGGTCGGTCGTCGGGCACGGGGATCACGCTAGTGCGGATTCGTAGGCCTCCAGCGGCTCACACGAACACACGAGGTGACGGTCTCCCTGTGCACCGTCGATGCGCGACACCGCCGGGAAGTACTTCTGCGCACGTAGGCCGACCACGGGGAACGCTCCCAACGACCGGGGATACGGGCGATCCCAGTCGCCGAGGAGGTCCTCGGCGGTGTGGGGGGCGTAGCGCAGCGGGCTGTGCTCGAGTGGCCATTCGCCGGCGACCACCCGGTCGATCTCGGCGCGGATGGCGATCATCGCGTCGCAGAACCGGTCGAGTTCGCGCAGGCTCTCGCTCTCGGTGGGTTCGACCATCAAGGTGCCTGCGACCGGGAAGCTCATCGTGGGCGCATGGA
>CAZJUC010000176.1:0-7062 GCA_964549065.1 uncultured Ilumatobacteraceae bacterium
CGACGGTGCCGAACTGCACGTTGTCGCGCGCCTCGGCCAGGACCTCACGGATCGCGTCCTCGTCGAGCGTGCCCGCATACGCGAAGCCGGTGCGGCCCTCGCGGATCACCCGGATCCCGATGCCTTCGCTCTGGGCCGACACGAAGTGTTCGACGTCGCCCTGGTAGATCCGCGCCTCGGTCTCTCCGCCGCGGGCGACGAACGCCTCGATCTGTTCGCCGGGCTGCGCCTGCTCGACCACCCGGTCGGCGACCACCTGCAACCCGCTCTCGAACCGACTCATCGCACACCTCCGGCGATCACGCCTGGGGTCTGACCCCTGGCGTGATTCATGCGGTGCCGCCGACGGTGAGCGACTTCACGCGCAGGGTCGGCTGGCCGTCGCCGACGGGAACGCCTTGGCCGTCCTTGCCGCACGTGCCCGGGCTGCCCATCGCGAAGTCGTTGCCGAGCATGTCGATGTCGGCGAGCACCTTCGGACCGTTGCCGATCAGGTTGCCGTCGCGCAGCGGCTCGGTGACCTCACCGTTCTCGATCAGGTACGCCTCGGTCATGCCGAACACGAAATCGCCCGACGCCGTGTTGACCGACCCGCCACCGAGTTTCGCGACGTACACGCCGTTCGGCGTCGCCGAGATGATGTCGTCGGGATCGTCGGGGCCGTCGAGCACGAACGTGTTGGTCATGCGCACCATCGGCAGGTGCTGATAGCTCTGCCGGCGGCCGTTGCCCGACTGCGGGCGACCGTCCCTGCGGGCTCGCAGGTAGTCCCACATGTAGTCGGTGAGGATGCCGTCCTCGATCAACACGTTGCGCTGGGTGATGTGGCCCTCGTCGTCGAAACCGAGCGTGCCCCACTCGCCCGGCATCGTGCCGTCGTCGACGAGTGTGACCAGCGGCGAGGCGACCTGCTGGCCGACCTTGCCGGCGTACACGCTGGCGTCTTTCTGGATGTGGTCGGCTTCGAGACCGTGGCCGCACGCCTCGTGGAACAGCACGCCGCCGGTGCCGTGCTTGATCACGACGGGCATCGCGCCGGACGGTGCCGGACGGGCCCGCAGCTTGGTGACGGCCTGGCGGGCAGCCTCTCGTGCCAGCTCCTCGACGTCGACCTTGTCGAAGATCTCGAAACCGACCGTGTGACCCATCGACTGGTAGCCGGTCTGCATGCCGGTGTCGCCGTCGGCGACGGCACTGATGCGCAGCAGCGTCCGCACGATCTCGTCGTCGGTGAGCACGCCGTCGGTGTTGGCGACCAACACCTGCTTGCGACTGTCGCCGTACCCGGCCGACACCTGCACGATCTCCGGTCCGAACGAGCGGGCCGCATCGTTCATCCGTTCGAGGAGTTCGACCTTGGCCGCCTTGGCGACCGAGTCGGGATCGCATTCGACGGTGTTCGGACGATGTGGAGCCGAGGGTGACAGCGCAACGGTGCGCACGCCCCCACCGCCCTGCTTGGCCGCCGCCGCAGCAGCCGACGCCGCCGCCGCCAGCCCCGGCTCGGACAGGTCCGAGGTGTAGGCGAAGCCGGTGGTCTCGCCGGCGACCACGCGGATGCCGGCGCCCCGGTCGCGGCCGCTCGACACCTGCTCGATGCGGCCGTCGTCGAGGCCGGCCGACGTGGACCGCTTGTCCTCGGCGTACACCTCGGCGAACTCGGCACCAGCGCTCACGGCTCCGGCGAGGACTCGTTCCAATACGTCTCGTTCGATCACGCTGTCGAGCCTACGTACACGATGCGGTTCGGACATCTCGGAGCTGCACCGAAACCGGTGCCGACGATGGTCACGACGCTGGCTGTCGCCATCTCGCTAGCGTTGTGGATGTGAATCTCGAAACGGGCATGCGCGGCGATGCGAAGCTGGTGGTCACCGACGCCGACACAGCTCGGGCCCTCGGCTCGGGTGTGGTCGACGTCCTCGGGTCCCCGCGTCTGGTCGCGTTGTGCGAAGAAGCGTGTTGCAAGGCGCTCGAGAACGTGCTCGACGAGGGCACCACCTCGGTGGGGATGCGGATCCAGTTCGACCATCTCCAACCGACTCCGGTGGGCGCCGAGGTGATCGCCGAAGCCGTGCTCGAGAAGATCGACGGTCGCCGCTTGAAGTTCACGGTGTCGGCGTCGGATCCCGGCGGCCTCGTCGCCGCCGGCAAGATCACCCGTGTCGTGGTCGACCTCGATCGCTTCATGGGCAAGTGCTGCGACACGTGAGGCACGTGCTGCGACACGTGATCCTTTGACCCGAGCAGCCGAAGCGTCACAGCAGACCCGGCACCCTGTGACCGTTCAGGCGAGGTTGCTGGTTCTCGGGTAGACGTCGCCGGGGTCGGTGAGGACGTTGACGAGGTAGGGCACGCCGCTGGCGAAGGCCCGGTCGAGCGCCGGGCCGATCTCGCTCGGCGACGACACCGTTTCGCCGCCGCCGCCGAGAGCGGTGACCACGTCGTCGTAGCGCATTCCGGGCTGCAGGTCGCAGGCCATGTCCCAGCCGTAGATCGCCTGCATCGGATGCTTCTCGAGACCCCACATGCCGTTGTTGCCGACGATCATCACCACCGGCAGTCCGTGGCGCACCAGCGAGTCGACGTCCATCAGGCTGAAGCCGGCAGCCCCGTCGCCGAGCAACAGCACGACCTGCGACGACGGCCGCACCACCCGCGCTGCGATCGCATAGCCGAGGCCGTTGCCCAGGCAGCCGTACGGGCCCGTGTCGAGCCAGCCGCTCGGCTCGTACACCTCGATGAACTTGCCGGCGTACGACGCGAAGTCCCCGCCGTCGCAGATCACGACGGCGTCACGCTCGAGGCGCTTGCGGAGCTCACCGTAGATGCGACTCGGCTTGATCGGGTCGCCGTCGGCCTCCATCAACGCCACCTCGCCGGCAGCCGCCGCCGATTCGGCATCGCGCAGCTCGGTGATCCACCCGGTGTGGTCGACCCGTTCGCCCGCGTAGTCGGCCAGTCCGCGCAGCGTGAGGCGGAGGTCGCCGGACACGGTGGGTACGTCGACGTGCCCGGCCCGCTGCGACTCGGCGTCGACGGCGTGCGCCACCGTGGCCGCACCGAACGTGCCGAATCCCAGCCGGAAGTCGAGCGGTGTGCCGAGCACCACCACCACGTCGGCGCGCTGCTTGAGCAGGCCGCGTGTGCGAAGGAAGGCGAGATCGTGATCGGCCGGCAGCAGGCCGCGACCCATCCCGTTGAAGAAGCACGGCACACCGAGATGGGCCGCCGCGGCGGCGAGTTCCTCCCACGCTCCCTCCCAGTACACGTCGGAGCCGACCATGAACGCCGGACGTTCGGCCCCGGCAACGAGCGCGGCGAGCGCCGCCACGGCATCGTCGTCGGGCGCAGCACCCAGGCCGTCGCACGAACCGACGTCGGGCACCTCGCCGGCCGACGGACCGAACACGTCGAGCGGGAAGTCGAGGAACGTCGGGCCCCGGTGCGGTTCGATCGCCAGTCGGGCCGCTTCGTGCACCATGGCACCGGCCTGCTCGGCGTCGGTGACCGTGGCCGCCATCTTCGTGATCGACGACACGATCGGCACGTGATCGAGTTCCTGCAGCGAACCTGCACCCCACCGGCCCTGTGGAGCACGTCCGCCCAGCACCACGAGCGGTGAGCCGTTGAAGTGCGCCGAGGTGATCGCCGAGATGCCGTTGGTGATCCCTGGCCCGGCGGTCAGCGCCGCGCACCCCGGTCGGCGGGTGAGCTTCGCGTACGCCTCGGCCGCGAACGTGGCCGCTTGTTCGTGACGGGTGTCGATCACCCGCATGCCCTGGTCTCGCGCGGCGTCGTACAACGGCCAGATGTGACCGCCGTTGAGTGTGAACATCACGTCGGTGCCGTAAGCGGCGATCGCCGCCACGGCTTGTTGGCCGGCATGTCCGGAAATGATTGCCATGTCATCAGACCGTAACGCGCGCCTACAGTACGGAGTCGATGCAGGTGGCCGACGCACCCCAGGCACCGGCCCGCGAGCACCGGATGTTCTGGTGGAAGGAAGCGTTGATCGTCGCGGTCTTCTACGGCATCTACTCGTGGACCCGCAACCTGTTCGGCTCGAACGCCATCGCCGCGGACGGTGTGCCCGAGCAGGCGTTCACCAACGCCGAGCGCATCATCCAGTGGGAACTGAACATGAACCTCTACCACGAGGAGACGATCCAGGAGTGGTTCCTGCCCTACGACTGGTTCATCAAGTTCTGGAACACCTACTACGGCACCGCACACTTCGTCGTCACCATCGCCGTGTTCGTCCTGCTCTACCGCAAACGCGCCGACGTGTTCCCCCAGTGGCGCAACTCGCTGGCCGCGATGACGGCGCTGGCGATCATCGGATTCGCCTGGTTCCCCCTGATGCCGCCGCGTCTGCTCGACGAGCCGTGTCCGCTGCCGGCCGAGATCGCCGAAGTCATCGATGCCCGGATCAGCTACGGCGGCGCCTGCATCGAGAGCGACCTGCGGCCCGAGGGTGGGTTCGGTTTCGTCGACACCCTCGTCGAGTTCGGCGGGCCGTGGTCGTTCGACTCCGACACGATGGCCTCGATCTCGAACCAGTACGCCGCGATGCCGAGTCTCCACATCGGGTGGTCGACGTGGTGTGCGATCGCGATCTGGCCGCTGCTGCGACGCAGATGGGTCAAGGCGCTGGTACTGCTGTACCCGGCCGCGACGCTGTTCTGCATCGTCGTCACCGGCAACCACTTCTGGCTCGACGGTGTCGGCGGACTGGTCGTCTTCGGCGTCGGTGCGCTGATCGGGTGGGGACTGCACCGATGGAACCAGGAGCGCCTCGACCGCCTCCACGCCCAACTCGTCGTGAGCTCCGCGCAGCCCCTTCACGAACCCCCGTTCGATCCACTGCTGGACGTTCCGATCGCGGACGTCGCGCCGGACGAACCGGCGCCGCCACGCACGAGCGATCCGACGATCTGACCAGTTCGGCGCAGTGTCACGCATCCTGGCTCAGATGCCCGTATCCTCGATGGGACGATGAGCCAAATGCGCCTGAACCCACTCAACGGTCGTTGGGTGACGATCGTTGCCGAGCGGGCCCAGCGACCCAGCGACTTCGCCCCCCGACAGAGCAGCCTCGACGACCCGAACCGTCCCTGCCCGTTCTGCCCGGGCCACGAGGAGTCGACCCCGCCAGTTCTCGAGACGGCCGAAGCCGACGGCACCTGGTCGATGCGGGTCATCCCCAATCGGTATCCGGCCTTCGCCGGCGAGGCGGCCTTCGCCGTCCACAATCTCGGCCCCGTCTTCGTGATGGCCGAGGCGAGCGGCGTCCACGAGGTCTTCGTGTACACACCCCGCCACGAGTCGGGCCTGCATCTCCTCGACGACGAGCACGCTGCGCAGTTGATGCGGGTGCTTCGTGACCGGTTCGCCGAGCATGCCGCCACCCCGCAGGTGCGCTACACCCAGGCCATCGTCAACCACGGCCGCGAGGCCGGTGCCTCGGTCGCGCATCCGCACGGGCAGATCCTCGGCCTGCCGTTCGTGCCCGGCGAGATCCTCGACGAGGAGCGCGCCTTCGCCCGATTCGCCGGCGGCTGCCTGCTCTGCACGACGGTCGAAGCCGAACTCGCCGCCGACGAGCGCGTCGTGTTCGCGAACGACGACGTCGCGGTGATCACCCCCTACTGGAGCGGCGCTCCGTACGAGATGCTGATCGTGCCCCGCCATCACGAGCCGCACCTCCAAGATGCCCCGGCCGACAGTCTCGAATCGGTCGGTCGCGCGCTGCGCGACGCGCTCGGACACCTCAACGCCGCACTCGGCGACGTTGCGTTCAACCTCGGATTCCACACCGCTCCGCACCAGCACACCGGCCAGTACCACTGGCACGCCCACGTCTGGCCCAACCTCGTCACCCAAGCAGGCTTCGAGCGCGGCACCGGCGTGATGATCAACATCGTCCCCCCCGAGCACGCGTGCGATGCGCTCCGCTCGGTCGCCGCCTCCGCCTGACCCCCCGCCACCGATTGCGTTCCCGCCGATGACCCCGCCCAGTACGTCCCCTCACAACGATCCGCGTTCGTGGCTGCCTGCCGCGGCCGCCGGCCTGGTGCTGGCGCTCGTCGTGGGCATCGGGGTCCTCAGCAGCGGCGGGGACACGAGCGCCGACGCCGATCAGGCGCCCCTCGTCGGCTCGACGACACCGGCCACCTCGGCGACCGACCAGGCGGCCGGGATCGCTGCTCCGTCGACCACCGCCGAGATACCGGCGGGCCCCGGCGTGGAACCCCTTGCCGGTCCGCTGACGATGGGATCGGCCGGCGACGACGTCCGCCGGGTGCAGGAGCGACTCACCGAACTCGGCTTCCAGCCCGGGCCGATCGACGGTCAGTTCGGCAGCGGCACCCAGCAGGCGGTGTGGGCGTTCAAGAAGCTCATCGGCTTCGTCCCCTGGGAAGAGTTCGCCCAGCGCAACGACCAGACCGTCGTGACCGACGAGGTGTGGCAGCAGATGTCGAACCCGTCGGTGCGGTTCCTGCCCCGCCGGCCGGGACCCGGCACACACGTCGAGATCTATCTGCCGCTGCAGGTGATGGCGGTGTTCCGTGACGACACGCCGATCTTCATCTCGCACATCTCGTCGGGGGAACTGCGCCCCGACGGCGAACCGGCCACGTTCTGCGAGACCGCCACCTACGACACCGACGAGTACGGCGTCCCCTACCCCGAACCGGTCACCAAGCAGGTGTGTGCCGAAGCGAAGTCACCGGGCGGCGTGTTCCGCTTCGACCGCTCGTACGACGGCCAACGGATCAGCCCCCTGGGTGGGATGAAGAACCCGTGGTACTTCAACTACGGCATCGCCATCCACGGTGCCTACAACGTGCCGACGGCGCCGGTGTCCCACGGCTGCATCCGGATCTCGAATTCGCTCGCCGACGTGTTCCCCGACCTGGTCGAGCGCGGCGATCGCGTGTACGTGTGGGGCCACGACGGCAAGGAGCCGGAGCAGTACACCGAACGCGAATCGCTCCCCTCGTTCAACCGACCCGACCCGAACGCCACCACCACCACGACCACGACCACGACCACCAC
>CAZJUC010000177.1:0-7042 GCA_964549065.1 uncultured Ilumatobacteraceae bacterium
GCCGCAGGCTCGCTTGTCGTTGCGGCCGCAGGCTCGCTCGTCGTTGCGGCCGCCACCGCGCCGGCCGGGATCGGCACCTTGGGGACCACCAGCACCGCCTTGGCCCGCCACTGGCGCATGGTGCCGACCGCGCCGAGTGGGACGAACCGGGCGAACAGGATCAGCAACACGCCGAACACGACGCCGCCCAGGCCGTTGAGCTTGGTGTCCTCGCCGACGACCCATCCGAGCAGCAGGCTGTCGGACGGGTTCTCGCCCACGCTGCGCGCGAAGTCGTTCACGAACACGTAGAACATCGCGCCGACGAACGGACCCCAGTTCTGAGCGGCCCCACCGACGACCATCGCCACCAGCAGCGTCACCGACCCGAACAGCCCGAAGATCGGTACGTCGGCCTCGACCAGTGTGAGCTTGAGGGCGAAGAGCGAACCGGCGACACCGGCGATCGCCCCGGACAGCCCGAACACGACGGTCTTGATCGAGAAGAGGTTGACCCCCATGACGGCTGCGGCGGTTTCGTTGTCGCGCACCGCCACCATCGCCCGCCCGATGCGGCTGCGGATCAGACCTGCCGACAGGATCGACACCACGACGAGGATCACCAGCGCGAGCCAGAAGAACCAGGTGACGAGGTCGGCGCGCCCGTCGAGGCCGGTCCACGTCGGTGGCAGGTAGTTGAAGCCCTTGATGCCGGAGGCACCACCGGTGACGCCTTCGAAGCGGTCGTACTTGAAGAACGCCCGGACCGCCTCGGTGAACACCAGGGTGACGAGCGCCAGATAGATCCCCTTGAGCCGCAGCGCGGGAACACCGACCACCATGCCGACCAGGAAGCACACCGCAGCTGACGCCAGCAACGTCCAGCCCGGCGTCCACAGGTTGTCGGTGATGAACGGTGTCCAGACCTTGCCGGTGACGAGCATCGCCGACACGAACGCCCCGATCGCGAAGAACCCGGCGTGGCCGAGCGAGAGCTGCCCGGTGTAGCCGGTGATCAGGTTCAACCCGGTGACGGCGATGGCGATGATCAGCGCATCGGTGAGCAACCCGAGCCCGGAGCGGCTCCATTCGGTGACGGCGCGGTACATGAACAGACCGACGCCGCCGAACAGCACCGCCCGGCCGGCCCAGTTCTGCCAGCTGCCCTTGGTGAATCGCAATGGTCGTTCCATCACACGCGCTCCACTCGCTCGGAACCGAAGAGACCCGACGGTCGCAACAGCAGCACCGCCAGCAGGATCACCAGCATCACCGGCAACAGCATGTCGGCGCCGAGGAAGTCGACGTAGCCGACGATCACCGCTTCGGTGACACCGATCAGCAGGCCGCCCACGACTGCGCCGACGGGCGAGTCGAGGCCGCCGAGCACCGCTGCCACCGACGCCAACAGGAACGGGCTGAGCATCAAGGTGCCACTGAGTCCGGCCGACGGGGCGAGCATCGACGCGGCGAGCACACCGATGGCACCGGCGAGCCCCCAGCCCAGCACGAGGACCGACCCGACGCGGATGCCCACCAGGTTCGACGACTCCTGGTTGTTGGCGACCGCTCGCATCGCGAGACCGATCTTGGTCTTCGTGAACAGCAGCCACAGGACCACCAGCAGCGCGACCAACACCCCGATCACTCCGAGCCGGGCGATCCGCAGCGGCGTGCCGAACACGGTGACGAAGTCGTCGGCGCCGTCGGGGAACACACTCGGCAGGCGGCGGGCGTCGACGCCCCAGATCATGGCGTTCAACTGGTTGACGCCGAGGAACACACCGATGAGCGCCACGATGACGGCGCCGGGGTTGCGGTGCTCGATCGGGCGCACGACCACCCGCTCGACGCCCGCCGAGACCAGGAAACCGACGACCATGGCGAACACGATCGACAACCACACCGAGAGGCCCGACAGGGTGAGCGTCGACACGACGAAGGCACCCAGCGTGCCGATCTCGCCCTGCGCGAAGTTGAGCTGGCCGGTCGAGCGGAACACGACCACGAGCGCCAGTGCCAACAGGGCGTAGATCGAGCCGTCGGCGAGGCCGTTGACCATGCGTTCGAGGAACAGCGACATCAGTTGACCACCCCGAGATAGGCCTCTTTGATCGTGTCGTCGGCGAGCAGCTCGTCGCCGGTCCCGGTGGCGACGATGGTGCCGGTCTCGAGCACGTAGGCCCGGTCGGCGAGCGCGAGCGCCATGCCGGCGTTCTGCTCGACCACCAGCAGCGACATGCCGTAGTCGTCACGCAGCGTGCCGAGCACCCTGAACAGCTCCTTGGTGATCAGCGGGGCGAGGCCCAGGCTGGGCTCGTCGCACAGCAGCAGCTTCGGCTGCGGCATCATCGCCCGGGCGACGGCCAGCATCTGCTGTTCGCCACCCGACAGCGAACCGGCTTTCTGATCACGACGTTCGGACAGCCGCGGGAACAGCCCGTACCAGCGCTCGAGGTCGTCGTCGATCGATCCCTTCACGGTGTAGCCACCGGCACGCAGGTTGTCGTCGACGCTGAGGTCGGTGAACGTGCCGCGCCCCTGGGGCACCTGCGAGATCCCCGCACGCAAGATGGCGTCGGGCTTGGCGTGGCTGATGTCGTTGCCGGCGAATTCGGCCGTGCCGTTGCGGGCGATCATTCCGGACACGGCGCGCATCGTGGTGGTCTTGCCGGCACCATTGGCGCCGAGGATGACCACGATCTCGCCCTCGGCAACGGTGAAATCGATGCCGTGCAACACCTCGATCGGCCCGTAGCCGGCGGTGAGCCCACCGACGCTCAGCAACGTGTCGCCACTCATGCGGGCGTCCCCAGGTATGCCTCGATCACCTTCGGGTCACGCTGCACCTCCGCAGGCGTGCCCTCGGAGATCTTGCGACCGAACTCCATGGCCACCACACGGTCCGAGATGCCCATCACCATGCCCATGTGATGCTCGACGAGCAGCACGGTGAGGTCGTACTCGTCGCGAATCCGCTTGATCGTGGCGCCGAGTTCCTCGACCTCGTGGTGGGTGAGACCGGAGGCGGGTTCGTCGAGCAGGAGCAGTCGTGGATGCGCCGCGAGCGCCCGTGCGAGTTCGAGGCGTTTGAGCGTGCCGAACGGCAGACCGGCGGCAGGGCGGAAGGCCAGCTCGTGGAGATCGAGCGAGTACAGGATCTTGAACGCATCAGCAGCCAGCTCCTTTTCTTCACGGGCGGCACCGACACGTGTCATCGCGCGCCCGAACCCGACCTTGCCGAGGTGATGAGCACCGGTCATCGTGTTCTGCAGCAGGCTCATCGTGGGGAAGAGCGCCAGGTTCTGGAATGTGCGTGCGATGCCGAATCCCGCAACCCGGTGGGGAGCGACGGCGAGCAGGTCCTGGCCGTCGAAACGCAACCGGCCTCGCGTGGGATCGTAGATGCGACTCACCACGTTGAACATCGTGGTCTTGCCGGCCCCGTTCGGACCGATCAGGCCGAGGATGTCGCCCTCGGCGATCTCGAACGACAACCCGTCGAGCGCGACGATGCCGCCGAACGTCACCGAGATCTCATCGACTTCGAGCAGTGCCACCTGATTCCTCCCCCTCCGCAGCCCCGAGCTGCTACGCCGCCGACACCGTAGCCGACGCTCTGCCGAGCGTCCCAGCCCACGGGCGCCTAGCATCGCACCCATGGATCGTGGCAGGTTGCTCGCCCTGGCGACGGCTGTCGTCGTCGCGCTGAGTGCCTGTGGCGGTACCGCTGACGTCACCAGCGAACGCGCCGATCCGATCGGGGGGATCGGTGCCGACGACCCGACCCTCACCGCCCCGGCCCCGCCCCCGGCCGACCCCGACGGACCGGCGAACGACCCCACCGACGACGACCTTGCAGTCGACTCCGGGGGCGAGGCTCCTGCGGCCCCGTCGGTCGTCGACGTCGACACGGCGGCCATCAACTTCGGGCCCAACAAGCCGCCGCGCTCCTACGACGACTTCCTGCTCGCCGTGATGACCGACCTCGGGGTGTGGTGGTCGCAGGTGTACCCCGAGGTCTACGGCGAGGCGTTCACCCCGCTGGAAGGCGACGTGTACGCCGCGTACCCCGAGCGCCCCGACGACATCCCCGGCTGTGGGGCGCCGCGCACCACCTACGCGGACGTGCAGCAGTACGTGGCGTTCTACTGTGGTGTCGGCGACTTCATCGTGTACGACGACGGCGAGGACGGCCTCCTCGCCGAACTCGCTCGCGAGTACGGGGCCGCCACCATCGGCACGGTGCTCGCGCACGAGTTCGCCCACGCCATCCAGCTGCGCAACGGCGGACTCGACCGGGCGTTGCCGACGATCACCACCGAGCAGCAGGCCGACTGCTTCGCCGGCGCCTGGACCGCTCGGGCGGCTCGCGGCGACGCCGTGACCCTCCGATTCAGCGACGGCGACGTGCGGGCCGGATTGATCGCCATGACCAAGGTGAGCGACCCGGTCGGCATCGACCAGTTCGAGCAGGGCGGCCACGGGTCGGGCTTCGACCGGGTCGGCGCCTTCCAGGTCGGTTTCAACGAGGGGCCCGGTCGATGCGCCGAACTCCTCGACGACCCGCTGCCGCTGATGCCCAACCAGTTCACCGCCGGCGACGTCGTCACCGGCGGCAACGCCGCATTCGGCTACGGCGAGAACGATCTGATCGGGTTCCTCCCGGAAGACCTCAACCGCTACTGGGGCGAGGAGCTCGACATCACCGGCGACCGACTCGAGCTCGTCGTGGTGCGCTCCGGCGACGGCGATCGCTGCGACGACCTGCGCGGCGATCTGTCCCTGGGGACGGCATGGTGTGCCTCCACCAACGAGGTGTTCTTCAACGAACCGGTTGCGCTCGATCTCTACGCACGCCTCGGCGACTTCGCCGTGGGCTACGTCCTCGCCACGGCCTGGAGCGAAGCAGTGCAGGACGCGGTCGGCTCGGACCTCGACGGGGAGGACCGGGCGCTGCTGAACGACTGCCTCACGGGCGGTTGGGTCAAGACGGTGACCCCGATCGACTTCGCCCTGCCGCAGCCCCGCCTGGCCTCGCGCGACTCGGTGCGGATCTCGGCCGGCGACCTCGACGAGGCCATCCAGACCGTGCTGGCACTCGGTGACGCCGGCGTCGACGACGACGTCATCGGCAATGCCTTCGAGAAGATCGACGCCTTCCGCGGCGGGGTCATCGACGGCACCGACTCGTGTCTCGCCCAGCTCTGACCAGCGGACGGCGTCAGCGGCTCTCGCCCGGGATCGCAGCGAGGATCGCCGCCAACTCGACCGGGCGATCACCTTGCACGCTGTGGCCGGCGCCGTCGACCACGTGGACGGCGAGGTCGGGCTGGCGTCGACAGGCCTCGGCGACGTCGTCGTCGTCGACCACCGGCGAGAGCGAGCCACGCACGAGGGTCATCGGACAGCTGACAGACCCGAAGTCGTCCCACAGCGGCGACATCGATGCTGCGGACTCCTCGACGACCGGTGACTCGGGCGACGCCCGCTGCTGTGATCGAGCACGGCTGCCACGGTCGTACCGCCACTGCCACGAGCCGTCCGGCTGCTGGCGTGCGTTGTGGAGGATGCCGCGCCGCAACGACGACTCCGAACGCGTCGGGTTGTGCTCGATCGTGCGAGCGAGCAGGTCGTCGAAGCTCGCGAACTCCTGTGGACCGTCGACGAAATCGGTGATCGCCTTGGCCTTCGCGGCGTTGACACCCGGGGTGATGTCGACCATCACGAGCGAACGCACCAACGCCGGATGGCGGACTGCGAGTTGCATGACCGTCAGCCCACCCAACGACATCCCCACCACCACACGGGCGAGCGGCGCGTGCGCGGCCACCACGACGGCCACGTCGTCGGCCAGACTCGTCGGGCTGTAGGCACCGTCGTCGCGCCACTGCGAGTGCCCGTGGCCCGGCAGGTCGATCGCGAGCAACGGTCGCCCGAGCGCCAACGCCACCGTGTCCCAGGTGTGCGCGTTCTGTGCGCCGCCGTGCACCAGCACGTACTCGGGCTCGCCGCTCCCCCATCGCAGCGCGCTCACCGTACGGGTGGCACCGCCCACGTCGGGAACCGGGGTGTCGACCCGTTCGACGGTGGGCACGTCTGCGACATCGAGGCCGAACTCGGCGATGTTCTCGTGGAAGAGTCCGAACTCGTCGTAGTCACCTGCGGTGTGTTCACTCACGTCGGGCACGTTGCCACGAACCACCACCACCGGACGAACCGCGGTGTCAGGGGTCGGCGGGTGCGGTGGTCGCGGTGGTCGACGGCGAAGCGGTGGTCGACGGCGAAGCGGTGGTCGTCGTGGTCGCTGCGACGGTGGTCGTCGTGGCGGTCGGCGTGGTGGTCGGCGCAACGGTGGTCGACGGCGCAAGGGTGGTCGTCGACGGTGGCACCGTGGTGGTCGTCGAGGACGTGGTGGTGGAGTAGTCGGGGTCGATGCGGTTGAAGTACGGCAGCTGCGCGCCGTAGAACTCGGGCTCCTCGACCCCGTCGAACACGAAGACCTGGTCGCCGTTCGCCGTCAGGTCCTGGAACGTCGGCGAGAGCGGCAGCGGGATCCGGACGCAGCCGTGAGAGGCGGGCTGCAACGGCACGTTCAGCGCACCGTGCACGGCGATGCCGTAGTTGAAGTACACCGGGTCCCACATCCCGCCGAGCGAGCTCTGACGGATGCCTTCGATGCGCCGGTCGAACGTGAAGATGCCGCCGGGGGTGATCGACCTGCCGCACTCGCCGCGCACCAGCGGTTCGTCGCCCGGGTTGTTCCACTCGCCGGGGCTGATCGTGACCTCTTCGCACCAGTCCTCGTTGTCGCCACTCGACATGTGGCTGATGAAGACGGGCTCGTCGTCGTGGAACACGGCGATCACCTGCTCGGGCAGGTAGATCTCGGTGTGGTTCGGCGTGGAGTTCGGCCGCCGCGGCTGGATCTCGAAGGGCTCTTGGAGGTCGTCCCACATCGCGGCGGTCACCTGGCCGGAGGGCGAGTCGAACTCGGCGCCGAGCACCAGCTTCTCGTAGGCCCACACCGACCGGCGGGTCTCGTCGCCGAAGTAGCCGTCGA
>CAZJUC010000178.1:0-7020 GCA_964549065.1 uncultured Ilumatobacteraceae bacterium
ACGTCGAGCATCCGGCGTTCGGTGCGGGTGTGATCATCGACATTTCCGGCGCCGGCGAGAAGGCCGAAGCCACCGTCAACTTCCCCGGCACCGGCACCAAACATCTCGCCCTCGCCTGGGCCCCCCTCAAGAAGCTCTGAGGCGCGACGCCGAGTCGCAGGAACGGTTCACGTCCGTGCGACCAGGACCATCTGGGTGCAGCGGAACAGCGCCATCGTGCGGTCGGTGTCGGCATTGGTCAGCTCGGCGTCCCACACGTGGGTTCTCCGGCCGAGGTGCGCCGGCGTGCAGCGGCACACGACGAGTTGACCGACGGTCGCACTCGACAGGAAGTTCGACTTGAATTCGATGGTGGTGAACGACTCGCCCGGCTCGATGTTGAGCCCGCACCCGATCGCAGCGCAGGTGTCGGCCAACGCGACGACCGCCGGAGCGAACAGGAAGCCGGTGCCGGCGATCAGCGACGGGGTCACACCGATGTGGCCGAGCACGAGATCGGGCGCCGAGTGATCGAACACACAGCCCAACTGCCCCGGCACCAGCGGCGCGAAGAAATCGGTGTCGCGGCGTGCCTGCTCGGCGGGATCGGGGCGCTCGTTGCTCATCCGTGGCCACGGTAGGCGCTCGCCGGTGCGCGGCTGCGGAAGGTTCGGTCAGCCGAGGCCGAGGCGCTCGACGGCGGCTCGGTACTCGATGACCTCGATGCGCTGGTTGCGCGAGACCGACTCGGCGAAGTCGGTGATCTCGGTGCGGGCGCCGTTGGCCGCTGCGTGGTCGGCCATGTGGACACCACCGAGGTGGTGATCGGTCATGATCTCGAAGAACAGGCGGTCCGCTTCGGTTCCGGTGGCGTCGGCCAACTCCTGCAGCCGCTCGGGCGACTGCATGCCGCGCATGTCGGCCACTGGCGTGGGCTCGTCCATCCAGATCATCGCCGTCCGGTCGGCCTCGCCACGGGCGTAGCCCTCCTCTGCCAGCCAGTCCTCCATCCACCCGATGTCGCGCTCCTGGAACATGACGACCTCGCGGGCGTACGGGCCGGCGTCGCCGTCGGCGTTGTCGTCGAGGTAGAGGTTCGAGATCACGAGCGCCTGGTCGTGATGATCGAGCATGTCCTGCAGGAATCCGATGTCGACGGCGTTCATCGGCGCCGGTGGGTCGTCGTCGGCGCCGACGGCCCAGATGGCGGCTGCGGCGAACAGGCCGGCAACCACGGCGATCACCAGCACGACGACCACGAGCCGCAGGAGGCGTTGCACGGCGGCGTCCGACAACGAATCCTCGGACACGCTCTGGGCAACTGCCGTGTCGGAGTCGTCGGACCTGACGGGCGAGCGCATCGCCACAGTGTACGGACCCGTCCGACCGGGTGAACCGCGCCGGTGGCCGTAACCTTGGAGCGCCATGATCCGTCGCTTCGTCACCTCCACGGTCCTTGCATCGACCGTCCTGCTCGCGCTCGCCGGGCCGGCGATGGCCCACATCGACCCCGATCCCGACGAGGCACGAGCCGGCTCGCGTCTCACGGTGGGCTTCACGGTCGAGCACGGCTGCGAGGGTTCGCCGACGACGCAACTCGACATGCGTCTGCCCGACGGTGTCACCGATGCCGTTGCGGAGACCGTCGACGGCTGGGACGAGTCGGTCGACACGGTCGACGGCGACACGATCGTCAGCTTCGCCGGTGGTCCGCTGGCAGACGACGTCGAGGGAACGTTCGAAGTGACCATGACGTTGCCGCCCACGCCCGACACCACCATCTACTTTCCCTTCGTGCAGCGCTGCGAGGTGGGCGAGATCCGTTGGATCGGTATCCCGGCCGAGCCCGGCGACGAACTCGACGAGCCCGCGCCGGCGATGGCGCTCACCGGCCCGGTCGCAACGATGCCGCCGACGTCCGCCGTGACCGAACCGACCGAACCTGCAACCACCGGGCCGGAAACCACCGGGCCGGGAACCACCTCCCCGGAAACCACGGGGCCGGAAACCACTTCCCCGGAAACGACGGGGCCGGCGACCGACACCACCGAACCGACCGCGACCAGTGTGCCCGTCATCGTCTCCGATGCCGGCGGGTCGACGAACTCGCGCACCGGCACGATCGGGTTCATCGCATCGGTCTCCGCCGTGCTCGCCTTGGGCGCCTTCGTCGTGTACCGCGCTCGCCAGGGCCGCGCCGCCGCGACCGCGACCGGCACCGACGCCGGCTGAGCCGGAGCGCCGATGGCCCCTTGGTCCGTGCTCATGTCGGTCGCTCGCCGCTGGGCCGTCACGATCGCGACGATCGTCGTGCTGGTGGGCGTGCTTGCGGGCGCCGGCACGGTGTCGGCTCACGCAGAGTTGCTGTCGTCGTTCCCCGGCAACCAGGAACTCCTCGAGGTGGCACCCACCGAGATCGCCCTGCAGTTCACCGAGTCCGTCGACCCGATCGAGCCGGCAATCCGCCTCGTCGACGCCGACGGCGACGACGTCGAACTCGGAGCGATCGACCAGGCCGGTGGTGCAGACCGGATGCGTGCCTCGGTGCCGGCGACGCTCGGCGACGGCACCTACGTGGTTGCCTGGCAGGCGGTCTCGGCCGACTCGCACCGCGTGCGCGGTTCGTTCACGTTCTCGGTCGGGGCGCCGTCAGCGGTGACGCCCGGCGTACTCGACGGCATCTTCGACGGCGCCGCGGACGGCAGTTCCGACGAGATCCTGCTCGGCATCGGCCGGTTCCTGAGTTTCGCAGGAGTGGGCCTGCTCGTCGGTGGACTGGTGCTCGCGGTGGCGCTCACCCCGGCGACGCTCGGCTCACGGCGCGTCGGTGTCCTGCTCGTCGGTGCTGCCGAAGTCGCCTTCGTCGGCACGCTCTGGATGATCGCCGCCCAGGCCAACATCATCGGCGGGTCCTTCCTGGCGTGGGACGATGTCGCCGACACTCGATCGGGCCAGTGGTGGGTGGCCCGACTCGTCGTGATCGCGCTGTTCAGCGTGTTGATCGCGTTGCGTTCCCGACTGGCGGTGCGCGGTGCTGCTGCGGTCGTCGCGACCCTGGGCCTCGGCGTGCTCGGCGTTCTGGCTGCCGGGGGCCATGCCATCTCGGGCGATGCCGTCGTGCTCGGGTTCGTCTCGACCCTCGTGCACCTCGTTGCGATGTCGGTGTGGTTCGGTGGCCTCGCCGTGGTGTTGCTGGCTCCGCCGCCCGGACAGTTCTGGATGACGGTCACCCGCTTCTCGCCGTGGGCGCTCGGGTCGGTGGTGGCTCTCGCGGCCAGCGGCACGGCCAACGCCTGGCGACAGCTCGGTTCGCTGTCGGGCATCACCGACTCGAGCTACGGCAGGTGGTTGGTGATCAAGTTGGTGCTCGTCGTGCTGGTGGTGGGCCTTGCCGCGTTCACCCGTCGGACCGTGCACATGCGAGGCGACGACGCGAGCTCGCTGGTGCGACGGTCGGTGGGCTTCGAGGTGGCGGGCATCGTCCTCGTTCTCGGGGCCACCGCCGGCCTGGTGAACTCGCCGCCGCCGATCGACACTGCTGAGATCGTCTCGGTGTCGGCCGTCGTCGGAGAACGCGTGGCGCAGATCGAACTCGAGCCAGCGGTCACCGGCGGCACCGAGCTCCACGTGTACCTCACCTCGCCGTCGGGAGCGCTCGATCGAGCCGACGAGATCTCCGTCACTGCGGAACTCCCGGCCCAGGACATCCCGCCGTTCGACATCGAGACCTTTCCGGCCGGGGTGAACCATGTGGTCGGAGCGAACGTGAACCTGCCGGTCGCCGGATTGTGGACGTTCGAGGTCGTCGCCCGCTACGGCGAGTTCGACCAGGTCGTGTTCGAGGTGCAGATTCCCGTCACCGGGTGACCGACTCGGGTTGCCCTTCCATTCTCAATACATGAGAATGGAACCATGGCTTCCTCGTCGCACCACGACCACGATCACGGGCTCGGGCTGGCGCGAGCAGGAGAGCGTCACCGGGGTCGGCTGATCGGCGCTTTTGCCGTCATCGCCGTCTTCTTCGTCGTCCAGCTGGTCGCCGCGCTGGCGACGAACTCGCTGGCGTTGCTGTCCGACGCCGGTCACATGCTCACCGACGTGATCGGCATCGGCATGGCGCTCGCGGCGATCAGCCTCGCAACCGGCTTCGAGCAGCGCCGGTCGACCGCCGCGTCGAAGCACACCTTCGGGCTGTACCGCCTCGAGATTCTCGCCGCCTTCGTCAATGCACTGCTGTTGTTCGGCGTGGCCGGATGGGTGGTCGTCGAAGCGATTCGCCGTATCGGTACCGAGCCGGAGGTGCTGGGCACGCCGATGCTCGTCGTCGCGGTGCTCGGCCTGGTCGTCAACCTCGTCGCCTTCGCGTTGCTGCGCGCCGGAGCGAAGGAGTCGCTCAACGTGGAAGGCGCGTACCTCGAGGTGCTCGCCGACACGGTCGGATCGGTCGGGGTGGTCGTCGCCGGTGTGCTGCTCACCGTCTTCGGGTGGACCTGGGTCGATGCAGTGGTCGGCGTGGCGATCGGGATCTGGATCTTGCCCCGAGCCTGGCGACTCGGTCGCCGGGCAGGCGCGATCCTGCTCCAGGCCGCACCCGATCACGTCGACCTCGATCGACTGGCGGACGACCTCGCAGCGATCGACGGCGTCGTCGACGTGCACGATCTCCACGTCTGGACGCTCACGTCCGAAATGGATGCTGCAACGGCCCATCTGGTCACCTCGCCCGGCACGGGATCGCACGCGGTGCTCGACGCTGCCCGGCAGTGTCTCGTCGACCGACACGGCATCGTCCACGGCACGTTCCAGGTGGAACCCGCCGACCACGAGGGATGCGATCGCGTCACATGGTGACGAGATCCTGTGCGGTGGTGGCCGACCTGCAAGAATCTCCGGCGTGAAGGCAGCATTGTTGGTCGAGAGCTTGACGGGGAACACGTGGACGGCAGCCGAGAAGGTCGCCGACCTGCTCGCGCAGGAGCGTTGGACCATCACCGGACTGTCGAAGGTGAAGCAGCCCGACCATGCCTCGATCCAGCAGGCCGACCTGGTCCTCGTCGGCACCTGGGTGCACGGCGCGTTCCTCTTCGGCCAGGCGCCGTGGGCGTTGTCGAACATCGCCAATCTGCCCACCATGCGGGGCAAGCGGGCGGCGGGATTCTGCACGTTCGCCCTCGACCCCGGGTCGTCACTCGACAAGCTCGACCGCGCCCTGGGCGACACGGGCGCCTACGTGATCGGTGGGCTCGCGATGAGCCGCAGCAAGCTCGACCAGCACTCCGAGATCTTCGCCGAGCGTCTCGTCGACGCGTTGGCCGTCGGCTGAACCGGCGCGGTCGCTGCCGGCGTCAGCCGGTGGTGGTGTCGGGCGTCGGAGTGGTGACGCCGACCAGATCGATGTAGAGGATGCGCTGGTTCTCGACCACGGGGAACACGCCGGATTCCGGGGGTGAGAGATCGTCGACGGTGATCGTGGCGCCGTCGCAGTCGACGAACTCGCGGGTACCGACCACCTGATCGACCGGGCAGTCCGGCCGGTCGATCGGATAGGCGTAGTAGATGCGCCAGCCGCGGGTCGGGTCGTCGCCCTGATGGTCGAGCACGAGCGTGCGTTCGCCCGTGGTGGTGTCGAGGCCGGGGAAGATGATCGGGCCGTCCTCCTCGACGATCCGCGCGGCGGTCTGCACCGACCCGACCTCGAAACGGCCCGGAGCCAGCTGGTCGGTCACGGCCGCTCCACCGCCGGAGATCCACGCCGCGATGCCCCACGTGATCAGTGTCAGCAGCACCAGGAACACGATGCCGCCCAGTACCGGGACCACTGCGCGCGCGAGCGGGGACTTCAGTTTGATCGGTCGCCTCGCAGCCGCTTTCGACATTGCTCCCAGTGTGCCGGAGAAGTCGCTCCGAAAACATGGGACGAGTCGGTTCGATGGGTCGACCGTCGTTTCGGCGCGTCGCAGGAACTTGCCCTATGGTTCATGCTTCGTGAGACGCACGTATCGCATCGTCGTGGCGAAGCCCGGACTCGATGGCCACGACCGTGGCGCGAAGACCATCACCCGCGCGCTGCGTGACCACGGCTTCGAGGTCATCTACACCGGTCTGCACCAGACGCCCGAGCAGATCGCCGAGACCGTTCTCCAGGAGGACGCGGACGGTGTCGGCCTCTCGCTGCTGTCCGGCGCGCACCTCACCTTGTTTCCCCGGGTGATGGACGAACTCCGCAGCCGTGACCTCGGTGACGTCCTCGTGTTCGGTGGCGGTGTCATCCCCGACGCCGACGCTCGGGCGTTGCGCGAACAAGGTGTCGCCGAGATCTTCGGCCCCGGCTCGTCGCTCAAGGCGATCGGCCAGTGGCTCGAGTCGGCACTCGACGAATCCGAATCCGACTGACCGCCGCAACGGTCCGACCCCAGTACGCAACCAGAAAGCGAGTGACCCCGACGTGGACCTCTTCGAATACCAGGGCAAGCAGTACTTCGCCCGCTATGACATCCCGGTCAGTCCGGGCGGGCCGGCCGACACCGTCGACGAGGCGGTGAAGGAGGCGAACCAGGCCGGCTACCCCGTCGTCGTCAAGGCGCAGGTGCAGGTCGGTGGACGTGGCAAGGCCGGTGGGATCAAGCTCGCCGACAACGAAGCCGAGGTGCGCGAGCACGCCGGCAACATCCTCGGTATGGACATCAAGGGGCACGTCGTGCGTCGGCTCTGGGTCGAGAAGGCCTCCGACATCGACGAGGAGTACTACGCGTCGTTCACCCTCGACCGCGCCGCGAAGAAGCATCTGCTGATGCTGTCCGCCGAAGGCGGCGTCGAGATCGAAGCGGTTGCGGAGTCGAATCCCGACGCGATCGTGAAGCTGCACATCGATCCGGTCGACGGCCTCGACCAGGCGACCGCCCGCCAGGCGTGTGTCGACGCGAAGCTGCCCGAGCGTGCCCTCGACGGTGCCGCCGACATCCTCGTGAAGCTGTACCGCTGCTTCACCGAGGGCGACTGCGACCTCGCCGAGATCAACCCGCTCATCCTGAAGCCGACCGG
>CAZJUC010000179.1:0-6823 GCA_964549065.1 uncultured Ilumatobacteraceae bacterium
GGCTCGAGGAAGGCGGAGGCGGCCGCCCCCGCCTCGACACACTCGCCCGCGTCGCCACGGCCCTCGACCGACACTTGGTCGTGTCGTTCCCGGACGAGGTGCCGAAGCGCCTCAAGGACGCAATCCAGGTCGCTTGAAGCAACCACGGCCCATGCCCGACGATGAGGTGATCCTCCACTCGTACCCCCCGGCTGACATGTCGGCGGACGAGTTCGAGCAGTTCGTCGTTGATGTTCTCCAACAGACGGCGCCCGAAGTAGACAGCCTCGACATCAAGTTGCACGAGGTCGTCGCCGCGCCGGACGGCTCATACGACTTCGACGCCACGGTTCGCTACCGATTGCTTGGAATGGACTTCCTCGTACTCGTCGAGGCGAAGCACCACCGCCACCCGATCAAGCGCGAGGTCGTCCAAGTGCTCGAATCGAAGATCCGAAGTGTCGGGGCGCATAAGGGCGTCATCGTCTCGACGGCGCAGTTCCAGCGAGGCGCGCTGGAGTTCGCCAAGAGTCACGGAGTGGCGCTAGTACACGTCACGGAGGGGCGGTTCACGTTCGTGCAACGAAGCGCGTCGCCACGGCCCGCGCCGCTCAGCCGTGAGGTCGCGCTAGAGATGGGTGTCCCGGTATTCGTCGGGTACTGCTACGCCAACGGTTCGGAGCCGAACTCCACGAGTGTCACGGTGGTATCCGACTACCCGGAGTACGCCGCCCGCTTGCTCCTCGGCACGGACGCCACGACGTAGCCCGGCTCGTAGGACGCCCGCCCGCAGCACTGCCGAGCGGTCGTGCCTACAGCGTGCCTGGAACGGCCGACACCAGCCGGACACAGCGGACAACACGGGATAGTCTGGATGGCGAAACATCCGACATACCGCCTGCTCACAGCACGTTTCGGCAGGTCACGGCGCCGCACGCCGAATCAGCTTCGACCTACTTCCAAGCTGATGATGCGGGTTCGATTCCCGTCGTCCACTCCACGCGAAACCCCAGGTCAGGGATGGTACGCGCTCCCACCTTGAGCGGCCACCGCGCAGCTTCGTGCCTCAGCGGGTGAGGCACGCATGAGGCACGAACGCCGTGTATTCTCGGCGAAGCCCCTGCTCAGGCGCCCAAGGATGTCCGCCATACAGGCTGAGGATCTACGACCTGCTGGCTGCCGCTCAAAGCAGCACCACGAGTCACCCGCCGACCGCTCGAGACGACCGAGGCAGGGACGCCTCACCGACCTGTCCGCCTGCGCATTAACGCAGACCGCCGATCCTTCGACGGCCTCCCAGGAGTCACCGCCATCGCCCACCGCATGTAGCACCGGCCAATACAGAGCGGGTTTGCCAGTTGGCACCGTTCAGATACGTGCCGATACCGGATGGATCCCTCGCTTTGCGGGTCTGCACGTTCTGATCGGCGTGGGCAGAGTTGAGTGACCTTGGAGCGGTCGACGCGCGCTTCGACACTCGTTCACCATGCGAGCCGACTTGTGATCGTGCCACATGAGTGGCATGATCATGGCATGGCTCGCACTCGGATCAGCACGACCGTTGACGCCGACTTGCTCGCAGACGCTCGACGAACCCGAGCAGGCGCAACTGACGCCGAACTCATCGATGACGCGTTGACAGCGCTGCTCGCACGGCACCGAGCCGCAGAGATCGACGAGGCATACGCGGTCGCCTACGCCGACCACCCGATCGACGAGGCTGACGAATGGGGCGACCTCGACTCGTTCCGAAGCGCTGCTGCAGTGACATGACGGACATCCCGAGACGAGGCGAGCTGTGGTGGTGTGAACCGCCCGAGATTGGTCGACGGCCAGTAGTCGTGCTCTCCCGCGATGCCGCGATCCCGCGTCTGCGCCGGGCGTTGGTGGCGCCATGCACGACCACGATTCGGGGCTTGCCGAGCGAGGTCGTTCTCGAACCCGGCGATGACCCGATCGGGCGCAGGAGCGCGGTCAATCTTGACTCCGTGGAGTCGGTCTCGGTCGGCGTGCTCGTTGAGCGCCTTGGAACGTTGAGCAGCACGCGGATGAGCGAGATCTGCGCGGCACTCAGCATCGCTACCGACTGCGGGTGAGTGCACCAATATCGAGCAGGTCGCGGCGCCGCTGCGCTCCGCCGAGGTGCCGATCTGCGTGCGGTTTCGACGCCCTTGCCGGAGCTGTCGATTCGCTCTGACCCTTGTGCCGCAACGGTTTCCGCGATGTCGATTGGGTTTGAAAGCCGTCCCTTCAGGTCCACTCGTTGTGATTTCGACAACGTTTCTGCAGGTCATCGGCGATCATGACAACCGCGCTCGGGTGGGCTGCGCCTCCCCCAACCGACCCGCTTCCCGCGCGTTCTCGATGCCCGTGCCGTCCTCCGGTTGGTCCTCGTAGCGACATTCGTGGTACATCCGGCCCGGCTATGAACGCAACGCGTAGAGCTGCCAGCTCCCAGGCACACCCTTGAGGTCGTGCTCGCCCCGATCCTCGAACTCGAGACCGGAACCGGCGACCAGATCGGTGATCGTGCGCGATACCAGCACCTCACCCGTGTCGGCCAGCCCCGACACCCGGGCCCCGATGTGCACCCCGATGCCGCCGATGTCGTCGCCTCGCAACTCGATCTCGCCCGTGTGCAGACCCACCCGCAGGTCGATCCCGATCGTCGCCATCGCCTGGTGCAGCCGCCGCCCACAGGTGACGCCCCGGGCCGGGCCGTCGAAGGTGGCCAGCACGCCGTCGCCGGTCGACTTGATGAGCCGCCCTCCGGCCTGGGCGACCTCCCGTTCGACCAGCCGATCGTGCTGATCGAGCAGCTCGCGCCACTGCCGATCACCCATCGCCGCCGCCTTCTCGGTCGAGCCGACGATGTCGGAGAACATCACCGTCGACAGCACCCGCTCCACGGGCGCCGCCGGGCGATCGCCGGTGAGGAACGCCTCGACCTCCTCGACGAAACGACCGGTGTCGTAGACGACGTGCTCGCCATCGATTTCGACGTACTGCGCGCCCTCGATGTGGTCGACGAGCCACTGGCTCGCCTCGAGCGGGATGACCTTGTCGTCGCGACAGTGCACCACCAGCGTCGGTGCCGAGATCATGGGTGCCGCCGATCGAACATCGCCCCTGGTGACCGCGTCGACGATGGCCATGATGGTCCGCGGACTCCCTGCGGCTCGCTCGATTCGGCCGAGTGTCTCCCGCACCAGCGGATGGTCCTTCAGCGTCGAGGCAAAGATCTCGGCCGAGCTTCCGGTACCCCAGCCGTTCTCGACGATGCGACGGACCCCCTCCATCGCCGACGCGATGGGGTAGTCGGGCGCCGGCTCCGATCGGGGACCCGTGCCGAACAGGATCAGAGCGGCGGTGCGCTCCGGATACGTCGCAGCGAACAGCTGGGTCATGAACCCGCCCTCGGAGTTGCCGATCAGCGCGGCCCGCTCCGAACCGACGGCGTCCATCACGGCCCGCACGTCGTCCATCCGTTCCTCGAGCGTTGGCGCTCCCACGCTGCGATCCGATAGGCCCATGCCCCGCTTGTCGAAGGTGATCAGCCGGCTGAAGCCCGCCAGCCGCTGGTAGAGATCGCCCTTGACGTGATCCTCCCACTCGATCTCGAGATTGCTGATCAGCCCTGGCACCCACACCAGGTCGATCGGCCCGTCACCCACCACCCGGTAGGCGATGTCGACGTCGCCGGCCTGGGTGTAGCGGATCGGCGGCAGCGGGTCGCTCACGGCAGACGAGTCTGCCACAGCGGGTGGGCTGTAGCCTTCGGTCGTTGCGGGTCGTGTGCGTTGATCGGCCGATGACAGGAGCCAGGCGCGGTTCGTCGGCGCAGTGTTGCTACTCAGACCTCCCTCGCTGCCTGTTCCGGGTCTGACGACGCCGCGCCCTGGAGCGACACGGCGACGGAGTCAACTTCGTCAGCGGCGCCGCCGGACCAGGACGTGCCAGCTCACGAGGTGAGAGCCGTCGAGCCGGTAGCCATCGAGTGCTGATCGGGTCCACGCCGGCAACCTGGCGAACGACTTCGAGCCGGATACGGTCCCGGCTGATGTCGTCGCTGACCTGGTTGGGGTTCGTGTCGTGTACGCCCACATCTGGCCGTCGACCCTCGATCCCAACCGCGTGTGGGACGACTCCCAGGAGATTCACGACATCCTCGCTCGGTTGGATCAGGAATGACCACAGGCACGAGTTCCCGGCCGTTGAGGATGGACCGATATTGAGCGCCGGCGAGGGCCGTAACGCACAACTCGCTCGATCCCGAGCAGAGCTGCGAGCCGCTGCATCTCACCGTTGAGGTCGTGGAGAAGATCGGCGTAGTGCACGAGCGCGATGTTGGACTCGTTCCGGCGGCTCCATGCATTGGTGAGGTGATGGAACACGCCGTTCAATGAATCAAGGTCATCCTGTGCGGTCGCATCTGATTCGATCCAGCTTCGGAGCCACTCGTCGAGCGTGGCAGCTGCTTGAGTCTCGCGAGGTCGGGATTGCCGGTCAGCTCAGCGATGCGTCGGCGGTTGATGTTGCGGCTCTGGTGGTAGAGCGACACGGCGGCGTCGAGTAGGTGCCGGGCAACGACGATGTACGTGACTCCGTCATTGTCAGGAAGCCCGTCCAGCGGCGTATGTGTCTTCATGAATCGGCGGTGGGATTGCGCCCCAAGATCTTCGAAAAGATCGTCCTTCGACAGGACGAGCCAATCGAGCCACGGCGACAGCTCCGCAAGTGGCCGCGGGAGATCCGGCGTGTCGAAAATCAGCAGCGCACAAATCATCTGAACCCAGGTGGTTCCGGACTTGGAACGGGCGCTGATGACAATGTCGCCGTCGCGGAAATTGAAGTCGAGCCACCGGGCGCTGTCCTCGTCTGCCGACAGGTACCGGATCGGCTGGTTCGTCACGCCACCACGGTAGACGTCGAGCATCTATCGACACCGAGGGACGCAACCACCGGCATGTCCACGCACGAGACCCGGCACGACGATCGACATCGGGCAACACCAGACATCAGCGAAGTTCGACGCGCATTCTCGAGCACTCCGCCGTTCCCAGTCGTGCCGTTCCCGGGCGGCCTGCGAAGCCGTTGCGGCTGACGACGACGCCGAGGTCCGGAGGTCTCCGCCAAGGCGCATGGTTCCGGTCCCGTGTGGGTCTGTCGGCCCTCTGCTGATTGCGATCTGCGTGGCTCCGAGCCGGCGTGATGGGACGGTCGAGCAACCTGCGACCGACTGGGTCAGTCCGTTCGGGCCGCGAGTCGCTCGAGGAGCTCGGCCGCATGATCGACTGGCGGGAGTGAAGCGATCTCCTCTGCGATCTCTCTGGCGCGGTCACGGAACTCGCGCTCATTGAGCAGCCGCTGGACGGATTGCTGTATCGCATCCGCCGTACGTTCTTCCTGCTCGAGGGCGAGCCCTGCGCCCAGTTTCACCAGTCGGGCCGCGTTGAACCGGTTGTCCGGCGGTGCGAGCGGCAAACTCAGAACGGGCAGGCCTCGTCGGAGGGCTCCTGTGAGAGAGCCGTAGCCGCCGTGGGCTACCACGAGGTCTGCATGTTCGAGGATGAGGCTCTGCGAGAGGAACGGAACTGTTCGGACATTGCCGGGGACAGAGAGATCGGCGATGTCGTTGTTGAGCCCGATGGTGGCAATGACCTGGACCTCGACGTCGGCGAGTGCGTCGAAGACCTCTTGGAACAGATCAGGGGTATTGAACGCCGTTCCGAACGTCACGTACACCAATGGCCGTTCGTCCCGGCCATTGAGGACCGATGCGAGCGACTCACCGGGCATCGGGTCTGGCTCCACCGGCTGCACGAAGTGGGTGTTCGCCGGGACGCTGTGGCCGTCGAACCAGCTCGACGGCGCACCAACGATGCGGAGCTCGCCCTCCATGCGCTCCAAGCCGGGGTCCGGCGGCAGACCCATTTCGCGCCGGAACCACGCGATCTCGCTCGCCGCAACGGCTTGCAGCATGCCGGACTGCGCCGGCGCGAAGTCGAACGTGGCCAGCGGCGTGCCAGTCAGCTCCGCAACGGCCCAGGCATCCTGGCCGGCGGTGTCACGCAGAATCACATCGGGCCGCCACTCCTCGGCCAGCGTGCGAATGGATGGCACGGCTGCCGCGGCACGGACGAAGAACCGTCGGAACATCGCTGCGCCATCCGACTCAGGTTCTGGAAGGTGGTCGAGCAACGGGGTGACGTCGGTAGGCACCACGACGTCGGTCATGAAGCCGAGTCCAGTCGTGAATTCCGCCGGGGCGAGCGCACCAGAGCCTCGGGCGTTTCCACCCATCAGCTGCTCGCGCGAACTCACCACGTAGCGGACCTCGTGCCCTCGGGCAACCGCAGCTTCAGCAATTGGGGCCGAAGGCCGGATGTGGCCGAAGCCCGAGGTGATGGCAACGAGCAAGCGCAAGGTAGACAAGCTAGTCCGCAGCAGTACACCTGTCCCCGACGTGGCGTTCGGGGACACGCACTTCGTTCAACCGTCGGAGCGAGATCGACCCGATCGGCACGGCACACATCGCTCGAACGAGCCGCGCCGCAGGAACGGTTGAACCGCTCCAAGGCGGACGCCAACGAGCAATCGGTAACCGGCACGGGGCGCAAGCGAACCCGATCGGCATCGGGATCCGCTCGACAGTCGCACGTTCCCGAGCGGGTAGCCGCTCGCAAAGTGCCGTTCCTCAGCGGCTTGGCGGATGCTGCTATTTGCCGTGTTTGTTTCGAGACCGGCGAGGTCGCCTGTTCTGAAACTCCTCGGCCACTGCACGAGCAATTCGAAGCCATTCTCGAGATCGTTCACGGTTCAGCTACGGTTCGCTCGTGGGCAG
>CAZJUC010000180.1:0-6813 GCA_964549065.1 uncultured Ilumatobacteraceae bacterium
GCGATCGACTCGCTCGGCATGTCGACACCGAAGTCGGACACCTCCCAGCCCCGCAGACGCAGCAGGTCACCGAGCATCGCCACCGGCAATGCATGGAACTCGCCCGACGGCGCACCGAGCACCACCACCCCTCTGGTGCGGCCACGCCGGGTGAATCGGGGGCCGATCCGACCGACGATCCGCATCGCGATGCCGGTGGCGCGGTGTTCGACCGAGATGTCGAGCTCACCGGCTGCCCAACGCTCGCCGATGCGCACCATCGCCGGGGTCAGCACGTCGAGGTAGATCTCGTCGAGTTCGGCGCCCGCCGACATCGCGGCTTCGATCACGCTCCAACTGCCGGGGGCATCACCGGCAACCAGCCGCGATTCGAGCCGGGACGACCACGGCGCCTTGCGATTGCGGGCGCCACCCTTGCCGGACGGACCGGTCGATGCCTCGGCCGCCTGCTCACGGAACCGCTCGAGTGCCGAACGCTGCACCTGCCACACCCCACCGGATTTCGCTGCATCCATCACACCGAGGCGCACGTACCGGTACGCGGTCATGTAGTGGACACCGAGTTCGTCGGCGGCTTCTTGCAGCGTGAGTACGGCGTCGGTCATGTGGGCTCCCCTGCCATCACTGGCGGTCCGACGCTAGAGCCAGTGCACCCGGGCGCGCCCAACCCTGCTCGCCACGAGTAGCGCGAGGCGGTCTCAGCCCTGCTTGGCGTTCCAGCGCTCGCGCGCCTGGCGTCCACGATCGAGTAGGTGAGCGGGGACCCGTTTGACCGCTTCGGAGAGTTCCCCACCGCCGGCGTCGTCGCCACCACTCGACGCCGCTTCGGGCTCGTCGGGTTGCAGGTCCTCGAAGCTCGGCGGCTCGACGCCCGGCTTCCAGTACTGGTAGAGCTCGCGGATGATGTCGGCCAGGCCCGCGGAGTCGTGGCCTCGTTCGATGTCGACGGTGATGATGTTGCTGTACACGTGCACCGCATCGACCTGGCCGGTGGCGAACATCCGGCGTGCGAGTTCGTCGGACGGCGTGTTGCCCCACGCGTCGGCGACCGAGGCGAAGTGCTCGTGGCCCATGCCGGACAGACTGCGATTGATCTCGAAGCGCACGACCCCACGTGTCGAACTCGGCTTCTCGGTGACGGCGACCAACTGACCCATGGTGATCGAACGCTAGCGCCCCGACACCTCCGACGACCCCATCCGTCCCGGTGTTCGTGTCGGCGCCCGTACCGGTCGGGCGGACGGTGGTGACCCGGGTCAGGTCGACGTCAGATCGGCATCAGGTCGGCATCAGGTCGAGCTCTCGACGAGGTTCGCGAGTTCCACGGCCACGGCGCGGTCGTCGGGCGTTCCGGCAACGGCGATCACCGCACCTTGGCGGCGGCTCACGAGTGCAATCGTGTAGCCGACCCCCTCGTCGGAGCTCGGCGACGTGAACGCCGCGATGCCAACGGCGTCAGCGATGACGTCACCGACCGGTTCGATGCCGTCACGACGGAACCAGTCGGACTCGAGGAGGTCCTCGGAGAGGTAGTGGACCTCGACGACACCTCCGCCCGCCGAGAACCGGCATCCGCCGTCGACGATCGACTCGGCCGTTGCGATGCCGACGCCCGTTGCGGTCCCGAATCGTTCGGCGACCTCATGGTCGGCGAGGCGCACACACGTGTCGAACTCCGGCATCTCGGGCAGTGGCGGCAGCGTCTCGGCGCTGTCGGGGTCGGGTCGCGGGTCCCCGACGACTTCGGCGGTCACCGGTACAGGAACCGCGGCGGTCTCGACCACGACCTCCTCGCCGGGAGCTGGCACGGTCGGCACGGTCGGCACCGGCCGCATCCCACCCGATGCCGAGTCGTCCACCGTCGTCCAGCTGCAACCGGCCACGGCAAGCGTCAGCGCCACGCCGACTCCGACCGCCCGCGCCCGGCGGGTGCGGCGTCCACGATGGGTGTCCATGAAACCTCACGGTACCGGTGCTGACCAGGCAGAATCCGTCGTTCCGGGTGCTGTCCGGGTCAAGATTTCGTCTGCAGCCACACCGGGGCGAGCCGTAGCCGGGCCGGCTCAGCGCAGCGCCTCGGCGAGGATCGCCGGGAACTCGTCGGGCGTCGACGACAACACCGTGGCCCCCAATGCGGTGAGCGCAGCGGCGTGATCGTGGTCGTGCGCCGGGGTGCCCTCGTCGCTCAGGGCCAGCAGCACGACGACCTCCACCCCGGACTCGACCAGCTCACGCACCCGACGACGCATCGCCTCGGCGTTGCCGCCTTCGTAGAGGTCGCTGACGAGGAACAGCACACTCTCGCGTGGTCGTTCGATCAGCCGTTGACAGTAGGTCAGAGCGTTGGCGATGTCGGTGCCGCCACCGAGCTGCACGCCGAACAGCACCTCGACCGGGTCGTGCAGGTGTGTGGTGAGGTCGGTGACCGCCGTGTCGAACGCCACGAACGACGTCCGCAACGCCGGGAGCTGTGCGAGCACCCCGCCGAACAGCGAGGCGTACACCACGCTGTCGGCCATCGAGCCGGACTGGTCGACGGCGATGACCACGTCGCGGGCGAGGCTGCGCTGGCGACGTCCGTGGCCGACGAGCCGTTCCGGCACGACCGTGCGATGCTCGGGGATCCAGTGGCGCAGATTGGCAGCGATCGTGGTCGGCCAGTCGATGTCGCCGGGCCGCGGGCGGCGGGTGCGCGCCGAACGCGACAACGCCCCGCGTACCGCCTGGCGGGTGTGGTCGACCAGGCGCCGTTCGAGGTCGGCGAGAACCTGGGCGATCACCTGCCGGGCGGTGGCCCGGGTCTCGTCGGGAAGGTGACGGTTGAGTTCGACGAGGAGTGTGACGAGGTGGATGTCGGGTTCGACGTGTGCCAACAGCTCGGGCTCGAGGAGGAGTTGACGCAGGTCGAGGCGTTCGACGGCGTCGCGCTGGAGGATCTGGACCACCGGTGTCGGGAAGTACCTGCGGATGTCGCCGAGCCACCGCATCACCGACGGTTTCGACCTGCCCAATCCACCAGCACGACCTGCGCTCCTCGTTCCGGCCTCGCCACGGTCGTACAGGGCACCGAGCGCGGCGTCGATGCGTCGGTCGTCGATGCTCAGCCCTGCCCCCGGCCGAGCCGCGGCGCCGTGCTCGCCCGGACCGTGGCCGCCCTCACCCCGTCCGGTGTCGTCTCCGCCGGCGTCGTGACCAGCGCCGTCCGACGCGCCGTCGGTGGCGCCCCGAGCGGTGGATGCATCGCCGACTGCCCGACGTTCGGCATCGGTCCACACGTCGTCGACGGCCGCGCCGAGCAGGAGGCGCCAGCGTCGACGCCGCTCGATCTCGGACACCGTGGGCACGTGCCCGTTCACGACGGCGCCAACTCACCGACGAGGCCGAGCATCCGACGCACGGTGACCAGCGCTGCAGCGGCTCGGGTCGGGTCGACGTCGGTACCGAAACCGTCCGGGCGTTCGACACCCGAGCCCATCAGCAACAGCATGAGCTGGCGACGCTCGGCCGCCTCGAACGAGCCGAACGTCCGGCGCAGCAGCGCGACGACGTCGTCGAACGCCTCGGATCGCAGCGACGACACCCAGCCGTCGAGTACGGCGAGCAGGTCGGCGTCGTGGATCAGCACCGAACCCGACCCCGCCAGGAAACCTTCGACGAACGCGGCACCGGTCGCCGGCGGGGTTCCCGGCGACAGCGCCTGGGACAGACGGCGCTGCACCGCGGCAACCGACCACACGCCGGCGTCGTGCAGCAGGCGCGTGGCACGCCCTTGCACCAGTCCGTGCCCGGCACCGGTGGCCAGTTCGACCAGCACGATCGGCAGCCCGTGCCGGCGGGCTGGGTGATCGAGCACGGCGAGCGCCCCTTGCAACCCGGCGAGACGTTCGACCATCACCGCTGCGCCGTCGTCGTCGAGCGAGCGTGCCGACGCGACCACCCCGGCGAGGATGCGCACGACGATGCCGTCGACCACCCCACGAAGCGCGTCGCCATCGGTGGAGCGGACGTCGCCGTAGCGCAGCGCAGCGGCGAGCGACGGCAGGGCGTCGAGCAGGCGGCCGACGTCGGGGTCGGTCGCTGCCCTTCCGGCGAGACGCTCGACGGTGGGCTCGACCGCCCGTGGCAGCTCGGCGAAGAGTGCCGAGGCGATGATGCCGACGAGTTCCACGATGCCGCTGCTCGCGGCCGACCGTTCGAGCAGACGCGCCGTCGACGCCGATTCGAGCGTGGTGCCGTAGCCGGCCTGCTCGATGAGACGAACCGACAGTTCCGGATCCCACCGCAGCTGCCAGGTCTCGCGGAACGTTCCCGACGATCCACGCCCGTCGATCACCGTCCCCCATGCCACACCGAGCGCGTCGAGGCGGTGGAGCAGGTGCGACTTGCGCAGGCCCGTCGGTGTCCGCAGGTCGATCTCGACCACGGCGGTTTCGGCTCGCGGCGCCAGACGGGCCGACTTCTGCGCCTTGGCGACATCGCGGGCGAGCGGCACCTGGGGCGCCGACTCCGGCACCGCGCCGAGTTCGTCGCCGACGACCAGTTCGCGTCGTACGAGGTCGAGGCCACCCATGACGGCATCGGCGGCATCGAGGACCTCGGCGAGCCCGACCCGCGGGCGACCGCGCATCGCTGCCAACGACTCGGCGAGACGGGTGCCGGCGATCAGGTGGTCGGGAGAGGCGCTGCCGCCACGCCCGCGCACGAGGCGAGCGGCGTCGACGAAGAAACGGGCCACCCCGTCGCTGCCGGGATGGTCGAACACGTGGCGGTACCAGCCAGGACTGTCGACGCCGGCGGCGTAGCCGGAGCCTGCGGCGAGGCGACGATGGGTCCATGGCACCCACGCCACTGCCGTCTTGACCTTGGGCAGGCCGCGCAGGGTTGCGGTGTCGGTGGAGACGTTCGGTGTGGCGGCGTCGTCGAGGGCGAGGGCCGGGACGTGCCAGGCGCCGCACACGACCACGATCTCGTCGTGACCGGCCCGGCGAGCGGCCCGGATCGCTCGGCGCATGTGCGCCTCGCGTTGCAGCTCCCGCTGCGACGGCACGAAACCGGCGCGAGCGGCGCCCATCGCTTCGGCGACGGCATCGAATGCCGGCGCACCGTCGCCGCGGTGCTCGATGACGTCCTCCCACCATCGTTCGGGGTCGGGGTCGCCGGCGGCCGCAGCCAGCTCCCGCAGCGGATCGGGAGGAGCGTGCTCGGCGACGAACCCCGGTGCTGCATCGTCGTCCGCGCCGGCGAGGGTCACCGCGAGCGGGAGGTCGATCGCCCGGACTTCGACGCTGTGCTCGTTCGCCCAACGGATCGCCTGCCACTCGGGGCTGAACGCAGCGAACGGCGCGAAGGCCGCCCGTCCCGGCTCGGCGGGCACGTAGGTGAGCAGCGCCACCGGCGGCTCGAGACCGGGCTCGCCCACCCACCGCAGGGCTGCCTCGACGTCGGCAGGGACTTCGACGAGCACGATGCCGGGGCGCAGCTCGTCCAGCGCGGTCAGCACCGAACGGGCAGATCCCGGACCGTGGTGACGGATGCCCAGCAGGTGGATGCTCATCTCGACAGGGCATCCGCCGTTTGCTGGTGGGTCACGTGTCGAGCGAGCGGCAGGCGTCGTAGAAGTCGTCCCATCCGGGACGTTCGCGCACGACGGCTTCGAGGTACTCGCGCCATGCAACTGCGTCGTGCACCGGATCGCTCACCACGGCACCGATGATCCCGGCGGCGACATCGTTCGAGCGCAGTTCGCCGTCGCCGAAGTGTGCGGCCAGTGCGATCCCGTTGGTGACGACCGAGATCGCCTCGGCGGTGGACAGGGTGCCGGTGGGGATCTTGACGCTGTTGCGTTCGTCCTCGGTGAGTCCCGAGCGCAGCTCGCGGAACACGGTGACGACACGACGGATCTCGTCGGCAGCCGCGGGCACCTCCGGCAGGGCGAGGGCCACACCGAGTTCCCCCACGCGCCGGCTGACGATGGCGATCTCTTCGTCGATCGTGGCCGGCAGCGGCAGCACGACGGTGTTGAACCGGCGCCGCAGCGCGCTCGAGAGGTCGTTGACGCCGCGGTCTCGATCGTTGGCGGTGGCGATGACGTTGAACCCGCGCACCGCTGCCACCTCGGTGTCGAGTTCGGGCACCGGCAGCACCTTCTCGGACAGCACGGTGACGAGCGCGTCCTGCACCTCGGGTGGCATGCGGGTGAGTTCCTCGACGCGCACGAGCGCACCGCGTTGCATCCCCCGATAGATCGGGCCGGGGACGAGCGCTGCGGTGCTGGGGCCCTCGGCGAGCAGGCGGGCGTAGTTCCAGCCGTACCGCAACGTCTCCTCGGTGGTGCCCGCGGTGCCCTGCACGAGCAGGGTCGAGTCGCCGCTGATGGCCGCTGCGAGGTGCTCGCTGACCCAGGTCTTCGCGGTGCCGGGCACGCCGAGCAGCAGCAGTGCCCGGTCGGTGGCGAGCGTGGCGACGGCGATCTCGATCAGCCGCTGCTGGCCGACGTACTTCGGTGAGATCACCGTGCCGTCGGAGAGTGCGCCACCGAGCAGGTATCGCACGACGGCCCACGGCGACAGCCTCCAGCCCGGCGGACGTTCGCGATCGTCGAGCGACACGAGCGCCGACAGTTCGTGGGCGTACTGATGCTCGGCGTGCGGGCGCAGCAGGTCACCGGCAGGCAGGTCACCAGCGCTCACGGACGTACTCATCGACGGTGACGCTACCGAGCCGATCACCCCACCAACTTCCATGCCTCGAACCGTAGAGAAGGGGTGTCACAGAGATGATGTGAAGACCGTTCCGGACGGTGTGGAGGAGACT
>CAZJUC010000181.1:0-6805 GCA_964549065.1 uncultured Ilumatobacteraceae bacterium
GTTCTGGTCACGGCTGGCATCGCCACGCAATCGAACATCCCCGCCGAGGTCCCCGAGGTCCAAGCCATCGGCGCGACGTCTGACGGCTACTTGGTCGCTGGTTCGGTGAATGGTGGCTTTGCGGTCTGGCGGTCGGCGGATCTCAAGTCGTTCGAGCCCGTGTACTCAGAGGTCTGCTGCGAGCGCTATCTGCGCGCTTCTTCGATCGCTGAGTTCGACGGCTCGCTACTCATCGGCGGAACCGGCGAGTTCGGCGTCGTCCGAACGGAAGAGGCATTCATCCTGCGATCAGACGATGGTGGGGCTTCCTGGGCGTTGATCGACGACCCGCTCTTCACCTCGGACGCCAACCGCGTCGATCGGATCATCGCCACGGACCACGGGGTGCTGGTCGAGACCGTGGACGATCGGTGGGCCGGCCAGCCACGGTCCGTTGCAGCGTGGTCCGATGACCTCACAACGTGGCAACCGGTGGAGCTCCCGGGACGTCAACCCGAGGACTGGCCATGGTTCACACAGGCTGCCGAGGCGGTGTTCGCGATCTCGCAACGAAACGACGGTCCCGAAGGCACGTTCGGCAGCTGGGTGATCTGGCGATCCGACCACGACGGACGAGGCTTCGTCGAAGCGTCAACCCTCGCCGCCTCCGACATCGCAGGCTTTCTCACCTTCGGCGACACGCTCGCAGCAGTGCCATTCAACTACCGAGATGAATACCGCCACCTCGACGTCCGAGGACTGACCGTTCTGGACGCAGAAGGAGAGTGGCGTGAACTCGAACCGGATACCGGCACATGGGGCGACGGCTGGGTCACGGCATACCCCGCCGCTGCGAGCGAGCAGTCGGTTCGGACCTACACCCTGGTGACCAGGACGATGCGAGCCAGCGTCCACTACTGCTACGACGACGTCGCCACCTGTCAGCAGCCGGAAACGGCACTCCTGGCAACCGAGGACGGCATGACCTGGCACGACGTTGCAGGATTCCCCGCGACCGACAACGTCCGAGGCGATCCAATGCTGCTGACCACAGGCCCGGACGGCGAGATCGTGCTCCTTGCGGCCAGCTATCAGGGCCCACAGATTCAGATCACGAGATGGACCGCCGGCTCCCCACCGCCTGTCATCGACAACCCCGACTACGCCGCTCCAACCATCCCCGTCCCGCTGTACGACTACGAGCAACCGTTCAACGTGGGCGACGAGCGCCGATACCCACTTGGGCTCGGCGGCTGCGGCGGGATGTACATCGACGACCAGCTCTGGGAACCTGACTCACCGCTCCCGAGTCCCACGCCACCCGATTGGCCGTTCAGGCCAGTGCAGATCGCTGACGGGCCGGAAGGCTACGTCTACGGCCGCATCCACCGGCTCGCACCAGACACGATCGAGTACTCCATCGAAGGCCTCGGACCCGTAGCCACATTCCGCCCTGCACCGCCGCCCGAGTACGTCTGCGGCTGACGAAAGCTCCGTTGAGCGCATAACTGCGACTCGGCTGGTCCATGACGCCCGTCCGGTATCGGCACGACGGCGCCCGGGGCAGGCGCCCGGAAACGTTCGTTTTCGATCGATCGCTGCCGCGTGTGGTCTACCGAGCCCGACTTGCCCAACGTGGCGTGGGCCGCCAAGCTCGAGTGATGGAGTCGGACCGGTTTGCCGCTACCTGGCACGAAGCAGCCGACCGAGCAAACTACGACTTCTACGAACCCGACAGCGATCAGTACCGGTCGGCCGGGAACTATTCCGGGGACGGCAACCAGATTGGGGTGTGTGGCCTCGTGGATGAACACACCGTCCACGTCGAGACCTGGTCGAGCGAGCGTCAGCTCGACGACGCCACCATCCGGCAACTATCGGTGCGACAGGTCTGGGCTCACAGCCGAACCTCTGAGTCCGGCGAACTGAGCGAGGTCGACGAGACAATGATCGAAGACGACGAGCGAGTCGTCGTGATCGCCGAAACGTCCTACGCATGCCCCGGCGTACGTGTGCGTGACGGCCATCACTGGGCCGGCACAACGTTGATCGGCGACACTCGTCTCAGGATCATCACCACGTCGCCGCTGCGCCGGTTCGCCTTGCGCGTCTGCGCAAACCCAGACTCGCTGCTGCGAACACCGCCCGCCCGCCGCCCTTGAGGGACCACCACCCAGCTCGATAATTGCGCCGTCGCCACGCCAAGGACATGCGCGAGTACGGCACGTACCGATCGGTCGCGACGAGCCGAGACCCGCTCGTAATCGCGAGCAGAAACGCTCCGTCCCGCGCCGCACTGCCGGCGAGGTGTTTGACGTCTTGGCACGACTGACCTGCCCCATAATCTCGAACCGCCGAGTCTGTCGGAACGTGGCCGAAGTGTTGTTACACGGGTGAGTGCCGATCGGGGACACCCCGAACGTCTGACGCGGCACTAGCTTGCCGTGATGGACGGCATCCACGACATGGGGGGCATGGCCGGCTTCGGGACGATCGACGTGTCCGCGGGGGCCTCCGGATACGAAGGGTGGGAGGCTCGTCTGCAGGCCACAGCGCTGCTGTCGGGCGGAATGAGCCGACCGGGCATCGAGGCGATCCCACCGGCCGAGTACCTCGCATCGGGGTACGCCGAGAAGTGGCTCGTCTGCTCCGAGCACCGCCTCCTCGGCGACGGGGTGATCGAGGGCAAGCAGCTCGATCGTTGGTGCTCGGAGCTGGCGGGCGATCCGAACCGGCTCCCACCTCGTGACGAAGACCCCGACGCCGTGCCCGGTCTCGTCGCGATGCTCACCACCACGCCCTCGATGGCGCGGGCGACCGAGTCCCGCTTTGCCGTCGGCGACCGGGTTCGGGTCTGCCGCATGCGGCCGGAAGGTCATCACCGCTGCCCGCGCTACGTGCGTGGGGCCGTCGGCGTGGTCGAACGCATCCCGGGTGCCGAACACCAACCACCGACCGAGCCCGGCGGCGACGTCGGACGGTTCGAGGCCGTCTACACGGTCCAGTTCGACTCCCGGGAACTCTGGGGCGACCAACGCGGCGAGGGCGAACCCGTCTTCGATCTCCTCGTCGACCTGTGGGAGAGCTATCTGGAGGACCCATGAGCGACCACGATCACGATCACCACCACGATCACGAACACCAACACGGCGACGGCGACGAGCACGGTCACCGCCACTACGACACACCTGGTTCGCGCCGCGCCCGCTCCGCGCTCGAGGTGCGGGCGATGGCACTGGAAGCCGCCCTCGTGGAGAAGGGGGTGGTGAAGAGCGACGCCATCGACGCTTTCACCGACGCACTCGAGCACCGTTTCGGGCCTCACCACGGGGCACGAGTCGTCGCTCGTGCCTGGACCGACCCGGACTTCAAGCAGCGGCTCCTCGACGACGGCAACGCAGCGTGCGCCGAACTCGGCGTCGCCGGTGTCGAGGGCAACATCCGGGTGGTCGAGAACACCGACGAGGTTCACAACCTCGTCGTCTGCACGCTGTGCTCGTGCTATCCATGGCCGCTGCTCGGGCTTCCCCCCATCTGGTACAAGAGCTTCCCGTACCGGGCGAGAGCGGTTGCCGAGCCCCGAACCGTCCTCAGCGAGTTCGGTGTCGAGGTCGCCCACCACGTACGCGTCCGGGTGTGGGATTCCAGTTCCGAGATGCGGTACTTCGTGCTGCCGGCCCGGCCCGATGGCACCGACGACCTGTCCGAGGAGGAACTGGCGGCGCTCATCGACCGCAACTCGATGATCGGCACCGCGCTCGTCACAGCGCCCTGAGCGGGCTCGCGGCGCGGGCGGTCAGGCGTGGTCGAATCGGCCCCTGCTGCGGTCGATCGGGTCAGGAGGAAGATCGAGGAAGCGGGCGCGCATCGTGTCCCACAGGGCGAGCCGTGACCAGTCCGGCTCGTCGAGAATACGGTCGTCGTCGTCGCGGTGCGGGTTCGGGAGCAGCACCGTGAGCATCTGGTCGCCGTCACCGTTGAACATTCGGAACATCCACGACCCGGGGGCGCCGTCGATCCACTGGCGCTGGAGTTCGGCGTGCGCACAGCGGCGCCGGCGCGCCGGCTCAGGCTCGACCGGCCGGCCCGTCGAGCCGCGGTGTTCGCCGATGCACAGATGGAGACGGGAGTTTCCGAGATCGATGGTCAGGTAGCCGTCGAGGATCGTCGTCCGTGGGGCTTGCGTGGCGGTGATCTCGTGGACGGCCCCCGGGATCACCGTGCCGAAGCGGACCGAGTGCCAGTGTTCGACGAGCGTGAGTGTGAGCAGTTCGTGCAGGGTGCGTTCGTCGATCGGCACGGGGAACACCTCGAGATCGTCGACGCAGTCCTCGGTGGTGCGATAGGCCGCTGCGGCCATTCGGTGCCGGTCGACGTCCTGGCGGGACGCGAGTTGATGGTCGGCAACGAGATCGTCGAGCGCAGCGAGCCACGACTCGTAGTAGTCGCGGTGTGGAGCGTTGCCGATCGCGGCGATCAGGCGATCGCGGAAGTCGTCCCACGAGACTCCGAGCGCGGCAACGGTCTCGATCGCGACGGCGACGGCGCGTCCCTGCCACGGTTGGTCGAAGACCGGCTCGTCGCCGTCGTCGCGCGGCAGTGCTGTCGGTCCGTCCATTGCCTCGGCCTGTACCCGCAGATCGGCAAGCATCTGGTCGTCGGTCGAAGCCACGACGCGACCCTACGTCGAGGCGGCCGAGAGGCAGAACCACGCCGGCTCAGCTCCCGGCAACTCGGGTGGTGCTCGAGTCGGCTGAGTTGGCCTCTGCTCACGCTCGCGGCTCGCTAGGGTCGGCGCCATGGGCGTGTGCGGGGTGGTTCTCTCGGCCGGACGGGGATCGCGGTTGGCGCCGTTCTCCGACACCCGGCCGAAAGCATCGTTCCCCGTCGGATCGCAGAGCCTGCTCGATCGCGCCGTCGACGTGCTCCGTCCCCTCGTCGACGAGGTCGCACTCAACGTCAGCGGGCACGCCGACTGGTTCGCTGCGCACGTGCCCTCGGACGTGCGGATGTTCGAGGAAGGATCCGAACCGCTCGGTACGGCAGGCGGGCTGTACAACATGCGCAACTGGATCGGCGACCGTGACGTCGTGGTGCTCAACGCTGACTCGGTGCTCTTCGGCGACGTCGCCGACTTCGTCCGCGGACGAGACGGGGCTCCGACGCGTCTGCTGGTCACGCTCGATCGAGCGTCCCCCGACTTCGACGGCCTGTGGCGGTTCGTCGGACTCTCGACCATGGACCGCGCGACCGTCGCGAGGATCGGACCCGAGACCGAGGATCTGTATCGCGACCTGTGGAAGCAGCAGTTGGCCGACGGTGAGATCGACCTGGTTCCGTTCACCGGTCTGGCGATCGATACCGGGACACCGGCCGACCTGCTGGCGGCGAACCTCGTCGAGAGTCGGGGCGCAACCGTCGTCGAGTCCGGCGCGACGGTCGATGGGACTGCCGACCACTGCCTCGTGCTCGCCGGCGGCGACGTGCGGACGGGCGAGCACCTGCGGCACTGCATCGTCGCCGGCAACGCACGGTTCGAGCTGTCGAGCAACTCGATTGAACCGACGGCGCGAAGCTGACCGCGCTGACCGTAGGGTCGCGCCGTGGACGGCGCCGGCACTGACTCATCGAACATTCGTCCCGTCCGACGACCCTCGATCGGACTCCGGGCGGTGTTCGGCCTCCTGAGCCTCGTCGTGGTGCTCTTCAACGTGGCGCTGATGCTGTCGGATCGTGCACCGCGAGCGCTGCGGCGGGTCTTCGGCGACGCGGTGGTCCGGCTCTCGGAACGAATCGACGCGACCGCCCGGCTCCCTGCCGAACAGCTTCCCGAGAGCGATGTGGTGGTTCACATCGTGGTCTGGGCGATCGCGATGGTGCTGGTCGGACTCACGATCTGGACCTGGCGCGGGTTGCTGATCTCCTCGCTGGCCGTACTCGCAACGAGCGCGCTGGTCGAGATCGCGCAGGGCGTCTACTCGTCATCTCGTGTCGTCGAGCGAAGCGACGCCATGGCGAACGCCGTCGGGGTGGTCGTCGGCACGCTCATGGCCGCCTCGGCCTATGTGCTGTGGAGCGTCGGCGCCGCACTGATACGACCGTCTCGACGCTCGTGACGCAGGAGGCGGCCGGCGCCGACCGGCGGCCGCCTCGGCCGCTCCGCCTGCGCTTCACGCAGCGTGTTCGTCGTTGCGGCCGGATCGCCGATCGGCTCCGGTCCGCGGCCCAGTGCGACCGTGTTCGCCGCGGTACACCGGGATCATGAAGCTGATGTTCGCCGCGAGGAACGCGGCTGCTCCCGCGGCGGCAACCCAGTCACCGGCCCGGAGTGCCGACACCCCGAAGAACACCGCAGACACGACGAACAGCCACCATCCCAGCCTGATCAGTTGCGTGTTCGACATGATCCTCCGACCTCGAAGGTACCGATCGAGCGAAGCGCGCGCACACTGGGCCGCGGCTCTGCTCGACGATCCGCGCCCGGTCTAGTGTCGGCGCATGCGCATCTGGCGACTCCAAGAACTCGGTGATCCGATCGACGAACTCGCGCTGGTCGACGAACCGTCCCCGCACGCCGGGCCGGGTGAGGTGCTCGTCGCCGTCGAAGCGGTCGGGTTGGCCTTTCCCGACGTGTTGCAGTGCCGGGGCGAGTACCAGGTGAAGACCCGTCCGGGGTTCACCCCTGGCGGCGAACTCGCCGGCACTGTGCAGGCCCTCGGTGACGGAGTCGATCATCTCTCGGTCGGCCAACGTGTCGTGTTCCTCGGCGGGGGAGGACTCGCCGAGCAGGTGACGCACCCTGCCGCTGCGGTGTTTCCCGTGCCCG
>CAZJUC010000182.1:0-6763 GCA_964549065.1 uncultured Ilumatobacteraceae bacterium
ACCGAGCACCGCATCGTGTACTCCAAGGGCATCCACCTGATCGTGCCGCGTCTCACCACCACCGAACACCACAAGGTGCTGGCGTTCTTCGACGACTCGGGTCGGCTGTTCTACGTGATCCCGATGGGTCGCCGTTCGGTGATCGGCACCACCGACACGCGCGTCGACACACCGTTCACCGAGGTCACCGACGACGACATCGACTTCCTGCTCGACCAGATCAACGCGCGCATGGACCTCGACGCCCCGCTCTCCCGCTCCGACATCATCGCCGAGCGCTGCGGGGTGCGCCCGCTCGTCGTGAAACGGAGCAGCGGCGACCAGAGCGACGTCGACTGGACCAAGCTCAGTCGCAAACACGCCATCGAGACCGATCATGCCCGTGGTGTGGTCACCGTGTTCGGCGGCAAGCTCACCGACTGCATCAACGTCGGCGAGGAGATCGCCGACGAGATCGAGGCGCTCGGTGTGCCGCTCGAACCCGACCTGCACACCTGGTACGGCGAGCCGGCCGAGGCGACCCGCGACGAGTTCTACCGCCAGGCCCGGCTGATGCACCTCGACCAGTACCGCACCAAGGCCGACACCGAGCCGCTGACCGACCGGTTGTGGCGGCGTTACGGGCGCCGTGCGTTCGCGATGCTCGAAGCGATCCGCGAAGATCCGACGATGGCCGAGGACATCATGGGCTCGGCCGACTACCTCCGCGTCGAGCTGCATGCCGCAGCTCGCACCGAGATGGTGACCCGACTCGAGGACTTCATGCGTCGGCGCTCGAAGATCGACCTGGTCGTGCACGACGACGACATCCGCGACTCCGCCGGCCTCGCCGAAGTGGCCGAGATCCTCTTCGCTGCCGACGCCGAACGACGACTCGCCGAGTACTTCGGTGGCCCCGACGAGATACCCGCCGCCGTCCGCGCCGGGCTGTCGCCCGTCGACCCCACCTGACCCGTCGATGCTCGGTCGCCTCCGTCGCTGGTTGCACCGCTCGACGCCGTTCGATCCGAGGTGGCACGCGGTGCTGCAACGCGACTTCGAGCACTGGCGGATGCTCGACAGCGACGAGGTCGCCCGCATGGAGCTGCTGGTGGCGACGTTCTTCCATCACACGAGGTGGGAGGCAGCGAAGGGGTTCGAGCTGACCGACGACCTCCGGGTGCTGATCTCTGCCCAGGCCTCGATGTTGCTGCTCGGCCTGGACCTCGACGAGTATCCGCAGCTGACCTCGGTGATCGTGCATCCCTCGACGGTGCGGTTGCACGGCGACCGTCCGGCGGGTGGCGGCTTGCGGACGTCGGGGACCCAGACACTCGCCGGCCAGGCGCACTACCGTGGCCCCGTGGTGTTGTCGTGGGCGGCAGCCCGGCGTGGGGCCCGCTTCCCGGCGGGCGGACAGAACGTCGTCTACCACGAGTTCGCCCACCAGCTCGACATGCTCGACGGCATCACCGACGGCACCCCACCGCTCGGTGACGACGCCGCCCGGCAGCGCTGGGTCGAGGTGTGCACCAACGCGTACGACACGGTGCGCGCGGAGGGTTCGCCGGTGTTGCGCTCGTATGCGGGCACCAATCCCGCCGAGTTCTTCGCCGTGGCCACCGAGGTGTTCTTCAATCGACCGCTGGAGGTACGCGAGCACGAGCCGGCGCTCTACGCCGAGCTGCGGTCCTTCTACCACCAGGACCCGGCTGCCCGCGCCGAGCGCTTCGCCGAGTCGACCGTCGCCTCGGCGCCGGCGGACGACACGACCTCCTGAGGCCCCGTCATGCCCATCGTCCTCGGCGCCCTCGCGTCCGTCTTCATCGGGTTCTCCGACTTCCTCGGTCGATACGGCACCCGCCGATCGAATGCCGTCACCGCCACGAGCGGCGCAATGCTCGGCGGAGCGGTTTCGGCCCTGATCGCGTTGGTACTGATCCCGAGCGTGTTCGCACCGGCCGACATGGTGCTCGGAGCGTCGTCCGGCCTGCTGGTGGGAGTCGCCCTCGCCCTGCTCTACGAGGCGATGGCCACGTCGTCCGCAGCGGTCGCCGGACCGCTGGTGGCGCTGGGCGCGGCCCTGATCCCACTCGGGTGGGATGTGCTGCGAGGCAACCGGCCGTCGGGCCTGGTGCTCGTCGGTGTCGTCGTGGCGATCTCCAGCCTGTTGCTGGTGATGTACTCCCCGGCGTTGCGGGGCACCTTGCGGCGCGGGATCGGGTTGTCGTTGATGGCATCGGTGCTGTTCGGCGTGTCGTTCGCGTTGGTGGGTGAGGCGGGCGACGACAGCGGGGTGTGGGCACCGGCGGCTCAGCGGGTCACCGCCCTGGTGGTGATGCTGATGCTGGCGACGGCGCGCGGTGTGCCGCGCCTGCCGTCGCGTCCCTTGATGGGCCCGATGCTGATCTCGGGGACGTGCGGGTCGTTGGCAATCGTGGCGTTCGCCCTCGGAACACAGCGCGGATCATTGGCGGCGGTTGCGGTGTCGGCGTCGATGTTCCCGGCGGTGTCGGCCACCCTCGCCGCCCTGTTCGACGAGGACACACTGCGCTGGTGGCAGATGATCGGCATCCTCGGTGTGATCGCCGGTATCTCGCTCATGGCGCTCGCCTGAAGCTCGACACCGCCGCTGACCTGGTGCGACGCGGGTCGGGGAACTCTGTGTCACCCCCTCGTCATGATGGGAACCATGAAGACCGCAGCCCGAAACCACCCAGCCGAGCAGCTCACGTTGCTGCCGACCGCCTCGACGCCTGCCCGCTTCCGTCTCAGCAAGGACACCCGTGAGCGGGGGTTGCGTCACGTCGCCGAGATCCGCGAGATGCTCGCCGCTCGCTCCGTCGCTGCTCACCACGACCAGGCGGCCTGAATGCCTGCTCCGTCCGCGCCGCGCACGCGCGGCGAACGTGTCGCCGACGACTCTGCGACACTCGGAGCATGGCTGCTGAGCGAACGAGGTTGTTCGATCGCTGGTCGGCGGTCTACGACCGGCCCCGATTCCAGGACGCCACCTATCGGCCGGTGCACGACGCGGTGCTGGCCCGCCTGCCGGCGCACGCGGAGATGGTGCTCGACCTGGGGTGCGGCACCGGCCAGCTCACGCGTCGTCTGACCGAGCGGTATCCCCCTGCGGCGGTCGTCGGCGTCGACTACTCGGCCGGGATGCTCCACGAGGCGAGCCGCCGAGTTGCCGACAGCGCACTGCTCGTGCGAGGCGATGCGATGTCCCTGCCGTTCCGACCGGCATCGGCCGACGTGGTCGTGTGTACCGAGTCGTTCCACTGGTACCCCGACCAGCGCAAAGCCCTCGCCTCGCTCGCAGCGGTCCTCCGCCCGGACGGGCAACTGGTGATCGCGTCGATCGCAGCCGTCACCGCTGTCGGGGCGTCCGCCGTCCGGAGGCTCTCGACCGCCGGGGGGCAACCGGTTCGTGCACTGACACCACGCGGACTCCGCGAGCTGCTCGCCGACGCCGGTTTCGACGTGGTCCACCAACGCCGGATACCACGACTCGGTCTCCTGCCGTGGCCGGTCCTCACCGAGGCGCGCCTCGCTCAGCCCTTCCAGTAGCGCACGATCACCGACTGGCTGGCGGTCGCGAGCAGCGTGCCGTCCTCGGCGAACATGTGGACCAGACCGTGACCGAAACCACGCTCCACGGCGTGGACGCGGATGTCCATCAGTACCCATTCGGTCGGCACCATCCGACACACCCGCAGCGTGTTGTCGAGGCTGTTGCCGCCGGCCCGTGCGCCGAGCGCCTGGCCCACCCCCATCGGCACGAAGTCGCCGAGGATCGCGAGAGTGGTGGCGTCGACGCCGGTGATCACATCGGGCAACCGCGCCCACAGCAACGTCTGGCCGTCGCCGTGCTCACTGCCGTCGAGGTGTTCGAACGAGCGGCCCTTGATCATGCGCTCCTCGAGCCGATCGCTGATCGAGCCCGAGATGTCGGAATGACGCCGCCGCTCCTCGCATTCGTCCGGCGACGGCACAGCGGTCGGCATCTGCTCCCACTGCCCCGAATCTTCGAGGTCGCGCTCGCCGAGTGCGGCGTTCACCGTGAGGATCTCACGGTCGGCGACGTGGCAGACGGCTCGGGCCTGGGTGATCTGGTGGCCCGACACGGCGATCGTCACGTCGATGTCGACCACCTCACCGGGCTTCGCGTACGACAGGTACTGCGCCGTTGCCCACACGCACTGGCGACCGGACGTGCCCTCCATGGCAGAGATGGCAGCCCCGAGGCCGGACCCACCGAAGAGGAAGTTGCCCATGGTCGAGATGCCGTCGGTGACCGGGAGTTTCCAGCGAAACCGGTTGTGTGTGGGTTCGAGTCCGAGAAATGTCCGTGAGTCCATGGCGACGTCGATCGTAGGCGGGTCGTATGGTCGCGCCCCATGAGTTCTGACACCTGGCAAGGAGATGCAGTCGGTCTGGTCGAGGCGTTCCGCTCCGGCGAACGATCGCCGAGCGAGGAGCTGGAGGCAGCGTTCGCCGCAGTCGACGCGAGCGAACTGAACGCGATCTGTTTCGAGGACCGCGACGCCGCACGTGCCGCGGCCGCCGCGGCCGACGTGAACCTTCCGTTCGGTGGTGTGCCGGTCGGTGTCAAGGAGTTGACCCCGGTGGAGGGATGGCCCGACACCGAGGCGTCGGTACCGCTGCGCGACGGCATCGCGTCGCACACGGCCACCATGGTCCAGCGCCTCGTCGACCGGGGTGGCGTCGTGCTCGCCGGGCAGACCACCGCCAGCGAGTTCGGTGGCGTCAACCTGACTCGCACCAAGCTCCACGGGGCAACCCACAACCCGTGGCAGCAGGGCAGGACACCCGGCGGTTCGTCGGGTGGGTCGGCCTCGGCGGTCGCCGGCGGGATCTACCCGATCGCCACCGGCGGCGACGGCGGCGGCTCGATCCGCATCCCGGCCGGGTTCACCGGACTGGTCGGCCTCAAGGGCACGTTCGGGCGCATCCCGCGCGGCCCTCACGCCGAGTACGGCAACCTCACCGTGTCCACCGGCGCCATGGCCCGATCGGTTCGCGACACCGCCCGCTGGTTCGACGTCACCAACGGCCACGATCCGCGCGACCCGCTGAGCCTGCCGAGAGTGGACGGCTGGGAGGCGGCCCTCGGATCGCACCTCGACACACTTCGCGGTACCCGCGTCGCAGTGGTCGACGACTGGGGCGGCGCCGTGGTGTCGCCGATCATGTGGGAGCTGCTCGAGGAAGCCGCCGGCGCGCTGATCGCCGACGTGGGCATGCGACGGGTCGACGACATCGACACCAACGTGCCGCGAATGGGTGGCGCCTGGTCGATCTCCGGGATGATCTCGATCGCCGCACAACTCGGCGACAAGTGGCCGGCGTGTGCCGACGACCTCACACCAGAGATGCGCTACGGCCTGGAGGCCACCGCCGGCAGGTACGACGCCACGTCGCGAGCGCGCATCGAGCGGCGGCGCACCGAGGTGAACGAGGCCATGGCCCGCATCTTCGACCCGTCCGACGGTGTCGACTTCGTGATCACCGCCACGAACCCCGACATCGCGTTCGACGCGGACGGCCCGATCGCCTCGGTGTTCGGCGGCATCGAGGCGGGCGCCGGCAACAACGGGCGCCTCACCTTCCCCGCCAACCTGCACGGCAACCCGGCGATCTCGGTGCCGGCCGGCTTCCTCGACGGCCTCCCGATCGGCCTGCAGATCGTCGGCCGCCACTTCTCCGAGCAGCTGCTGCTCGACCTGGCGCTGACCATCGAGCGCAACCGCCCCTGGCCGCTCACCTCACACGCCGAGCGATGAGTTTCCGCGACCCCCGTCGTCGCGAAGACTCATCACTGCGCACCGCGCCACCCGAGCGATGAGTTTCCGCGACACCCGTCGTCGCGAAGACTCATCACTCGGGATCTTCCCGCCCTCGCCGTGCCGATCACCCGCCGAATAGGTTCGCGTCCATGAAGGTGGCACTGACCGTCAACGACTTCCTCCGACGGGCCGAGCTCGTCTACCCCGACCGCACGGCGATCGTCGACGAACCGGACCAGCCGGCCGAGTCGTGGGGCACGATCGACTATCGGGAGATGGCCGAGCGAGCGCGGGCGATGGCCGCTGGTCTCGACGCGCTCGGTATCGGCGTGGGCGAACGGGTGGCGATGCTCAGCCACAACTCCGCCCGGCTGCTCACCGCGCTGTTCGGCGTCTCGGGGTCGGGACGGGTGCTGGTGCCGATCAACTTCCGGTTGGTCGCCGAGGAGGTCGAGTACATCGTCGCCCACTCCGGCGCTCGCCTCCTGCTCGTCGACCCCGAACTCGCCGAGGCCATGTCCGACGTCGAGTGCGAGCGCAAGCTGATCATCGGCGCCGACTCCGACGCGGTCCTGATGAAGTTCGGTGTCGAACCAGAGCCGTGGGACGCCGACGAGGACGCGACCGCCACCATCAACTACACCTCCGGCACCACCGCTCGTCCGAAGGGCGTGCAGCTCACGCACCGCAACCTGTGGCTCAACGCCAGCATCTTCGGCTGGCACATGGGCGTGAACGACCGCGACGTGTACCTGCACACACTCCCCCAGTTCCACTGCAACGGCTGGGGCATGCTCTATGCGGTGACCGGGATGGGCGCCGAGCACATCATCATCCGCAAGATCGACGGCACCGAGATCCTCCGCCGTGTCGACGAGCACGGTGTCACCCTGATGTGTGGCGCGCCGGCGGTGCTCAACATGGTGCTCGACGCCGCCGCCACCTGGGAAGCCGACACGGGTCGCGCGGTC
>CAZJUC010000183.1:0-6746 GCA_964549065.1 uncultured Ilumatobacteraceae bacterium
TCCCACGGCTCGATCACCTTCGGCGCGAACGCCGGCAGGAGCAGTCGACGGGCGACGTTGTGAAATGGCGGATCGCTGGTGATCGGCGGGGCGAGGCCGATCGGGGCAGGCAACGCCCGATCACCGGGTCGTCCGACGCCGGGCACGACCGCCCGGCTCGAGAAATGCTCGGTGTCGTAGGCGATGTCGTGGACGGTGTCGTGTGTCAACGGCACCCACATGCCGCCGTACCGATCGGAATGGGCGATCGGGCACCCGCCCTCGCGTACCGCCTTCCACACCTCGGGCGCGTTGGGGTTGTATGCAGGGTCGGCGTGGTCGAAATCGGTCGCGAAGTCGACAACCGGGCCGTAATCGGCTGCGTCATACGGCACTCGCTGCCAGACGTCCGTGCCCTCGGGCCTACTGCCGACGATGAACTCCATGATCTCGCCGTTGCGATCCCAAGTGATGATCTTGTTCCCGGTCTCCGGGTCGATCCGCATGTCCGGCCCGGTCGTGCTCTCGTCGATGCTCATGTCAGCCGTTGTCCGTGATGGTGATGGCGTACTCGGGGCAGTTGGACGCAGCCAGACGGGCCTTGTCGTGCAGTTCGGCGGGCACGTCGCCCTCGACGAGCAAGATGGCCTGGCCATAGTCGTCGACATCGAACAGTTCGGGCGCCAACGCGTAGCAACGGTTGTGGCCCTGACACTTCTCTGCATCCAGGTGTACTCGCATGACGACGATGGTAGAGGCCACAGTGGGCCCGTGACCAACGACACGGCAACTTTTTCGAACAATGTTCCAATGCTGCTGCTGCCGCCGTCGGAGGGCAAGGCGATCGGCGGCGACACCCGACGACGGACCTGGACGCCCGAGACCGGGACCTTCTCCCGACTCGAGGCGATGCGGACCGAAGTGGTCGAGGCGCTCGCCGCCGCAGGTGGCGGTGCCGAGAAATTGCTCGGCGTGAAGGGTGACCGCCTGTTGCGGGCCCAGTCGGCGAACACCTCGCTGATCGGAGCGCCGACGCTGCCCGCCTGGCAGCGCTACACCGGCGTCGTCTGGGACCACCTCGACCCGACGTCGCTCCCTGCGGCCGCCCGCCGACAGATCACCGTGGTGTCCGGGCTGCTCGGGCTGGTTCGAGGCGACGATCCGATCCCCGACTACCGCTTGAAGATGGGGGCGAACCTCCCTCCACTCGGCAAGCTCTCGACGTGGTGGCGCGACGCGCTGTCGGGCGAACTTGCCAGGACGGCACGACGACGAGTGGTGGTCGATCTCCTCCCCCAGGAGCACCGCCTCGCGCTCGTGCTCGACGGATTGGAGGGTGTGTCGCTGACGCTGGTCGACCCCACCGGCAAGCCGGGCGGTCACTTCGCCAAAGCTGCGAAGGGCGACCTGGCACGAGCGATCCTCACCGGCGGCATCGACGTGATCGACACGTGGCGTCACCCGACGTTCGAGCTGGTCGCCACCCCGCTCTGAGCACGTCGCAGGGTGCCCGCGAGCACGACGAGGGCGGCGGGCACGGTGACGATCGCCATCGCCTGACCGACGCTGAGCGCGTCGGTGTCGGCCAGCGAACCGACGACCAGCGGTGCCACCAGCCCGGCGCCGCGTTGGCCGATCAGCATCGATGCGAAACCGGAGCCGGGCGGGCCCGGCGAACGGGCGGCGCGGTCGTAGAGCTGTGGGAACAGCACCGACGTGCCGAGTCCCGCGACGAGGAACCCGATGATCGACACCGCGGCGACCGGCACCAGGGTCGCGAGCGTGGAGCCGATGGCTGCCAGTACCCCGGACAGCCGCAGCAGGTTCGTCGGGCCGAGCCGCACCTGGAGCCAGTCGCCGCCGAGTCGGCCGATCGTCATCCCGGTCGTGAAGGTCAAGAACGCGAGCGCCGCGACCCCCGGTCGGGCACCGAGATCGTCGCCGAGGCGGAACGATGCCCAATCACCGTTGGTGATCTCGATCGTCATTGCCATCGCTCCGCCGAGCCCGAGCAGCAACGACGCCCGACCGAACGGACGCCGACGGACGCCACCCGTGGCACCGGGGGTCGCGTCGGATTCGGAAGCCCCGTCGACGCGCAACAGTCCGGGCGCCACGAAGACGAGCACTCCGATCAGGACCACGGCGACGCCGGCGAGGTGCACCGGGGTGCTGACCCCGGCGCGCAGCGTCACCGCCGTCACGACCCCACCGGTGACCGACCCGAGGCTCCACAGCCCGTGCAGGCGGTTCATCACCGGCGTGTGTCGGCGAGCGCTCAGCTCCGAACCCTGCACGTTCATCGCGACGTCGATGAAGATGTCGAAGAAGAGCAGCCCGAACAGCGCAGCGACCAGCAGCACCGGGCCCGTCGAGAACCCGATGACGGGGAGGAACCCGATCGAGGCGACCGCGCCGTAGATCATGACGCGCCGACTGCCGAACCGAGCGAGCACGCGAGCGGCCAGCAACGAGCCGATCAGACTGGCGGCACTGCCCAACGTGAGCACGAGCCCGAGCGTGCCGATCGAGATGTCGACTCGTTCCCGAATGTCGGGCAGTCGAGGAATCACCGTTGCGTACACCGTGCCGTTCGCGAAGAACTGCACGGCCACCGAGCGCAACGCCCGCCGGTCGACCGCGCTGGCCAACGGCTGACTCACCGGGCGTCGAGCGCCACGAGACGTTCGAGCGCGTCCGGACCCGTCGCGTCGACGATCGCTGCGATGGGCCGACCATCGCCGACCACCGCAGCGAGTGGACCGCCGCGTACCGAACCCGCAGTGAGCACGATGAACCGGGCGGAGTCCGAGGATTCGCCGGCGACCGCCGCCTTCGCGATCGTCCTCCACACCGCGTCGAGGCGTGAGAGGCCGGCGCGCGCCGGCGTGTTGACGCCGCCGAGCTCGAACAGCGAGGTGGTCCCGCCGGGTCCGGTCGCGCGGAAACTGACCGTGACACCAGGGGCCACACGCGCGTTCTCCACGACGTCGACGAACCCCGCCTCGTCGAGCAGCGTACGTGCGATCTCCTTGAGCGTCCGCCGGTCCCGGGGCGCCTCGGACGCCATCGTGCTGACCCGCTCGCGAGCCTGCCTGACGTACGCGGCATCGGTGTCGTAGCCGATGTAGTGGCGTCCGGTGTTCACAGCGGCGACCGCTGTCGTCCCGGAGCCCATGAAGGGGTCGAGAACGACGTCACCGTCATAGGTGAACAGCTGGATGCACCGTTCGACGAGGGCGACCGGGAACGGCGCCGGATGGCCGACGCGGGTGGCGCTCTCGGCCGGGATCTCCCACACGTCGAGAGTGGCCTCCATGAACTCGTCGCCGGGGATCGTCGCAACGGCTGCCTCACCGTCAGCTGCCGACCCACGGCCGACCCGGTCGAAACGCCCCTTGCTGGCGATGATCAACCGCTCGGTGGTGTCGCGCAGCACCGGGTTGGCCGGCGACCGGTACGAGCCCCACGCGCACGATCCGCTGGCGCCGCGCTGCTTCTGCCAGATCACCTCGCCGCGCAGCAGCAGGCGCAGGTCGTCCTGCAGGATCGTGGTGACGTCGGCGGCGAGGCTGCGGTACGGACGTCGGCCGAGGTTCGCCACGTTGACGGCGATCCGTCCGCCCGGCTCGAGTGCGCGCGCACATTCGGCGAGCACGTCGCGCAGCATGGCCAGGTAGTCGAGGTAGTCGCCGGGCACGTGGCCCTCGCCGAGCGCCGTCTCGTACTCCTTGCCGGCGAAGTACGGCGGCGAGGTGACCACCAGTGCCACCGACGCGTCGGGCACCGCGGCCATGTCGCGGGCGTCGCCGACGTGGATCACGTCGAGTTCTCCGGGCTCACCGAGCGTGTCGTCGTCGCTGACCTCGGGCGCCGCGAAGCGGGCGTAGAAGTCGGTCGAGTCGTGCGACTCGCGCTTGCCGACGCCGAACGACGAGGTGGACGTGCCCATCGGGTGGGTTCAGCTCCCGAGGTCGGGAAGCGTCGGATTGGTGCCGGCCGCGGCACGTTGCATGCGTTCGACCGGGCCCTGTCGCATGTCCTCGTGGGTGAGGATCCAGAACCTGTCGGCCTTGATCGCCGCCACGACCTCGTCGGCGACGTCGCGGGCGGGGATGCCGGTCTCGACGCCGGTGCGCAGGAACTGGTTCATGAACTGCGCCAGCGGTGCGTCGACGGTGTCGGGTTCCTTGTTCATCAGATCGGTCTTCACGAAACCGGGACACAGCACGCTGGTGCCGACCGGCGATCCCGTGGCGAGCTGCTCGAGGAACAGGCTCTCGCTGAGGCCGACGACGGCGTGCTTCGTGGCGAAGTACGGCGCAACACCCGGCGCAGCACCGAGGCCCGCCATCGACGCGGTGTTGACGATGTGGCCCACACCCTGCTGCTCCATCACCGGGAGCACGGCGCGGATGCCGTGCACGACCCCGAAAAGGTTGACGTCGACGACGCGCTGCCAGATCTCCATCGGGCCGGCCCACGCGTCCCCCACGCCACCGATGCCGGCGTTGTTGAACATCACGTGGACGCCGCCGAACTGTTCGAGGGCGTATTCGATCAGCGCATTGACCTCGGGTTCGGCCGTGGTGTTGCAGATCGTCGTGGCGACGCTCGCCCCGTCCTCGGTGAGGCGGGCCTCGACGTCGCGCAGCTTCGGCGCGTCGATGTCGGCGAGCACGACGCTCATCCCCTCGGCGATCAACGCCTCGGCGACGGCCAGGCCGATACCGCTCGCGCCGCCGGTGATCACGGCAACGTTGCCAGGAGCGATCGCGGCGGGCGCGTCGGTCGGTGCTGCGGAGTCGGGCATCGCCCAAATCTAGGACGTCGGTCGCACCCCCACGCGTGATGGACCCAGTCCGCCAAGTCACGTTTGCGTTGCATCCCCGGTGGGGCGGGCCACCCACAACACCACACAAACGAGGGTTCCCCGGGCCACACCACGTTTGCGTTGCACTCGTGGTGGGGCGGGCCACCCACAACATCACCCAAACAGAGAGGAGGCGATGGGTGGTCGGACATCGCACGTCCCCGAGCGCGCCGGTACGGTTGCAGCACCATGGCGTACCGCTATCTCTGGACTCCGCAGCAGCTCGGCCCGGTCGAGGTGCGCAACCGGATCGTCTTCTCCGCGCACCTCACCAACTACGCGCGCGACGGCCTCCCCACCGACCAACACGCCGCCTACTACGGTGCCCGCGCGGCCGGCGGTACCGGGTTGATCATCACCGAGGAGCACTCGACCCACCCCACCGACTGGCCGTACGAGAAACTGATCCACGGCTTCCACCGTGACGTGATCCCCGGCTACCGCAAGATCACCGACGCCGTGCACCGTCACCGCGTGCCGGTCTTCGCCCAGATCAACCACAACGGCGGCCAGGCCTCGTCGATGTATTCACGCCTGCCCGTCTGGGGGCCCTCGCCAGTCGCCGACCCACTCTTCCGCGAGGTGCCCAAGGCGGTCACGCACGCCGAGATCGACGAGATCGTCGCCGGCTACGCGCTGGTCGCCGAACACTGCGCCGAAGGCGGCTTCGACGGCATCGAACTGCAGTGCTCGCACAGCTCGATCGTGCGCGGGTTCCTCTCCCCCGCCACCAACCACCGCACCGACGCCTACGGTGGCTCGCTCGAGAACCGAGCCCGCCTGCTGGTCGAGATCGTCACCGCCGTACGCAAGGAGATCGGCCGCGGGATGGCCCTCGGAGTGCGCATCTGTGGCGACGAGCTGATCGAGCACGGCACCACGATCGACGACGCGGTGCGCATCTCCGAGATCGTCGAGGCCACCGGCCAGGTCGACTACATCAACACCTCGATCGGGGTCGCCACGGCCAGCCTGTTCATGATCGAGGCGTCGATGCACATCCCGCCCGGCTACGCGATGTTCATTCCATCCGCGATCCGCAAGGCGGTCGACCTGCCGGTGGTGGGCGTCGGCCGGTTCAAGGATCCGCTGCAGGCCGAGCGGGCACTGGCGGAAGGTCACTGCGACCTGGTCGGCGTGGTACGCGGGCAGATCGCGGACGCCGACTTCGTCGCCAAGGCTCGCGCCGGCGCCACCGACGAGACCCGACTGTGCCTGTCGTGCAACCAGGAGTGCGTCGGCCGGATGGGGCTCAACCGGTGGCTCGGCTGTATCGAGAACCCGCGTACCGGGCGCGAGTCGGAAGGTGTCGGAACCGTACGCCTCACCACCAAGCCGAAGTCGGTGATGGTGGTCGGCGCCGGCCCTGCCGGCCTGCAGGCGGCGATCGCCGCCCGGCGCAACGGCCATCACGTGACGGTGTACGAGAAGGAACCACGAGCCGGCGGGCAGGTGCGCCTCGCGGCGTCGGTGCCGAACCGGGCCGAGTTCGGCGACATGATCCGCAACCAGCTCACCGAGTGTCGACGCCTCGGCGTGCAGTTCGAGTACGGCGTCGGCGTCTGGCCGGGTCTGATCGACGAGAAGCAGCCCGACCACGTGATCGTCGCCACCGGCGCCGAAGCTGCCCTGCCCTACTGGGTACCGAGCGATGCGGCCAACGTCGTCGACGTCCGCCAGGTGCTCGACGGCACCGTGCAGCCGTTCGGTGACGTCGTGGTGATCGACGAGATCGGTTTCCACCACGCCACCTCGACCGCCGAGGTGCTGGCCGATCGCGGATGCGATGTCGAGGTGATCGCGAACGGCATGGTCGTCGGACAGGACCTGGGCATCACGCTCGACATGGAGAACTGGTGGATCCGTGCCGGCGAGAAGGGCATCGTGCAGACCA
>CAZJUC010000184.1:0-6737 GCA_964549065.1 uncultured Ilumatobacteraceae bacterium
GCTTACGGAAGAACACGAGACCCACCACGCTGAAGAGGGCACCGATGATCAGATAGCTGAGGTAGACGGCTCGGTCCCACCCGACCGCGAGTTCGAGCAGTGCCTGTACCCCACGGATCAGTCCGACCAGCAGCACGACGGCGATGAAGACGCCGAGCATCGCGGCGATGACGCCGAAGACAGCTCCACGAGCGGCATAGACCACCTTCTGGGTGGTCTGCGCACGCACCGTGTCGATGACGCTGACCAGCTTGTCCGTGGTCTCGGTGGCCCATTGGGGATCGGTGAGCGGGTTGGCCGGCATGACGGCGAGGCTAGCCGCGCCCTCAGGGCAGTCGCACCCGAGCGACCTCACCGCACGTCGCTGCCTGATATGCGATCGCCAGGTTCCGGCTCTCGTCGATGCCCACCACCACGGCCACGTCACCGTAGATCGCGGGGCCGACGATGGTGTCGACACCGAGACAGCGGGGCAGGGGATCTTCGTCGAGAAAGGACTCTGCGTCGGACGGTCCGGTGTCGCCCGCGGCGCTCGTCGCGGCGGGCACATCGGGTGCCACCGGGGCGCCGAGCGCAGCGGCAGCGAAGTCGCTCAAGTCGACCAGGTTCCGCAGTTGGACGAGACCACCGTCGTCGGGAGGCGGCGGTGGATCGGCGACACCGGTGTCGAGTTCCTCGGAGGACGGTTGCGTTGCCTCGGCGGTCGGGGCCTGTGCCTCCGCGGTCGGGTCGTCCGCCTCGTCGTCGCCGCTCGCCCGGCTCCCCGCAGCCTCCAGCGTGTCGGAGTCGGCGTCCGTGACGTCTGTCGACGCGTCGCTGTCGTCGTCGCCGTTGGTGGTGAGCTGGAGCGCGACCCCACCTGCGAGCACGAGCACCAATGCGGCGGCCGCTCCGGTCAACCATCGTGTAGACGTGGATCGACGGCGGATGTTCGACGGGGTGGGAGCGGTGACCGATGCAGCTCCCGCCACTGCAGCGGCATCGATGCCCGACGGCGTCGCGTCGCGTCGGACCCCTGTGCGCTCGGTCTCGGGGAGGCGCTCCCACGCCTCGAGTGCGGTGGCCAGTTGTACCTCGCGCTGCGAGATCGGTGGTGGCTCGACGTCGGCGAGCAGGGCTCTGACCGCTCGGAGCCGATCGACCTCGGCTCGCAGTTCTGCGTCACCGTCGACCAGGGCGCGCTCGTCGTCGGTCACGTCACCGTCGAGGTACGCGCTCGCGAGAAGGGTCAGGTCGTCGGTCATGTCGGAGTGATTGGACGTCCGTCGGAGGCGTTGCGGTTCCCTCGATCTTCGTCGAGCCGCAGTGCCGTGGCCAGTGCAGCGCGTCCGCGGGAGAGACGCGACTTCACGGTGCCCACGGGGATGTCGAGCGTCTCGGCGATCTCGGCGTAGTCCAGATCGGCGACGTCGCGGAGCACCACGGCGATGCGCAGGTCGTCGGGAAGTCGATCGAGGGCATCGTCGAGGACCATCCGATCGGGCAGTGACCGGCTGAACTCGCCGGCTCCCGGATCGGCGGTCTCCGGCCGGTCGTCCTCGCCGACTGCGTGGAGGGCCGGTCGTCGTCGGCGTTTGCGCAGCTCGTCGAGCGAGGCATTCATGGCGATGCGGTAGGCCCAGGTCCCGAACGACGATCGTCCATCGAAACGTGGCAGGCTCCGCACGATCTTGATCAACGCCTCCTGACAGGCGTCGTCGGCATCGCGTGTGCTCCCAGCGACCCGTCGGCAGACCGCATGGATCCGGTCGTAGTGGCGCCGCAACAGCTGGTCGAGCGCGAAACGATCGCCGCCCTGTGCGGCGGCAACCAAGGCGGCGTCATCGAGCGATCGGGGAATGGCCAGATCGTACCGAACGTGGTGGGCGCGTCACGGGATGTCGGGCTGGACCAGCGGCACGCACGTGCGCGACCGGCGACCGGTGTTCAGCCGACGACGGCGACCTCACCGAGACGTCCCCGGTAGGGGTTCTGGTCGGTGCAGGACCCGTCCTGTCCGATCTCCTTGAGCAGGACGAGCATGTGGCGTGCAGGCGTCGCCGGGACCGGTGAGACCACGGTCTCCGGCGAGTTCGCGAAGGCGGTCGAGCCGAGCGGTTGGCCCCACTCGCCGAACGTGGTCGGGATGGTCTCGCTGTCGGAGACGAAGAAGTCGAGCTGGTACGGCCCGGTCTGGACATCGACACTGACCGCCTGCTGGGCGAGGCCGTCGAACGTCACGACGAGGCCGACGCCCTGTTTGCCGCCCATGAACCGCGACGAGTAGCACACCGTGGGCCACGAGGTGGCGGGATCGCCGTCGGCAAGTGCGAGCACGGCGTCACCGTTGTTCTCGGTGCCATCGCCTTCCGGGTCGTAGGCGGCGATCGTGGCGATCGTTGCCGGACCGGTCGGTGCCGCTGGCGGAGCTGGTGCACCGGTCGGCTGGGTCTCGGGCAGGGCGGTGGTCGAGGTGACCGGGTCGCCGGTGGCGAAGTTCATGCTGGTCCACACCAACACGCCGACGATCAGTCCAGCGGCCAGCAGCAGGGCGACGACGGTGAACGCGGGGCGCCACTCCTGGGTGAGCCCTTTGGCCGGTTTGCCTCGCTGTGTCGCCGTTGCGGCGGGAGTGGGGTCGCGTCGGGCGTCGGTCGCGACCGCAGCAGGGGCCGTCAAGTGCGCCACCTCGCCGGGGATCGGAGTTCGCGTGCCGGTCGGTGGGTCGGCATTCGGCGTGTCGGGCCAGTCGTCGCTCGGGCGTGTCGCACGCGCCCGGTCGCCGGCGCGGCCGGCGATGTCGGACGGCGCCCGCCGCAGCCGTCGCCCCCCGAACGGTGACACCGGCGACTGCTCGTAGGGGGTGGGGTCGATCTCTGGTGGCCCCTCCTTGGCGGCGTCGCGCAATGTCGACACGAGGTCGGCACCGGTCGTCGGTCGTTGGGCGGGATTTCGGGCCAACAGCTGGTGGATGGCCACGACGAGCTTGGTCGGCAGGGTCGCCCGCAGCCGGCTCAGGTCGGTGGGATCGCGTTGCAGCCGTGCGAGCGCGGTGTCGGCGTCGGTCTCGCCGAGGAACGGGACTCGGCCCGCGAGGCACTCGTACAGCACCAGCCCGAGCGAGTACAGATCAGCGCGCCCGTCGAGTTTCTTGCCGCGCACCTGCTCGGGCGACAGGTACTTCGCGGTGCCCATCATGATGTTGTCGCTGGTGAGATCGGCCTCGGCGGACTGCAGGCCCTTGGCGATGCCGAAGTCGGTCAGCAGCACCCGCCCGTCGGACGTCATCATGATGTTGCCCGGCTTCACGTCGCGATGCACGAAGCCGGCGGCGTGGGCGTGGTCGAGGGCCGCGGCGACGCATGTGCCGATGTGACAGGTGAGTTCGGGGCTGAGACGCTTCTGGGTGTCGAGCACCTGGCGCAAGCTCTTGCCCTCGACGAGTTGCATCACGACGGCTTGGCGGCCGTCCTGCTCGAAGACGTCGTGGACGGCGACGATGTTGGGGTGATTGAGGCTGGCAGCGGCGATGGCCTCGCGGCGGAACCGTTCGGCCACGATCTCGTCGGACGCGAGCGTCGGCTTGAGCCACTTCACCGCGACCTTGCGATCGAGCGTCAGGTCGAGCGCCAGCCATACTTCGGCCATCCCGCCCTGCGCGAGCATGCGCTGCAGTTCGTACCGCTGCGCGATGACGGTGTGGGTGGGAGGCGGAGCCGCAGCGGACATGACTGTGGGTGAACGCTAGCTGTGGAGGGTGGCGCGAGGCCGTCAATCCGCTCGGGCGCGGTGGATCTCGGTGGTTGCAACGGGTTGGGCGGTGCTGAACGCGGTCAGGAGCCGGTGACCTGGAACGCCACGCCGATGGTGCCTCGTCCACCGTGCGTACCGATCACGGGACCGATCTCTCCGACGACGATCGCCTCGGTGTGGTGCTGCGCGAGCATGTCGACGAACAGGTCGACGTCGCTGCAGTCGGCATGGAGCACGGCGAGGTTCTCGATGGCACCGTCATAGTTCTGGACGGTTTCGACGAGATGTGCGAGCGCCTTCGAGCGCGTGCGCTGCTTGCCGGCCTGCTCGACGATGCCACCGGTCACCTCGATGATCGGTTTGATCGACAGCGCTGTGGCGAGGAGCGCCTTGGCATTGCCGATGCGCCCACCCTTCTTCAGGTTCTCGAGCGTGTCGAGCGCGCCGAACACCCGGGTGCGGTCGACGAGGTCGTGGGCGAGCGCTTCGACGTCGTCGACCGGGGCGCCGTCTCGAGCTGCACGAGCGCATGCCAGCACGATGGTGCCGAGGCCCATCGTGAGTGTGCGGCTGTCGATCACCCGGACGTCGAGCTCGATGGCTGGGTCGTCGGTCACGGTGCGGGCAGCGAGCTGAGCCGACTGCATCGTGGCCGACAGCGCGGACGACAACGAGATCACGACCACGCTCGTCGCGCCGTCGGCCGCCGCGGATCGGTAGACCTGCTCGAACTGGCCGGGGGCCGGAGCCGCGGTCTCCGGAAGGGTGTCGGAGCCGACGCAGCGAGTCCAGAACTCGGCGGTCGACAGCTCGGCGCGATCGACGAACTCCTCGTCACCGAACCGGATGGTGAGTGGGACGATGGCGATGTTCAGCTCGTCGGCGATGTCGGCGGGCAGGTCACACGAGCTGTCCGTGACGACTCGCACGGTGGGTGCAGCGGTCGGCGGTCTGGTCGGCGCGGCGGTGGGCGGGTTCGTCGAGTCACTCACAGGGAGTCGGACTCTACTTTGCCGTTGCTGGGATGACGTTCACGACCGTCGACGGCCAGCTCGGCGCGTCGGCGGCTCCGCCAGTGTGTGAACCACCAGGTCAGCAACACCACGACGAACCCTCCGGTGAGCACCTGGCCGAGCCCGGTGAGCGCAGTCACCCGGGCGGTCAGCGTGACCGGCTCGCCGAGCGGCTCGCCTGCGGGGGTCGACACGACGAGATCGATCGAGGAGGTGCCGTTGGACTCTGCTTCGACCGGTACGACGACGCTGGTCTCGTCGAGGGGTCGCAGCGTGACGCGCTGGTCGCCTTGCGGGAACGTGACCTTGGTCGAGTCGAGTGCGACCACGACGTCGAGCGGCTCGTCGAGACGATTGCCGATCCGCACTTCGATGGTGCCGCTGCGTCCGGTCAGGGTGAAGGTGAACGGCTCGGGCAGTTGTACGGCAGTGGTCAACGCCTCGGCTTGTGCGGTCAGGTCGGCCACCGCCGCCTCGGCGTCAGCGTCGGAGTAGCCCGTCGAGATCAAGGTGTCGAGCTGCGCCGACCACTCGGCGGGGCGTGGGTCGTCCTCGGGCAGCATCGATGCCGTGTCGGCCAGCTCGGATCGCGCCGTGTCGAGGAGCGCGACTCGTGACGACAGCGGGGGCCCAGCGACCTCGGGCAAGCTGACGGTCACCGGTTCGCCGTCGTCGAGGAGGACGTCGGTGACGCCGATCAAGGCGGATGCCGAAGTGAACCGGATCGCGGGCGTGGTGGCAGCGAGCTGTTCGAGCGTTCGGATCAGCCGGGCGTCGGGGCTGCCCAGGTCGGGGGTGGTGAGCACGCGGCTGCGACGGGGAGCGGTCGGTCGACCGAACGGCGACGCAGTCGACGCATCGTCGGTGGACTGGTCGACCAACAACTCGGCAAGGGTCGCGATGCCCCATTCGGTGGCAGTCGAGTCGGTCAGGATCTGGTCGGCGGCTTCCTCGGTGAGTTGGGATCCGAGGGGGTCGGCGACCAGGAATGCCAGGGTGCCGCCGTCGGGGAGTTCGGCTTCGACGAACCGGTCGCTCGGTGGCAGATCATCGTCGATGGTCGCTCGGTACAGTTCGGCGGGGACCACGACGAAGCGGGTGCCGAGGTCGCGCAGGTGCTGGGCACCGCCCGCGCTCAGTTCGTCGGCGGTGATCCAGACGTCGCGCCGTGTCGCGATCGTCGGCGCAGCCTCGGTCAGGAGATCCTCGCCGGCGCCGAGCAACCGGGTGTACGCGTCGGCGCTCCCGGCTGCGACCGCCGACGACACGTCGAGTGGCACGATCGGCAGTGCGACCAGTTCGTCGTCTGCCAACGATGTTGCGAGACGTTCGGAGCCGACGGGGTTCGTCGCTGTCTCGGCAATCAGGATCGGTGGCACCTCGAGGGTGACCGGCGAGTCCACGGCGGCGGCCAGGTCGACGGCCTCCTCGAGGCGAGCACGAGCCTCATCGAAGGTGTCGTCGTCGGCATCGGGGGGTGGACCAGAAATGATGGTGACCACCGAGAGATCGATCGGTGGGGCCACGTCGACGTCGGTGTCGACGGCCCCGGGGATGCGTTGGACCACGGTGCCGGCAGTTGCGATCACGTCGCCGGCCGCGGGATCGCCGATCAGGAGTTGCAACCGGAGCGGGTACACGCCGGGCCGCTCGAACTTCAGACGCGTCTCGATGCTGTCGACCACGTCGGTCTCGATGTCGAGCGTCATCGCGACGGTGCCGTCGTCGTTGCGTGTCAGCAGCGGTCGGGCGTCGAGCGCGACGCCGTCGATCGCTTCGCCGACACGCCGGAACGTGTCGGCTCCGACGTCACTGCCGACGACGCGCTCGACGTCGTCGGGGTCGATGATGGGTGCGTAGTTGGTGATCTCGAGGGTGAGTGCCGGCAGTTCGGGTTGCGGCTCGGGGGTCGGTGTCGGTGATGGCGTCGGTGACGGAGAAGATGGTGGAGGAGTTGGGGTGAGGTGAACTAAGCCTGTGGGAGCGGTCTCC
>CAZJUC010000185.1:0-6665 GCA_964549065.1 uncultured Ilumatobacteraceae bacterium
GGAGAGAAAACACCATGACCACTCCCAAGACCCGCTCTCGAGCAGTACGCCTCCTGGCGCCGCTCGCCGTGCTCGGCCTCGTCACCGCCGCCTGCGGCAGCGACGACGACGATGCCACCGCCGACACCGAACCGGCGTCCACCGACGCCCCCGCCGAGACCACCGAACCCGACACCACCGAGATGATGGACGGGCCCACCATCCAGATCCGCGGTCAGGACTTCAGCGAGGCGATCACCATCGCCGAGGTGTACGGCCAGTACCTCGAGGCCGAGGGGTACCCCGTCGAGATCCTGACCCCCGCCGGGTTCCGTACCGAGGCCCTCGACGGCCTCCAGAACGACGACTTCAACCTGATCGTCGACTACATCGGCGGCACCCAGGCAGCCGTGGCACCCGACGCCGAGGCGACCGCTGACGCCGATGTGATCGTCACCAACATCACCGAGCCGCTCGAGGCGCTCGGCGCCACCCTGCTCGACTACTCCCCCGCCGTCGACGGCGACGCCTTCGTCGTGCGTGGCGACGCTGATGCGACCACCATCTCCGACGTGGCAGGGCAGGACTACGTGCTCGGCGGGTCGTCGCAGTGCCCGGAGCGTCCGCAGTGCCTGATCGGTCTGGAGGATCCCGACATCTACGGGATCACCTTTGCCGACTTCGTCACCCTCGAATTCGGCCCGCTCCTCGGTGAGGCACTCGCGAACGACGAGGTCGATGCCGTCATCTGGAACACGACGGCTCCGCAGATCACCGAGCAGGGCTTCAAGGTGCTCGAGGACGACCAGGGACTCTTCCCGGCACAGAACATCGCGCCGATCATCTCCACCGAGGTGCTCGAGGCCTACGGCGAGCAGCTCGCCGAGGACCTCAACGAGCTCAGCGCGGCGATCACCACCGAAGATCTGTTGGCCTGGAACACCGAGACCGACATCGAGTTCCGCGAGTCCGACGAGGTCGCCGCCGAGTGGCTGGAAGCCGAAGGCCTGGTCTGATCACGCCAGGGGTCAGACCCCAGGCGTGATCGCCTCGATCCCGAGGAGAAAGGCACGGACGTTGTCGCCGATGGCGGCGACGTCGTAGCCACCTTCCTGCACGATCACCGTCGGCAGGGCGAGCTGGGCGACCAGCTCGCCCTGTTCGCGTAGTCCCACGGTCGTGACGGCGAGATCGGAGATCGGATCGTTGTGGAACGTGTCGACGCCGAGCGACACGATCACCAGGCTCGATCCGAACGCCTGGATCGCCTCGCACGCTCGGCCGAGCGACACCAGGTACGCCTCGTCACCGGTGTCGGCCGCGAGTGGCAGATTGAGATTCGCTCCTGCTCCCGGCCCGGCTCCGGTCTCGTCGGCGAACCCCGACAGATAGGGGTAGGCGCGCTGCGGATCACCGTGCAGCGACACGTACTGGACGTCGTCTCTCCGGTAGAAGATCTGCTGGGTCCCGTTGCCGTGGTGATAGTCGACGTCGAGCACGGTGACCTTCGACCCGGTCGTGGATGCCACGTGGTGCGCGGCAATCGCTGCGTTGTTGAAGAAGCAGTAGCCGCCGTAGAGCGCGGTGGGCGCGTGATGGCCAGGGGGCCGGCAGAGGCCGTAGGCGGCGACTTCGCCGTCGATGACCGCCACGGTCGCCGTCAACGCGATGTCGACCGCCGATCGTGCCGCATCGAAGGTGCCCTCGGTGATCGGTGTCGTGGTCTCGAAGCACCAACGGCCGAGCTCGTGGTCGACCAGCGATCGCTCGGGGAACGGTCCGATCCCGTCGAGCAGCCCCGGCATCGCGAACACGTCCGGTACGACGTCGTGGGTGCCCGGGTGGCGGAGCTGGTAGTCGGCCCATGCCCGTTCCAGGAACTCGACGAGACCGGCGTCGTGGACCGCAGCGATCGGTGCGGCGCCCCAGTCGTCGGGCGGGGTCAGATCGAAACGATCGTCGCCGGCCAGCGTCTTCTCGATGGCATCGGCTCGACCCGGGTGTTCGAACGGCGGTTGGAGGCCCGACGACTCGATCTCGGCGAGCGGTGCGTGTCCTCGGTGACGGTCGGATGCAACGACGCGCATCGATCAGAGCACACCGGCTCGGCGCAGCGCGTCGGAACGCATCGGTTCGACGAGCACGGCGGCGAGGGCGACCTCGAGGGCTGTCGTGGATCCCGACCGATGCAGGTCCCAGTCGATGGTGCCCTGCGCCCACCGTTCGAGGCCACGCATCCACGACACGAAGATGTGCCAGGCGAGGCGGTCGGTGTCGCACGTCGCGACGAAGAGTCCGTCGGCCTGCGCCTTTGCGAGATCGACCTCGATCGCTGCGACGATGCGTTCGCCGACCGGGCCCATCCGGGGCGAGTTCGGAACGGACCGCAGGGTGGCGAGGACGGGCCGCCAGACATGGCTGCGGTCGTCGATCGTCTCGTGGAGGGCATCGAACAGCACACGGGTCGCGTCGATCGGATCGGCGGCGGGTTGCTCGTCGAGTTCGAACTCGAGCTGGTCGAGACCGCTTCCGACGAACGCCACCAGCACGCCATCACGGTCGGTGAACTGGTTGTAGAGCGTCGCCACCGCGACACCTGCCCGGTCGGCGAGTTTGCGCATGGTCAACCCGTCGAGGCCGTCGACGGCGATGATCTCGCCGACCGCGTGCAGGATCTCCGCTCGCGTGCGCTGCTGCCTCGACTCCCACCCCTGACTCATGGTGCTCGCGAGCCTACGCCGGACCGCCACCAAGTTTGACGAGTCGGACCTCGCGTGGTCTGATCGCAACATGACACGACTCGGCTACCAGATCCCCAACTTCACGTACCCGGGTGTCGGCCCGGCCGATCTGTTCGATGCCGTGGCCTATCAGGCGAAGGAAGCCGATACGTCGGGATTCGACACCGTGTTGGTGATGGATCACTTCTACCAGCTGCCGATGTTGGGCGACCCGGACCAGTACATGCTCGAGTGCTACACGCTGCTCGCGGCGTTGGCCCGGGAGACCAAGAACGTTCGGCTGAGCGCGCTGGTGACGGGCAACACCTACCGCAATCCAGCGGTGCTCGCGAAGACGGTCACGACACTCGACGTGGTGTCGGAGGGCCGGGCACAGCTCGGCATCGGTGCCGGATGGTTCGAACTCGAACACGACGCCTTCGGCATCGAATTCGGCACGTTCACCGACCGTTTCGAGAAGCTGGAAGAGGCCCTCCAGATCATCGTCCCGATGCTGCGCGGCGAACGCCCGTCGCTCGACGGCGAGCACTACACGGCGAACGACGCGATCAACGAGCCGCCAGCGGTGAGTCCGATCCCGGTGATGATCGGTGGCGGCGGCGAGAAGAAGACGCTGCGGATGGTGGCGCAGTACGCCGACGAGTCGAACATCATCTGTGCACCCGACGACCTGCAACGCAAACTCGATGCGCTCGATGCGCACTGCGATCGTCTCGGACGGAACCGCTCCGACATCACCGTCTCGTGGCAGAAGACCGCCTGCATCGCGCCCACGACCAAAGAGGCCCAGTCGGACCTGGTCGCCTACTTCCAGCGACGCGGTCTCGACCTGGCCTCGATGCCCGAGGAGGAACAAGCGGTGTGGCTCGGCAACTTCATCTGGGGTGATCCGGCGACGGTCGGCGAACAGTTCGCTGCGCAACTCCGACCCGGCATCGACGGCTTCACGATCAACATGCCGGCCAACGGTCACGTCGAAGGACGGGTGGAATTGCTGGGCGAGACGCTCGCCCCGCTGATCAACCGACCGGTGTAACGATTGGTGTCTGACACCAGTGGTTACACCGGATCCAACAATTCGAGATCCTCGTTGAGGTACTCGTCGCGGCACTTGGCGCGCTGGAGCTTGCCGCTCGAGGTCTTGGGCAACGTTCCCGGCGTGACGAGCATGACGTCGCGAGGGGGCAGCCCGCAGACTTCGAGCGTGCGGTGGTGGATGCGGTCGCGGATCGCGTCGAGATCGCCCGAGGTGTCACTCGTACGCACCTCGGCAACCACGACCACGCTCTCCTTGCCTTTGTAGCCCTCCATCCCGAACGCGATGACGTTGCCGGCGCGCACACCATCGAGCGGCCCGATGGCGCGCTCGATGTCCTCGGGGAACACGTTGCGCCCGCCCACGATGATCACGTCCTTGATCCGCCCACACAGCACCAACTCGCCGTCGAGCAGGTAGGCGAGGTCCCCGGTGCACAACCAGCCGTCGTGGAACAGCGCCGCGGTCGCATCCGGGCGCTTGTAGTAGCCGGGCGTCACCGACGTGCCACGCAACAGCAGTTCACCCACGTGGCGTTCGGGCACCTCCTCGTAGGTCTCGGGGTCGACGACCTTCATCTCGAGCCCCGGAACGGCTGCGCCGAGCAACGGCAGTCGCCGAGCGGTGAGGGCGAACTCGTCGGCGTCGGTGACCTCGATGGGTTTGGCCACCCGCTGGGTCTCGAGCACGATCCGGTCGACCGTGTCGGTCCGCAAGCCGCGACCTCGCGGCGGGAACGTCCCACCGATGGCCACCTCGGCCATCCCGAACGCCGGGAACACGCCGCCGGCGGTGAACCCGAATCGCGATGCCTCGGCCACGAACGCTTCGACGGCATCGGGGTCGACCGGCTCGGCGCCCGACAATGCGACCGTGAGCGGCGAGAGGTCGAGGTCCTTCATTCGCTTGAGCGCACGGGTGGCGAGGACCCATGAGAAGTTCGGGCCGGCGGTGGCGGTGGCCCCGTGATCGGAGAGCCACTGCATCCAGTTGCCGGGGTGCGCGAGGAAGTCCTGCGGCGCGGCCTGGACGAGTTCGACCCCCTTGGTCATCGGCAGCGCCAGGAACCCGACCAGACCCATGTCGTGGTACAACGGCAACCACGACACCATCACGTCGGAGCCGGTCAGCTCGGCAGCCTCGGCGCAGGCGTCGATGTTGGCGCTCAGCACCCGATCGGGGATCATCACGCCCTTCGGTTCGCTGGTGGACCCGCTCGTGTACTGCAGGATCACCAGTCGCTCGGGGTCGTGCGGCGGGATCTCGAGCGCGTCGCCACTCGGCACGTTCGGGGCGCCGGGCATGACGGTCTTCATCGAGACGATCGGCGGATCACCGTCGGCGGCGACGTAGAACTCGGCCAACAGGTCGTCGATCAACACGAGCTTCGCGTCGCCGTGGCGGATCCGGCCGCGTGTGCTGTCGATGAACACCTCGAGCGATCCCATCCGCATCGGCAGCGGCAGCACCATCGAGGCGACACCGGCCAGCCAGCAGCCGCGGATGATCGTCATCAGCTCACGGCTTGTGGGCCCGAGGATCGCGACGTGGTCGCCGGGAAGGATGCCCCTCGCCTGCAACGCCGCGCCGACCGCTCTGGCGTCGTCGTGGATCTGGGCCCAACCGACGCTCACCGGGTCGCCGCCGCCCGTCATCGACGACCCGACGAAGGTGACGCCGGTGCCCGAGTCTGCAGCCGCTTCGAGCCGTTCGATGGTCGACAGCGGATTGACGTCGCTCATCCACGCGAGGCTAGTGGCTCGGCCGGGCACGATCGTGATGCCTGCATGTAACGATTGGTGTCTGACACCAATCGTTACAGGTCACTGTTGGCTGCCGTCGAGGCGGTCGGGGAGGTGGGTGGTTCGCCCGCCTCGTACCTTGACCTCGACGGGGTCGCACACGTGGCAGCCGTACTCGATGTGGATCCCCTGGATCGACATCTGGCTGCCCCGCGACTTCTCGAGGATCACCTGCGGGCGGTGGTAGAGGTCGTCACCACCACACGTCGGGCACCGTGGCCGCGGGTCGCGGGTCCACTCGATCTTGCACGCCGAGCACACCAGTCGGATCTGGCCGTCGTCGAGCGGTGAGCCGCTCAGGTCGTCGTCGCTCCCGCACGACGGGCAGATGATCTCGAGGGCCATGGCCGACACCGTATGCGGCATCGACGACGATCACATCGTCTCGGACGCGGCGACGGGACGACCGATCGGTGTCGGTCGTCCCGTCGCTCGGTTGTTCGTTGGTGTCGGACACCTGCGGTGTCAGACAGCCTGCGCGTTCACGCCGAAGGGCGCGTCACTCGCAGTGGTTGATCAGAGCAGACCCTGTTCGGTCAGGTAGGCCTCGGCCACGTCGCGGGGGTCTTCGCCGTCGGCGGAGACCTGCCGCTGCAACTCGGCGATCGTGTCACCGTCGAGATCCGACAGGATGGTGTCGGCGAGCGCCTCGAACTGGTCGGGCGCCTGCTGGTACACGCTGTCGGGCATCGTCATGGACACGTTGTAGAGGACGTGCACGCCGGGGTCCTCGACGACGTCGAGACCGAGTGCCGGGATGCGGCCATCGGTGGTGAAGATCTCACCGAAGGTGCAGTCGCCGGTGGCGGTCTGCTCGTAGATCACGCCGACTTCCAGGATCTCCTGCTGGTCGGTGGGGATCGTGAGGCCGGTGGCCTCCTCGAGCAGCACGAGGCCGTCGGGGCGGTTGGGGTACTCGGTCTCCATGCAGACGGTGGCGTCAGGGTTCTCGTTGACGTATTCCATCATGCCCTGCAGGTCGAGACCGGCAGCGGGCGAGTCGCCGGCGGTGGCGAAGCCGTAGGTGTTGTTGAACGGCGACAGACCGACCCACCGGACGTCGTTCTCCTCCAGGTCCACCACGCAGACGCTGTTGGTGAGCTCCTC
>CAZJUC010000186.1:0-6661 GCA_964549065.1 uncultured Ilumatobacteraceae bacterium
CGGCGATGGGCGTCGACCGATCGACGGCGCTCGGCGCATTGCGGCTCACGCTCGGCCACACCACCACGGCCACCGACGTCCACCGGGCCGTCGACGTGATCGGCGCCTCCGTCGATCGGCTGCGCCGAGGAGTCGACGCCGGCCGCATCGAGGCCCCCGCCGCTGCCGACCCGATCGTGAGTGCGTCGTGAAGGTGATGTGTGCGATGTCCGGCGGGGTCGATTCGTCGGTGGCGGCGCTCCTCCTCCAGCAGGCCGGCCACGAGGTGGTCGGTGTGACGATGAAGCTGTGGGGCGGTGACAGCGACACCGGCTGCTGCTCGGTGTCCGACGTCGACGATGCCCGCCGGGTAGCCCAGCAGCTGGGGATCGATCACCTGGTGTTCAACTTCGGCGACGACTTCGACGAGCACGTCGTCGCGCCATACGTCGATGCCCACATCCGGGGTGTCACACCGAATCCGTGTATCGAGTGCAATCGGTCCGTCAAGTTCGCGCGTCTCGCCGAGCGCGCCGATCTCCTCGGCTTCGACGCCGTCGCCACCGGGCACCATGCCAACATCGGTCGCAGCTCCGACGGGCGCTACACCCTGGAGCGGGGCACCGACGCGGCGAAGGACCAGAGTTACGTCGTCCACATGCTCGACCAGACGCAGCTCGCCCGCACGATGTTCCCCGTCGGTGGGATGCAGAAGGCTGACCTGCGCGCGCTCGCTGCGTCGATCGACCTGCGCACGGCCACCAAGCCCGACAGCCAGGACGTCTGCTTCATCACCTCCACGGGTGGTCGCACGGCGTTCCTCGGAGAGCGCATTCCGTTCCGTTCGGGCACGGTCGTCGACACCGATGGCAGCCGCCTCGGCGAAGTCGAGTCGGTCGAGTTGGTCACCGTCGGTCAGCGCAAGGGCATCGGCCTGCCCGGTGGCGGCCCGAAGCGTTACGTGCTCGACGTCGACGCCGCGACGGCCACGGTCACCGTCGGCAGCGACAGCGACCTGTTGCGCGACGGACTCACCGTCGATCGGATGAGCTGGGTCGACGGTGCCGTCGAGGGTCCGGTGCTGGTGCAGTGCAGCGCACACGGACACGCCCAGCCGGCCACCGTCGAGGCCGGGGGCGGAGACGACTCGATCCGGGTCCACTGGGACGAACCGCACCGTCGGATCGCCCCCGGCCAGAGCGTCGTGGCCTACGACCCGAGCAACACGCGGGTGCTCGGCGGCGGCATCTGCCGCTGACCGTCACGGCGCATGAGCATCGATCCACCGGCGCCACCCACGCCGAGCGAGTGGGACCGGTTCGGTGTCGTCGACGTGATCGAACTCCATGCCGGACACCAGTCCCGTGTCTTCGCCGCCCAGGTGGCCGGCGTCGACCTGGCGATCAAGCTCACGGACGGTCGGCTCGCCGATGCAGCACTGCTCGAGGCCCGGTTGAGCGTGATGGAGTCGATGGCGGTCGATCTGGCGGAGGTCGTTGCCCCAGGGCGGCTCGGCGGTCGACTGGTCCAACGCATCGGTAACTGGCTGATGACGTCGACCCCCATCGTGCACGGTGAACCGCCCGATCTCTCACGGCCGGAGACGGGGGAGCTGATGGGGCAGACGCTCGCACGGCTCCACGGCGCGATGGCGGATGCCGATCATCGGGACCTGCCACCCGTTGCTGCGCTCGGAACCATGACGGGCGATGTCGATCGGTCCACGTGGCAGCTGCTCCATGGCGACTTCAGCGATCGGAACACGATCTCGACCCCGACAGGGATCCGGATCTTCGACCTCGACGATTGCGGCTGCGGACCGCCCCAGTTCGACGTCGCCAACTCGATCTACATGGTGCTCTTCGATGCCGAGGTACACGATCATGCCGAGCGCTACACCGCCTTCCGGCCGTCGTTCCTGCGCGGGTACGAGACGGTGTCGGGCACGCAGCTCGGCGACGCGGTCATCGACGAGTGGATCCACCTGAGGATCCGCGCGTTGGGGAGTTGGCTCGACGACGTGTCGAGCGCACCGATCGGTATCCAGACCTCGTCACCGCAATGGCGCAAGACGTTGCGCTCCTTCGTGCGCTCGCACACCTGAGCCACCGGCGCCGCTCGACGGGTGCGATGGCAGACGGGTGCGATGGCAGATGGGTGCGATGGCATCGGATGCGTTCACCCGACGAATCGTGAACGACGACTCGCTTCAGGAGATCGGGAGCCCGCGGGCACGCGCCGACTGCAGCGCCCGGCCAGGGCGACTCGGGGCGATCAGGAACGCACGGAGGTGGATGGCCCTGCCGTTCGGTTCCGACGGGGTGAAGGCGAACACGGTCGTCACCGACTCGGTGGTGGTGACCTCGATGGCGTAACCACTGGCCGGTCCGGTGAGGTCGGCCGCTTCGGTGTCGGCGGGGGCGAGGCCGATCGAGGCCAACTGTGACGTGCGCAACGGGAACGTGTCGGCCAACACGACGGGGTCGTGGATCACCACGCCAGCGGGGACCAGCACGAACCAACGCAGGGTCAGCCGGTGCCAACGGGGTCCGAGCAGCACCACCCCGGCGAAGGCCAGGATGCAGACGCCCGCTCCGACGATCCACTGCTCGGCAGCGATCAGCATCGGCCCGGCAACCACCGCAGGCGCCCAGACCACCCAGGTCACGATCGCGGCCAGGCCGGCGCCGACCGGGAATCGCAGTGGGAACCGTTCCTCGTCGCCGTAGGCCGAGGCCTGCACCCACTGGCGGCCGAACTCGGCGGTCAACACCGCGGCCGCTGCCACGATCGCCGGACCGGCCAGCAGCACGAGGTCGATCGCCGGTGCGCCACCGACACCAGCGGCGATCGTGGCGACGAGCGACAGCGGCACCACGATGCGCACCACCGTGAGCGACCACACCGAGGCGATCGCCAGCCCCAACGCCGCCAGTGCCCACAGCGACCAGCCGCCGATGGCTGCCGTCCATGCCACCGCCGAGGTGCGCCCATCGACGGCAGATTCGACGGCGGTGCCACCGATCACCGCGACCATGATCCACGCGAGACGTGCGACCCAGGGCATCAGTCGGCCGAGCCGATCGATCGGTTCGTCGGAAGCTGTCGACATCCCCACAGGTTGCCGTGATCGGATGCGGATTCGCGCGTCGCGCCGCTGCCCGCCGGGCCGCCACCCGGCGACGAGCAACCGAGAGTCACCGAGATCTCACCGAGATGTCACCGCGATGTCACCGAGATGTGACGTCGTGGACGACAGGTTTGTGTCGACGGTCACCGGGAACCAATTCGGCGGCGTCGCCCGCAGCGTGGAACGATGCAGAGGTACCGGTTCGGCACCCGCCGAATCGGCAGAGCAGTAGGGGGAGTCACCGATGGGAGGTGTGTCGTGAACGAATCCGACGCCGGCGTGCGGACGCGGACGCCGGCCCGCTCGGCATTCGCCGACGGTGCCACTGCCGGTGTCGGCAGCCTCCCGCACCTCGATCCGGCCGCTGCGGCCGCATTCGCCATCGGCGAATTCGACATCGCCACCGTTCCCACGATGCCGCGCCGATCGCACGACGAGTCGATGCTCGGACAGGCGCTCGCGGGGTTGGCGGGTGTGCACTTCGACGCCGATGGCGCCATCGTGGTCGACGTCGACTCGGTGAAGCCGCACGCCACGATCACCACCGATCTCGGGCGCGACGCGTTCGCCGGGCTGGTCGCGTTCCTCGACCTCGCCGACAAGGTCCGCCTCGATGGAGCAGCGGTCAAGTGGCAGTTCGTCGGGCCGGTCACGCTCGGTGTGGCGCTGCACCGAGCCGGGCTCGACCGTGCCACGGCGTTCGACATGGCGCTGTCGGTGGTCCGTGCACGTCTCGTCGCGGTCTCCGATGCCGTCACCGACGTCGTGCCGAACTCTCGCCAGATGGTGGTGCTCGACGAGCCGTGGTTCGCCGATCTCATGCACCCGGGATTCCCGATCCCTCCCGACGAGGCGATCGACCGGATGTCCGGCGCCATGGCGGCGCTGCCGGCGGCGACGCTCACCGGCGTGCACTGCTGCGCCCCGTGCGACGTCGCCACGCTCCTCGCTGCCGGCCCCAACGTCGTGTCGCTGCCCGTGTTGCCCGAACTGGTCGACTGGGTCGGCTATCTCACCCGGTTCCTCGCCGACGGGGGCATCATTGCCTGGGGTGTCACGCCGACGGCCGGCCCGTTGCCGTCCACTTCGGAACGCCAGTGGCGGGCCCTGAGTGACCTGTGGTGCGGCCTGGTGCAGCTCGGCTGCGACCCCGTGCTGCTGCGACGCCAAAGCATCGTCACCCCGCAATGCGGCCTCGCGATGCACTCCGGCTCGACGGCGCGGCGGATCGCGCGGCTCACCGCAGAGGTCGGCCGACGTGTCCAGGACCAGTCGTCGGCCACGCGGTTCGCACTCGGCGCCTGACCCGGCCGGGGCGCCACGTCGTAACCTCCAACGACGATGACCGAGAACGGTGATGTCCCGGTGACCCCGGCGAGGCGTGTCGACGAGCTCCGCGCTCAGATCGCCCACCACAACGAGCGGTACCACACGCTGGACGATCCCGAGATCAGCGACGCCGAGTACGACGCACTCCTGCGCGAATTGCGCCAGCTCGAAGCCGACCATCCCGACCTCGCCGTCGACGATTCCCCGACCGGTCTCGTCGGTGGGGCGATCAGCACGGCGTTCGCCTCGGTCACCCACCGGGTGCCGATGATGAGCCTCGACAACGCCATGGACGCCGACGAACTCAGGGCATGGGCCGATCGCGTCGTGAAGGGTCTCGACGGGGCAACGCCGACGTTCGTGTGCGAGTTGAAGTTCGACGGCCTCGCGATCAGCCTGCGCTACGAGCACGGCCAGTTCGTGCAGGCGGCGACCCGCGGCGACGGCCGCGTCGGCGAAGACGTGACGGCAAACGTCGCCACGATCGACGACGTGCCCGACGAACTCCCCGACGGGGCGCCCGAGGTGGTCGAGGTGCGCGGCGAGGTCTACATGACCCGGTCGAGCTTCGAACAACTCAACGAACGGGCCGTCGCGGCGGGGGAGAAGGCGTTCGTCAACCCACGGAACTCCGCCGCGGGCAGCCTGCGCCAGAAGGACTCGGCGATCACCGCCAGCCGCAACCTGTCGTTCTTCAGCTACCAACTGGGCGAGGTGGTCGGCGGGCCGGAGTTCACCAGCCACGTCGCGATGTTGGACTTCGCCGCCGGCCTCGGCTTCGCGGTGAACGACCACGTCTCCACCTTCTCGACGATCGACGAGGTGGCCGAGTACTGCCTGCGCTGGCAGGAGCACCGTCATGATCTCGACTACGAGATCGACGGTGTGGTGATCAAGCTCGATGACATCGCACAGCGGGAGCTGCTCGGGGTCACCTCTCGGGCCCCGCGCTGGGCGATCGCCTACAAGTTCCCGCCGGAGGAACGCACCACGCTGCTGCGCGACATCATGGTGTCGGTCGGTCGTACCGGGCGCGCCACGCCGTTCGCCGTGCTCGAACCGGTCTTCGTCGGCGGGTCCACCGTCGGGATGGCCACACTCCACAACCAGGACCAGGTCGGCATCAAGGACGTACGTCCCGGCGACACGGTCGTCGTCCGCAAGGCGGGTGACGTGATCCCCGAGGTGGTCGGGCCGGTGCTGTCGTTGCGTCCGAAGGGCAGTACCCCCTGGGTGTTCCCCACCCACTGCCCGCGCTGCGCGAACCCGCTCGTGCGGCCCGAGGGCGAGGCCGACACGCGATGCGTGGCACCGGACTGCCCCGCCCAACGCGACCAGAAGATCGCCTACTTCGCATCGCGCGGTGGCATGGACATCGAGGGCCTCGGCGAGCAGATGGTCGAGAAGCTCACCTCCACCGGTCTCGTCCGCGATCCCGCGGACCTCTATGCACTCACGGTCGACCAACTCGTCGAACTCGACCGGGTCGGCCCGACGAGTGCTCAGAACCTCGTCGACGAGATCGAGAAATCGAAGCAACGGCCCCTGCCGAAGTTGCTCACCGCGCTGGGCGTGCGCCACCTCGGGCCGGCGGCGTCGATGGCGCTGACGAACGAGTTCCACACGCTCGACGCAATCGTCTCGAAGTCGGTCGAGGAGCTGGCGGCCGTCGAAGGTGTCGGCGAGGTGATCGCCAACACCATTGTCAGCTGGTTCGGTCAGGACGCGAACCGGGCCTACATCGATCGGCTGCGCGACGCCGGGGTGAATTTCGGCGATCCGGCGGCGGCCGAGGCAGCAGCGGCGGCTCGCGCGGCGACCCCGCAGACGTTGGAGGGCAAGGCGGTGGTGGTCACCGGTACCCTCGCCGCCTACAACCGTGAGCAGGCGGCCGAGGCCATCACCGCGCGCGGTGGCAAGAGCCCGGGCAGCGTGAGCAAGAAGACGCTGGCGCTGGTGGTCGGCGAGTCGGCGGGAGCCAGCAAGCTCACCAAGGCCGAATCGCTGGGTGTGCCGATCCTCGACGAAGCCGGCTTCGAACACCTCCTGGCCACCGGCGAACTCCCACCGAGCTGAGCCTCGTCCAGGTCGGTCTGTCCGAGCTGCACCTCGGTGGCACGGGCAGCCATCCGGGATCTCTCGTATCGGACGTCGACGCGCGACCGAGATCAGATGACGTTGAACTCCCAGCGGTAGCTGAGCGCCTGTTCGGGGCCGTCCTCG
>CAZJUC010000187.1:0-6655 GCA_964549065.1 uncultured Ilumatobacteraceae bacterium
CGACGAGGAACGAGCCCTCGTTCTCGGCGAAGACCAACGACGACACGTTCGGCAGGTCGACGACGGAGTCGATGATCGCGAAGCTCGTGTCGGGGTTGGCTTCGCCGACGGTGGTCATCGCGTCGCCGAACAGGAAGCCGACACCGATCACGAGGCCGGCACCTTCGTCGACGAGACCTTGCACGCGCTCGGCGCGGTCGCCTTCGCCCGTGGGGGTCGACTCGAGGCCGGTGACCCCGAGCTCTTCCTTGGCCTGGTCGAGGCCGGCGCCGGCGGCGTCGTTGAACGAACGGTCGCCACGGCCGGTGATGTCGAAGACCACACCGACGGTTGCGTCGCTGCCGGCCATGTCGTCGGTGTCGTCCGGTGCCGTGGTGCCGTCGGGCGCCTCGGTGCCGTCGGGTGCTTCGGTGCCGTCCGGGGCGTCGGTCGACGCACTTCCGTTGTCGTCGTCGCTACCGCATGCTGCGAGGCCGAGTGCGGCGACGATGCCGACGGCGAGCAGCTTCTTGCTCTTGATCATGTTCTCCCCTTCAGGATGAATTGGTTGGGTTCATGAGCGAGCCGACGCCAGGCGCCGGCCATTGTTCACGCACTGACAAGCTACCCGCTGGTAAGGGTGCTCTCGTGCAGCTCGTCGCAGAGGGGGTCTTTGTACCCTTCGCGGGTGGGACGCGTGCCGTCGCCGACGAGGCAGCAGCCCATATCCTGGGAGCCCCGTGTCCTCATCGTCCACCTCTCGTCGCCGCCACAGCAGCCGGCGCTACGCCCTGCGTCGGCTGGGGGCATTCGTCGTGGTGTTGCTCGTGGGTTTCGGTGTGTTCCGCGGGGTCGGAGCACTGTTCGGCGGCGCCGATGCCGGTGGGGCCGATGCCGGCGTGGGGGACGCCGGCACCGCATCCGACGACCCGGCAGGCGTCGCAGCGTCCGGCCGGGTCGACACCGGGCCCAGCGACACCGGGCCCAGCGACACCGGGCCCAGCGACACCGGGCCGAGCGACACCGGGCCGACCGACACCGAACCGGTCGGCGACGTCGGGCCGGCCACGCCAGCCGACCCGGCCACGGTGTTCATCGTGGGTGACAGCGACGCCGGCACGTTCGGCCCCTACCTGCAGACGCTCCTCGACGGCACCGGCATCGTCGAGACGCAACTCGACTACAAGGTCTCGTCCGGTCTGGCCCGGCCCGACTTCTTCGACTGGCCCGCCGAGATCGATCGCAAGCTGCCCGAGGTCGACCCGGACATCGTGGTCGCCACGTTCGGCGGCAACGACGCGCAGGGACTGGCGGTCGAGAGCGGCGACTTCATCATCGGCGACCCCGTGGCGAACGAAGCCGAGTGGAGCGAGGAGTACCAGCAGCGCGTCGGCGCGGTGATGGACCAGCTGCTCGACGACGGCCGTACCTTGATCTGGGTCGGCATCCCGAACGACGACAACCCCGACGTCACCGCCCGCATGGCGATCCAGGACCGGGCGGCCAAGGCGGCGGCCGCCGAACGTCCCGAGGTGATCTTCATCGACACCTGGACGCGGTTCTCGGGCCGCGACGGCAACTGGGCCGAGTTCGTGATCGACCCCCGTGACGGCGAGGGCAAGGACGTCCGCGCGAGTGACGGGTTCCACCTCAACACCACCGGCGCCGAGATCCTCGCGCTCGACATCGCCCAGGCGATCCGCGACACCCTGCGCGACCAGGGCGCCGCCATCTGATCACGCCAGGGGTCAGACCCCAGGCGTCATCTGATCACGCCAGGGGTCAGACCCCAGGCGTCATCGTCACTGCTGTTGGCCGCGGGCCTGGATGGCGGCGCGGCGGGCGGCGACGGCGTCGGGGTTGAAGTTGTTGCGCCGCCACGCCCGGGCATCGCGTGACTCGATCTCCCAATGGTCGTCGACGGCGGCGATCTGGGCGTAGGTGTCACGGATCTGCCGCACGCCGGGCTGGTCGTTGCCGCTGATGTCGGTCGCCAGTCGGCGCGTGAAGCCGAGCAACTCGGCGTGCGCGACGACGTGGTTGACCAAGCCGAACGCCAGGGCCTCGTCGGCGAGCATGAAGTTGCCGGTGAAGCTCATCTCGCGGGCGCGTCTGATCCCGATCGCCTGTGGGAGCAGGACCGTCAGGCCCCAGCCCGGCATCACGCCGACGCGCGAATGCGTGTCGCCGAACTTGGCGTGTTCGCTCGCCACGAGGAAGTCGCAGTTGAGCGCCAGCTCGAGCCCGCCGGTGACGGCGACACCGTTCACCGCCCCGATCAGCGGTTTGGTGAGCGTCGGGAACGGACCGCGCACGCCGTAGCGGTTCGAGCTGCCGTCGGCGCCCGAACCGCCGGCCAGGTTGCTGCCGCCGGTGCCGAGTTCCTTCAGGTCGAGTCCGGCGGTGAAGGCCGGATCCGTGCCGGTCAGGATGATCACGTCGACGTCATCGTCGTTCTCCGCGTCGAGCATCCGCTGCGGGATCCGCTCGAGCATCTCGCTCGTCAGCGCATTGCGGGCGTCGGGTCGGTTGAGCGTGATCGTCGCGATCCGCTCGGACACCTCGTACAGCACGTCGCTCTCGGCCATCGACGCAGTCTCCCACCCACGCCGAGTCGCCCTCCCATCCGAAACCCCCGAAAAATCCCGCTGGCGTCTCGCTCAGCGCAACGCTGGCGCGCCATTTCGGTTGATCACGTCAGTCGGCGTCGTCGGGAGGGTGGAACGCGAGGGGGAGATCGCCGAGTTTCACCAAGGTCGAGGCGATCCAGCCGCCGAGCGCGCCGAAGTGCTCGTCGAGCAGGGTGCTGGTGCCGTCGGCGACGGTCTCCTCGGCGAGCTCGTACAGGCCCTCGAAGGTGATCTCGGCGGCGTACTCGGTGCGCAGGTCGAGCGGATCGACCTCGGTGTCGGGGTGCGACGTCTCCGATGTCAACCCGGCGCGTTCGAGCCGATCGTCGCCGACGAGCGGACTCTGCTCGGGCACGGTCTTGTAGAGCACACCCGGGTCGGCGGGTTCGGCCAGACGCTGGATGCGCAGCACGATCTCCATCTCGATCGCCGGACGCTTCTCGAGTTCCTCCTCGACGTACCACTGCCGGTACGCCGCCTGGCTCCACGCCGGCCAATCGAAGGTGATGTGGGCCACCACCCGCGGCGGCTCACCTTCGCCGGGCAGCCCGTAGCTCGTCTCCCAGGTGAGGTCGCCGAGCAGCACGTCGCTCTGGAAGTGCTCCTCGAACGCCTGGCGCTCGAGAAAGGCCGCTTCGAACGCATCACGCAGCGCACTGATGGCATCGGTGAAGACGTGGTCCAGCATGGCCGCCTGCAGGTTAACCGGGCCGGAGAAGGGTGCCGTCGGACGTGCATGCAACACTGGCGACCATGTCAGGCACCGGAACGTTCGTACTCACCGACGTCGCCGACGGCGTGGGCACCCTCACGCTCGACAATCCCGACGAGCGCAACACGCTCACCGCCGCCATGGTGGCGCAGATCGTCGAGGCGATGGACGCCTTCGAGGCCGACGAGTCGGTCGGGGCCCTCGTGGTCACCGGCACACCACCGGCGTTCTGCGCAGGCGCCAATCTGGGCAACCTCGCCGAGGCGACCGGCGAGAGCCTCGGCGCGATCTACGAGGGGTTCCTCCGTATCGCCCGCAGCCCGCTGCCGACGCTCGCTGCGGTCAACGGTGCCGCCGTCGGCGCCGGCATGAACCTGGCTCTCGGCTGCGATGTCCGGATCGTTGCCGACACCGCCAAGCTCGACACCCGGTTCCTGCAACTCGGAATCCATCCTGGTGGCGGACACACGTGGATGCTGCGACGCATCGTGGGTCCCCAGGCGGCGATGGCGGCGGTCGTGTTCGGTCAGGTACTCGACGGCAAGGAGGCCGAACGGATCGGCCTCGCCTACCGCTCGGTGCCGTCGGAGTCGTTGCTCGACGTCGCCCACGAGTTCGCCGCCAAGGCGGCCACGGCACCACGCGAATTGGCGATGGTGACCAAGCAGACGATCCAGGCCATGGCCGACATCGACGACCATCCGGGAGCGGTGGCACGAGAGCTGGAACCCCAGCTGTGGAGCACGAAACAGCCGTGGTTCGCCGAACGTCTCGCTGCCCTGCAGGCGCGAATCTCGAAGAAGTGACGCCTCAGCGTTTCGAACGCTCGAGTGTGTCGAGTGCCGATCGGGCACGTCGGAAGCGTTCGTCGTCGTCCATCCAGGAGGGGTCGAACGCGGCCCGGTCGAGTTCGTCGGCGACCTCCCGAGCGGTGGCCCGCGAGCTGTCGTCGACGGCCGCCGCGATCGCCGTGTTCGTCGTCGCGATCGACGTGTCGGTCCGCCCGGTGGCGAGGTGGTCGACGAGCGCGGTGTAGCGATCCTGGAGCACGCCCCATCGGCCTCGCCGTCGGCGGTATCGGGCCAGCGTCACCAGCCGGAGGAGGCCCCACACGGCTGCCGCCACCAGTGCCGCCAGCGCGATCTCCCCGCGGTGCGACACCACCGACGACGCGGTCGCCCCGATCAGGTCGCCGCCCACCGTCGCGTTGCCGGCATCGGCGGCCAGCGGCACCTCGGCGGTCGGATCGAACGCCTGCCAACCGGTCTGCGGGAACCACACCTCGACCCAGGCGTGCGCGTCGCTGTTGCGCACGTTCCAGACACCTGAGACACGGTCGCGTTCGCCTGGGACGTAGCCGGTGGCGAGTCGGGCCGGGACACCTTGGCTGCGCAGCATGATCGTGAGCGTCGATGCGATCTGCTCGCAGTATCCGAGCTGCGACTCGAAGAGGAAGTCGTCGACGGCGTCGGCGCCGTCGGGAGGCACCGGTGCGTCGAGGTCGTACTCGGTGTTGGCCCCGAGCCACGCCTCGTAGGCGAGGATCGTGTCGTAGGTCGATTCGCCGGGGGTGCGCAGACGCGCCGCGAGATCGATCGTGCGTCGTGTGGTCGACTCGGGCAGCTCCAGGAACGGTGCGATCTCGTCGTCGCCCGCCATCCGGCTGAACCCCTCGAAGAACTCGCCGAGGTCGCCTTGCGCCCGCAGGATCTCGGCGTTCACCTGCGGGCGTTGCGAGATCACCGTGTACACCGAACCGGAGGTGAGCGTCACGTCGGAGCGCAGCGCCCCGTCGGGGCGGGTCCACAGCGACCCGTCGAAGATCACCTGGTCGGCGCGGTAGGCGGCGAACACGATGTTCGGCAGGTCCTGTTCGACGAAGTAGGTCTGCACGAGTTCGCTGGTCGGCACCGTCGAGCCGAGTGCGTCGCCGACAGTGGGTCGGACGTCGATCATCGGGCCCGTCCGCGACTGTCCGACTTCGGGTGACACCCTCCAGACCCGGCCGTCGAACTCGGTGAAGGTCTGGCCGCGCCAGAACGCCGGCTCCGGTGCCCGTACCCGCATCACGATCTGCTCGCCGAGATCTCCGCGCACGCTCGTGTCGAGTGTCTCGGTGAACCCCGGGTATCCGACGACGTTCCCGATCGTTCCCCGGTCCGGGTTGGACGCGTCCGCGCCGTTGCCGACCGGCGGACTCGAGCCGTCGGGGAGCGCCAGTCCTCCGGGTGAGGCCACGGCGGGGGCGTCCACCGACAGAGCCGGCAGTCCGAGCCGGGCGGGACCGTCGGGAACGGGCACGAGGCTCAGCACCGCCAGCGTGGCGGCACCGAGCGCGACGAACGATGTCGCCCACCGCCCGATGGTGCCGGCCGACGCAACGCCCGGCCGTTGCGATGCGTCGGGTCGAGCGGTCGCCGGCCGATGTCGGCGCGCGGTGGCGAGCATCGAGACGACGAACGGGACCGCCCACGCCGCGAGCCACCAGCCGAGTGCCCCGTCGATGCGGAGTCCGGCGGCGTACGAGGCGAGGACGAACGTGATGGCGAGGTGCACCCGCAGGGTCCGGCGGTCGATCGTCTCGAAACCGTGGAGTGCGACGAGGAGGAGCAGCACGTTCGGCAGCGGGCCACGCAGCGCCGTCAGCAGGCCGTCCACCTCGGCGGCCTGTGCCACGATCATCGCGAGGGCGAGCAGGCTCGCCGCGCCGATCGCCACCTGCATCGGCAGCGGTCGCCGGCCGGACCGCCGGGCGACCCACAGCGACGCGACCGCGCCGCCCACCACGGCGCCGGCGACCAGAGCCGACCGTTCGACCGACCCGTGGAGTGCCCCGACGAGCATCGCCATGCTGGCGAACGCAGCGGCGGCGGCCGACCATCGGGCAAGGCCGGTGATCGACGTGACGGTCTCGACCGCCGGAATCCGCAGCGGGATCTCCCGCCGCAGCAGGCCGCCGGCGCGGTGTCCGTCGTCGTCGGTGAGGCCGTGGGCGTGGGCGACGACGGCGGACCAGCGGGCGGCCGCGTCGTGGTCGGCGACGGTGTGCGTCGTGCCGTCGGCGGTGCGTACCGCGACGGTGTGGCCGTGGCGATGCGCCTCGCCGATCGTCCACCGGACGCGATCGGCGTCGGCTTCCCACGTGACGAGATCGATGGTCCTGCGCTCGTCGGCGGCGGCGAGCCGATCGTGCACGATCAACTCGTCGGTGCGCAGCGACGACGGCCAGTGGACCGACGACGTGGAATCGCCGTGCCGCCACGGCCGCACCCCGTCGATCTCGCCGCCGTGATTGCCCCGGCGTGTCTCGGTGCAACCGTCGGTGGCCGCCGTG
>CAZJUC010000188.1:0-6584 GCA_964549065.1 uncultured Ilumatobacteraceae bacterium
CGATCTTCCTCGGCGACGACGACGAACAGTCGATGATCGACGACTACGAACGCATTCAGGCAGCGGCACACCTCGAACTCGAGCCGCTCCCGAACGACACCGAACTGGATGAGGAGGTGGCGCCGTGAAGACCACGACCGACACACCGCGCCGTGTCCGACACGTCGAGAACACCTGGATCCAGATGCCCGACGGGACCCGACTCGCCGCACGCATCTGGATGCCCGACGACGCCGCGGACGATCCCGTCCCCGCCGTCCTCGAGTACATCCCGTACCGGAAGCGAGACGGGGTACGAGTTCGCGACGAGACGATGCATCCCTACGTGGCCGGGCACGGGTACGCCTGCGTGCGCGTCGACCTGCGCGGCTCGGGTGACTCCGACGGTGTGCTCACCGACGAGTATCTCCCCCAGGAGCTCGACGACGGCATCGAGGTGATCCGATGGCTCGCCGCACAGCCCTGGTGCTCGGGACGCGTCGGCATGATCGGGATCTCGTGGGGCGGATTCAACGGCCTGCAGATCGCTGCGCTGCGCCCACCCGAACTCGGCGCGGTGATCAGCGTCTGCTCGACCGACGACCGGTACGCCGACGACGTCCACTACATGGGTGGCTGCCTGCTCGGCGACAACCTGTCGTGGGCCTCGAACATGTTCGCCTACAACTCCCTCCCGCCAGATCCGCTGGTGGTGGGCGATCGTTGGCGCGACACGTGGTTGCAGCGCCTGGAGGCCGACGAGCACTGGCTCGTCCCCTGGCTGGAGCACCAGCACCGGGACGCGTACTGGAAACACGGCTCGATCTGCGAGGACTTCGGCCGCGTCCAGGTCCCCGTGATGGCGGTGAGCGGTTGGGCGGACGGTTACTCGAATGCCGTGTTCCGACTGCTCGCCAACCTGTCCGGGCCGCGCCTCGGCATCATCGGACCCTGGAGTCACAAGTACCCGCACCTCGGAGTGCCCGGCCCCGCGATCGGCTTCCTGCAGGAGTCACTGCGCTGGTGGGACCACTGGTTGAAGGGCATCGAGACCGGCATCGCCGACGAGCCGATGCTGCGGGCCTGGATGCTGGAGTCGATGCCGCCGTCGGCGGCCTACCGTCAGCGCCACGGACACTGGGTGAGCGAAGCGACCTGGCCCTCGACCAGGATCGTCGAGCACCACTTCCACTTCGGCCACCATCGGCTCCTGGACGCCGCCGACCCAGCCGATCACGAGCTCAACGTTCGCTCGCCGCTGAGCGTCGGGCTGTTCGCCGGGAAGTGGTGCTCCTACAGTGCGCCGCCCGACCTGCCCCACGACCAGCGCGAGGAGGACGGCGGCGCGCTGGTGTTCACGAGCGACCCACTGTCCGAGACCCTCGAGGTGCTCGGCGCCCCGGTCGTCGACCTGACCCTCAGCTCTGATCGGCCCGTTGCGATGGTGGCGATCCGCCTGAGCGACGTCCAGCCCGACGACAAGGCGACCAGGGTGACCTACGGAGTACTCAATCTCACCCATCGCGACAGCCACGAGACGCCCACTGCGCTCGAACTGGGGCGCGCGTACGAGGTGACGGTCAAGCTCAACGACGTGGCACAACGGTTTCCCGCCGGCCATCGCCTCCGCTTGTCGGTATCGACGTCGTACTTTCCGCTCGCCTGGCCACCACCCGAGCCGGTCCAGTTGACGATCCACACCTCGACCAGCCGACTGCACCTGCCCGTGCGTCCACCTCGTCCGGAGACGACGACCTTCGACGAGCCCGTGGGGTGGCCGCCGAGCGAGTGCCGAACGGTGACCGAGGAACACCACCAGTGGAGAGTGGTGCGTGACCTGGCCATCGACCGATCGATGCTGCAGGTCATCGACGATCGCGGGACCTGCCGGCTCGACGACATCGACCTGACGCTCAGCCGCTCGACCACCGAGGAGTACTCCTACGAGGCCGACGACTTCGCATCACCGACCGGCAGCGTCGCGCAGGTCCGTGGACTCGAGCGTGGCGCCTGGTCGGTGAAGACGATCACGCGCAGCAGGCTCACGGGCGACGCGACGAGCTTCCATCTCACCGCCGAACTCGACGCCTACGAGGGTGAGCGTCGGATGTTCAGCCGGAACTGGAGCCGACGCGTCCCACGACGGCTCGTCTGAGTTCACCTCTCTGTCCCGGCGGCCTCGGCGACCCAGTCCCAGAGCTGTTCGCGCCGTTCCGCGGTGTCGGTTCTCTTCGTCGTCGGGAGCTTGTGGATCGGGCGCGGCGCGCGATCGAGCCAGAAGCGGCCGTTCGACGCGAGCGCCGTGTCGTCGGCGGCGAGCCAGACGAGGGTGTCCGCGCCCTGCTCGGGGGTCCGCAGGAACGGACCCATCACCTTCGCGAAGATCGGGAGTCCGTTGTCGACGCCGGGTGTGTCGGCCCAGCCGGGGTGGAGCGCGTGGAAGGTGATGCCTCGATTCCCGTGTCTCTCGGCCCACATCTCGTTGAGCGTGACCTGGGCACGCTTGGCCCGTGCGTACTGCTCGGTGCCGTTGTACTCCTCGGGGGTCATCTCGAGCCCGGACACGGTGAGCCCGGTGGCATACATCCCGCCCGACGACATCGTGAGCACGCGCGCCGGGGCCGAGGCGGCGAGGCGATCGAGCAGGAGGCTCGTCAGGAGGAACGGTCCGACGACCTGGCTGGCGACGGTGGCCTCGGTGCCGTCGGGAGCGACGCGGCGCTCGGGGTCGAGCGCGCCGGCGTTGTGGACGAGGACATCGAGCCGGTCGTGGTCGGCGAGCACCCGTTCGGCAAGATGCCGGACCTGGTCGAGGTCGCCCATGTCGGCGGCGACCTGGGTGATCGACGGCTTGCCGGTGGCCCGGGTCAGTTCGGTGACGGCCCGCTCGTTGCGTTCGGCGGTGCGGCCGACGAGCACGACCGTGGCATTGCACCTGGCGAACTGTTCGGCGGCTGCGTAGCCGAGCCCCGACGTGGCGCCGGTGACGACGACCACCCGACCGGTGAGGTCGTAGTCGTCGAGGGGCGTCCAGCCGGCCAGCCGGCGGCGGGCTTCGTAGCCGAAGCGGGTGAAGCTCGTGACGACCGGTGCCTCGATGAGCGCGTCGGCGATCTCGCGACCGTTCATCAGGCTGATGCGGCGATCCGCTCGCCGGCGAGCGCGGCGACGAGCCCGGACGCAGCGCGGTCGCCGATTCGGTCGAACGTCAGCCCGAGCAGCGGGTCGGACAGACCGAGGAGGCCCTTCAGCTTCAGCTCGGCGTCGTAGGTGACGACCGAACCGTCGCCGTCGGCCACGACCGTGATCGTGTCCTCCGAGGTGAACAGCGCGTTCTCGGCGAAGGCCGTCATCGTGGTCGAGGTGGCGTCGAACGCGGTCGTCTCGTAGCGCAACGTCATCGTCCGGCCGGGCACCTTGACAGCGACGTCGAACGTGGCGCCCGGTCCGGGGCCGCGGCCCTCGACCTGCTCCACCCGGTCGACGCCGGGGTCCCACTCGGCGAAGTTCGTGAGGTCGGCCATGTAGGCGAATGCCTGGGTGGGCGGCATCGGGGTGCGGACGTGAACGACGTAGCGGGCCATGACGAGTCGAGCAACAATTCGACCCCGAGTATTCCGGACCCGGAGCTTTCGGGTCGCGATCGGAACTCGGGTGCAGTCGCGGCGTCACGGATGTCTACGGTGCACGCAATGACGAGCGTGGCCGTGCTGGGCAACCTCACGGTGCAGGCAGGTCGCCGGCGGGTGGAGGCGGTTGCCGCAGCGATCCGCGCGCGGGGGCGCGATGTCGTCGTGCTCGATGCGTACTCGACCGACGATGCAGCGGTTGCGGCCCACAGAGCTGTATCCGACGGGATCGATCGGCTGATCGCCGTCGGCGGCGACGGCGTGGTGCACATCGCCGTCAACGCCGTCGCCCGGTCCGAGACGCCACTCGGCATCGTCCCGCACGGCAGCGGCAACGACTTCGCCCGCGCGCTCGGTCTGTTGGACGGCACCCTCGACGAGCACGTCGAACGTGCGCTTGCCGACGCGGTACCGATCGATGCGATGCTCACGAATCACGGGTGGGTCGCCACCGTGGCGACGCTCGGATTCAGCGGGGACGTCACGGCTCGCGCCAACGCGATCCGCTGGCCTCTGGGGCAGCTCCGCTACACCGTTGCAACCCTGGCCCAGCTTCCACGACTCCGCTCGATCGCCGTGACGATCGATGTCGACGGACGACGCTGCGACATCGAAACCAGCTTGCTCGCCATCGGGAACACCGCCTGCTTCGGCGGTGGCATGCTGGTCTGCCCCGACGCCGAGCCGAATGATGGTCGCCTCCAGGTCGTGTGCATCGGCGCCGTCTCCCGCACCACGTTCCTCAGCGTCTTTCCGAGGGTGTTCTCGGGACGGCACGTCGGGCACGCCGACGTGAGCACCGATTCGGGCTCGGCCGTGACCATCGACGGGGACGATCTCGACCTGTGGGCCGACGGCGAACGACTCGGTTCGCTCCCGGTCACGATCGAAGTCGTGCCGGGCGCCATCCGTGTCGCCGGTGCGCTCCTCACTCGCTGACGCGCAGGCGCCGACGCCGGCGATCCTCGATGCGACCACCGGCTTCGGCGATCTCGAACCGTTGGACGACTGACGCGGCGGAGATCGCGCCCGGTCGGGGAATCGCGCAGGCGAGCAGCGCTCCGCCCCGGCGCGTGGCACAGTACGCAACGGTGAATGCACTCACGCTCCTGGCCCTCGTCGTCGGACTCGTCGGTCTGGTGGGGGGAGCCGAACTCCTGGTGAAGGGCGCGGCGACCATCGCGTCGAAGCTCGGCATCGCTCCCGTGATCATCGGGCTCACGGTGGTGGCGTTCGGCACCAGCGCGCCCGAGCTGGCCGTCAGCGTGTCGGCCGCGATCGGTGGCAGCGCCGACGTGGCACTCGGCAACGTCGTCGGGAGCAACATCGGCAACATCATGCTGATCCTCGGAGCATCGGCGATCGTCGGCGGACTCGCCGTGCAGCAACGGATCATCCGCTTCGACATCCCCTTGCTGGTCGCGGTGTCGGTGCTCACCCTGGTGCTGTCGCTCGACAACGACATCGGCCGTTTCGACGGCATCATCCTGTTCCTCGGTCTGGTCGCGTACCTCGGCTGGCTCATCCGCGAAGCCCGAGGCGAGCGCACCGACGTCGTCGCGGAGTACACCGAGTCGGTGGAGACCCTGGAGGGCGCGGCCCTCGAACGCCCCGTCTGGTTCAACGTGCTGCTCGTCGTGGCCGGCCTCGCCGTGCTGGTGATCGGATCGCAGTTGCTCGTCAGCGCAGCGACCGACATCGCGGAATCTGCCGGTGTCAGCGACCTGGTGATCGGGCTGACCGTGGTGGCCATCGGCACCTCGCTGCCCGAGCTGGCCACGTCGCTCCTCGCAGCGATCCGCGGACAGCGCGACATCGCCGTCGGCAACGTGATCGGGTCGAACCTGTTCAACCTGATGTCGGTCCTCGGCCTCACCTCGATCGTGTCCGGTGACGGCATCCCGGTCAGCGACGTGTCGCTGCGGCTCGACTTCCCGGTGATGCTCGCCGCCACGGTGATCCTCGTGCCGATCGTGTGGAACGGGTTCCGGATCAAACGCTGGGAAGGGTTCGTCCTCATTGCGTTCTACGCCGCGTACGTCGCCTACCTCGTGCTCGACGCCAGCGACTCATCGGCTGCCGGCGTCGTCGGACCAGCTGCCCTGATCGTGGCGCCGCTGGTTGCGATGACCTTCGCCGTCACCGGATACCAGGGATGGCGACGCCATCGGCGCGATCCGCACACGACCATCATGTGACGCGGGATGGTCCGGTGCGCGAGGTGCGTCGTACACGCCGATGCCGTCGACGACGTGCCGTCGGCCACGTGATTGCCCTCAGAGCTGCGGGAACACGGTGTAGTTGGCACCTCCGGTGGCGACGAACTCGTCGCTCCACGACGTGCCGTAGACGTCCTGGACCTCCTGGGCCTTGTCGGAATCGGCGCCGTCGGGGGTGGACTCGATCGTCCATGCCTGGCGCTTGTAGGTCCAGTTGCCGGGGAACAGCGCGTGCGCCTGTTTCCACCATCCGATCGCGGCGTCGTGGTCGCCGCGGCGTTCGGCGGCAAGGCCCAGTTCGAAGCACGCGGCAGCTCGGCTGTGCTCGATCGGGCGCGGCTGCGACCGTTCGATCACCTCGGTGGGGGAGAGGGCGTAGCGGCTGTCGGCGCCCCGGTTCGCCCAGTCGACGATGGCCGCCCGGTACGCCTCGGCGGTTGCGGGCATCTGTTTGAACTCGCCGAGTACGGTGCGCGTCCGCTCGGACATCTCGTCGGTGATCTCGATCGCTGCGAACGGGCTCGGCTGGATCGAGGCGCCCTCGGGCGGGCGCACCAGCGTGCCGTTCTCGTCGATCCACACCGCCATCGGCACGTTGCTGATGCCGAGCTGTTCGTCCACCCGGTGGTCGCTGTCGATCAGCGACGGATGTGTCGGTGCCGCAGCCGCGATCCAGGGCCGGGCCTTCTCGGGGTCGAGGTCGAGCGCGATGGTCACCACGCTGAGGCCGAGCGGTTCGAGTTCTTCGTGGAGTGCC
>CAZJUC010000189.1:0-6522 GCA_964549065.1 uncultured Ilumatobacteraceae bacterium
CGTTGATCATCTGCTCGTCCCACAGGTTGCGGGCCTGGAGTTCGCGCACCAGGTACCGGTTGATCTGCATGAACTCGCCCGACAGCGTCTCGCGCTTGAACAGGTTCGACACCTGCGGCTCGATGCACTCGTAGCAGCCGACGATCGAAGCGATCGTGGCCGTCGGGGCGATGGCGATCAGCAGGCTGTTGCGCAGACCGTGCGCCGCGACGCGGGCTCGCAGTGCGTCCCAGTCGAGTTCGGCAGGCGGGGTGATGCCGCCGTTGGCCCGATCCCACAGGTCGAACTGCAGATCGCCCTTGGCTGCACGGGTGCCCTCGAACGCCTCGTGCGGCCCGGCGACCTCGGCGAGCTCGGTGGACGCCCACAGCGCATGGAAGTAGATGTGGGCGCTGATCCGGCGGCTGAGATCCTTCGCGTCGGCCGAGTCGAACGCAAAGCCCTTCTTGAAGAACACGTCCTGCAGACCCATCAGCCCGAGGCCGACCGGACGCCACTTGTGGTTCGAGAACTCGGCTTCGGACGTCGGGTAGTAGTTGATGTCGATCACCCGGTCGAGCAACGGCACGACCTGGCGAACCACCTCGCCGAGCTTGGCGTAGTCGAACGCGCCCTGCGCGTCGACGTAGGCACCGAGGTTGAGCGAACCGAGGTTGCACACCGCGGTGTTGTCCTGGTCGGTGACCTCGAGGATCTCGGTGCACAGGTTCGACAGGTGCACGACGCGCGGTGAGCCGTCGTCGTTGGCCGCGCCGGTCTGGTTGCACTTCTCGTTCGACGCGTCCTTGAACGTGACCCAGCCGTTGCCGGTCTGCGCAAGAGTTCGCATCATCTTCGAGTAGAGCTGGCGCGCCGGGACCTGCTTCTCGTACAGCCCTGCCTCTTCGGCGGCCACGTAGGCCCGCTCGAAGTCGTCACCGAACAGGTCGGTGAGGTGTGGCACCCGCTTGGGGTCGAAGAGGCTCCACTGCCAGTCCTTCTCGACGCGCTCCATGAACAGGTCGGGGATCCAGTTGGCGATGTTGAGGTTGTGCGTCCGTCGGGCGTGGTCGCCGGTGTTGTCGCGCAATTCCAAGAAGTCCTCGACGTCGGCGTGCCAGCTCTCGAGGTACACGCATGCAGCACCCTTGCGTCGACCGCCCTGGTTGACAGCGGCAACGGAGGAGTCGAGCGTGCGCAGCCACGGCACGATGCCGTTGGAGAGGCCGTTGGTGCCCTGGATGAGGCTGCCCTTGGCCCGCACCCGGTGCCAGGCGACACCGATGCCGCCGGCGAACTTCGACAGCTTGGCGATGTCGGTGTACCGCTTGTAGATGCCCTCCAGGCTGTCCTCGGGCGAGTCGAGCAGGTAGCAGCTCGACATCTGGCTGTGCGCGGTGCCGGAGTTGAACAGCGTCGGGCTCGACGGCAGATATGCGAGCGACGACATCAGATCGTAGAAGCGCACCGCTTCGTCGACGTCGGTGCACAGCCCGCACGCGACCCGGAGGAAGAAGTACTGCGGCGTCTCGATGACCTCACGGCGCGACGGGTGACGCAACAGGTACCGGTCGTACACGGTGCGCAGCCCGAAGAACTCGAAGCTGCGGTCGCGGTCGGAGTCGATGGCGGCGTTGAGCGCCGGTGCGTTGGCGTTGACGAAGGCCAGCACCTCGTCGGAGACGAGACCTTCGGCGTGGCCGACGGCGATCGACTCGGAGAACCACGGGATGTTCTGGTTGCGGACCTCTTTGTCGATGACGGTGGCGAGCAGACGCGAGGCGAGCTTGGAGTAGTTGGGCTCTTCGACGATGAGGCCGGCGGCGGTGCGGATCGACAGATCGTCGAGTTCGCCGGTGGTCGCACCGTCGGCGAGCGCGGAGATCGTGCGGGTGGCGACGCGCATCGGGTCGACGCCGAGCAGACCCTCGGATGCACGAGCGATCGCATTGACGATCTTGTTGACATCGACCGGCTCGAGCGCGCCGCTGCGCTTCTTCACCCGCATGCCTCCCGCAGTGGGCGCAGCGGCAGCGACCGGGGTCTTGGCCGTGTCGGTCAGCGTCGGTGCCGCTGCGGCTCCGGGCTTCGACTCGGTCGTCGTGGCGTTGTCGTCGATCACTGTCACCGTTGGTTCTCCTGCTCGTTCGTTGCGTCGTCGTGCATTGCGGAATTGTCTGGAATCGGTCAACACCTGCTGTCGACCACCAGATGTCGTGGTCGCTTCCCGCCGTCGGCACCACATCTCGTGGCAACGGGTCCGTAATTACAGCAGTGAAACTACGGGCGTGTCAACCGTCTCGCCGAGAAACCGTCAACTTGCCTGGACAGCCGTCATGTCCGTCCTGCGCACAACGGCCTGATCGGCACGTCGGACGTCGGCGAGTTCGGCCTGCCGGCGCAGTTTCGACCACACCTCGTCGACCGTTTCGGCCGTCGCATGGATGAAGTCGACCCCGCGACGGGTCCGCCCGGCGCAGTCGCGCTCGGCCTCGGCATGCCAGATCTCCTCGACCTGGAGCAGTCGACCATCGCGACCGCGCACGTTGTTCTCGCGGAATTCGAGGGTCGTTCGCCATCCGGCCCGCTCCAGCTCGCGCCGATCGGACTGTGCCAGGACCGCACCGTGTTGGCGCTGACGCAGCAGTCGCTGGCGTGGGGTGGGAAGGGCTCGGGCGACCATGGGGCCATCTTGAACGACGACCCCTGTGGAGCGTCAGTCCCGATTGCTTGTGAATTCCCGCCTCGTCACTGTGGGTTCGAGGCTCCGAGCTGGGGACAACCGACGAAATCTGTGCAGTGCCTGTGGGCGACGTTCGACGCAACAGCGGGGCCACGATCCCAGAGCACTGCTCCTCGGCTCACAGCCGGCGCCTCGAGGCCCGGCGATCAGAGGCCGGGGATCAGGTCCTGACAGGCCAGCGCCGCCTCGCCGAAGGCCGGGTCGGTCGGATCGAGTACCTCGAGCAGCAATTCGCCGTTCGGATCTGCCAGCAGGTCGCCGACCGTGATCTCGGGGAGGTCGAGCCCGTTGTCGCGGAGGCAGTCGAACAGCGCGATGACCTGGTCGAGCTCGCCCTGTCCCGATGGGGCGAACACGTCGTCGGACTCCTCGGCGTCACACGACGACCCTTCGTCGGGCAGTTCGAGGTCGACCAGATAGTCGGTGACCACGTCGTCGACACACGGGACGGACAAGAACGCCGTGTGTCCCTCGGCTTCGACCGTGTACAGCACCCCCGACGACAGCACGTCGGCCATCTCGACCGACCACTCGTACGGCGTGGCCGGGTCGCCGGTGGTGCCGATCACCAGAATCGGTGCTGCACCCTCGGCCGGGCCGATGGCGATCGGGTCGATCGGATCGGGGGTGCCGATACAGCCGGTGCTCGCGCGCAGGAACCCGTCGAAGTACTGCGACGCCGCGGCAGCTCGCTCGGCCTGCCGGCGGACCTCGTCGATGGGCGGCCGGGCCGGATCGTCGGCACAGTTGACGGCGAATCCGGCGACCTGGCTGTTGTCGTAGGACCCGTCGGGTTGCCGGCCCAGGTAGGTGTCGGCCAGCACCTGCAGCAACGTACCGTCCTGCTGCTCTTGCGCGAGGAACAACGCGTCGGCGAGCACGGGCCACAGTTGCGTGCTGTAGAGGGCGGCCACCACGCCGAGTTGCAGTTCGCCCGGCGTCAGGATGCGATCGTCGTCGTCGGTGGCGAAACTGCCGACGTCGTCGATCTCTGCGAAGAGACCGGTGACCACGTCGAGGGTCGACCCGACGTCGGTGAGTGCACAGTCGGCATCGGCATCGCACGCAGCCGCGAAGCTCTCGAGGGCGGCGTCGAAGCCCGGTCCCTGCTCGAGTCCGAGCAGGGACAGGTCGTCGGTCGGCTTCACGGCACCATCGAGCACGAGGGCCCGCACGCGCTCGGGGAACAACTCGGCGTAGGTGGCGCCGAGCCGGGTGCCGTAGGAGAACCCGACGTAGCTGAGTTGCTCGTCGCCCAGGGCCTCGCGCAGCAGGTCGAGGTCACGGGCCGCGTTGTTGGTGCCCACGTACGGCTCGAGCACCGACGAGTCCGTGGTGCAGGTCTCGCTGCGAACCTGCGCCTCGGCGACCAGTGCCTCCCAGCCGGCATCGTCACCAGCTGCCAGCAAGGGCACGTCGTCGTCGAAGTCGGTGTCACAGTCGATGGCCGTGCTCGCCGCGACGCCGCGTGGGTCGAACGAGACGAGGTCGAAATGCTCGGCGATCCGGCGCGGCACGAGTGACGCAGCGGCGGTGAGGAACTCGATGCCCGACCCGCCGGGCCCTCCGGGGTTGAACACGAGCGAACCGATGCGTCGGTCGTCCTCTGCGGTCGGCGCACGGGCGACGGCGACCTCGATCGTCTCACCCGCCGGCTCGGCGTGATCGAGCGGCACGACGAGGGTCGCGCACTCGAGATCGATCAGATCGCCGGCGACACCACCGCACGAAGCCCAGTCGAGCGTGTCGATGTCGGTGTCGGGATCGGTGTCGGGATCGGCGAGGTCGGGCGTGTCGGGGCCAGCTGTCCCACCGCTGAGCGGGTCGGCACCGACGGTCACGACGTCCGGCGACGACGAACACGCCGAAGCGACCAACAGCGCGGCGAGAAGGAGGGCGCGACGCACGATTCGACGCTACCGCTCGTGCTCCTCGCAGCGAAGTCACCTCGCAGTCACCGATCGGGGCTTCAGACGACCCAGGTCGCTGCCGATGACGTTGACATGTCGTTGCGCCGCGTCGTCCCACTCATGGTCGCTGCCGCGGTCACCTTCTCGGCCTGCGGGTCGTCTGGTGGATCCGGTGACGGATCAGCGGTCGTCGACGGTGACCTCGTCGCCGTCGGCGCAGCTCCCCTTCCCGGCGCCGACGTGGGCAGTCTGGGCGACGCCGTCGAGGTGGCGGCCGGGGCCCCCGGCCGAGGCGCTGACGCGGCGTGCGCCGTCGATCAGCAGACGCTGCAGCTCGCTGCGGAGACCTATGAGCTGCTCAACGGCGAGCCGCCGACGAACCAGCAGGAGCTGCTCGACGCGCAGATGATCCGGGAGTCGTCGGTGCGCTACGAGATCGCCCCGGACGGCGGCGTGGTCCCGGCGCCCGGCAGTCCGTGCAGCTGATACAGCCCGCCGAATTCATCCCAGCCACTTCGGTGTGAAGGTATCGGGCGCCGACACGGCGAGTTCCAGCGCTTCGTCGACCACGGCGGCTCGACGGGCGAGGCCGGCGTTGGCGACGCTGACGAAGTCGGCCGCCACGGATGCGTCGATGAACTCGAACAGCGGCTCGAAGTAGCCGCCCACGTCGAGGAACACCACCGGCGCCGTCACGAGGCCGAGCTGGTTCCAGGTGATCATCTCGAATGCCTCGTCGAGGGTGCCGAACCCGCCGGGCAGCACGATCACGCCGTCGGACAGCTCGGCCATTCGCGCCTTGCGAGCGTGCATGCTCGGGACGATCTCCAACTCGGTCAGGCCGAGGTGCGCCACTTCGGCAGCGACCAGCTGCTCGGTCATCACCCCGGTCACGTCGCCGCCCTCGGCCAGGACGGCATCGGCCACCACACCCATCAATCCGACGTGCCCGCCGCCGTAGACGAGCCGGTGCCCACCGGAAGCAATGGCTGCGCCGAGCGATCGCGCCGTGTCCGAGAACACGGGATCCGAACCGGAACTGGAACCACAGAACACACAGATCGCCGCCATCGCTCCATCATGGCCCCTCCGACTGTCACACGGTGCCGGGCCGACCGTGACAGTTGGTCCGATGGGGCTGGAATGGCCGGTCGGATTACCGACCAGTAACGTCGGGTGCATGACTGCGATCGCCGCCCCCGACCTGCCTGCTGCCGCCGACGCCATCGATCTCGCCGACCGTGTGGTCGGCAAGGCCGTGCGCCAGCTCGCCGCATCAGGCGGCCCCGACGTGCACCAGGTGCTCGCCTACGACATCGCCCACGCCGCCTCCGGCGTGGCCACCGCCCGCTCGTTGCTGGACTACGGCGCGAAAGGCGAGGTCGAAGCGAAGATCACCTGCGCGTTCGCTGCCGACATGCTCCACGACCTCGCCGGCAAGATCCTCGGCCGAGAGGACGAATGGGGTGTCGAACGTGACGCACTCGCCAACACCCATGCGTTCATGGTCCAGTTCCGGGCCTCCGAATTCCTCGCGTCGCTCGCGGACCAGGCGGGACCGCGCCATCTCGACGACGACATGGAGATGGTGGCCGACACGTTCCGCGCCTTCGCCCAGAACGTGATCGCCCCTCACGCCGAGCACGTCCACCGCACCAACGGCGACGTCCCCGAGGAGATCATCACCGGCCTCGCCGAACTCGGCGCGTTCGGGCTCAGCGTTCCGGTCGAGTACGGCGGCTACAGCGAGGGCGGAGACTCCGAGTACATCGCCATGGTCGCTGCCACCGAGGAGCTGTCGCGGGCCAGCCTCGGCATCGGCGACTCGCTGATCACCCGCCCCGAGATCCTCACCCGAGCACTCGTGAAGGGCGGCACCGAGGAGCAGAA
>CAZJUC010000190.1:0-6511 GCA_964549065.1 uncultured Ilumatobacteraceae bacterium
AGATAACCGGCGAGACGGCCCACGTCGGTGGTCGTGACCGAGTCGGGGAGTCGCGACAGCCCACCGAGACCCTGCACGTGCACCAGCAGCACGACCACCAGCCCGAACACGATCCGCAGCGGCGTGCGACGGGCGTCGACGGCGGCGGCGGAGCGTTCGAGCACGAGGAACGGCACCGCGAGCACGGCGGCCTGCGCGGCGAACCCGGCGATCACCCGACCGGTCGAGCCGTCGACGACCATCCGGTCGGCGATCCACCAGACTCCAACGGCAGCAGCCGGCCAGGCGAGCGCGGCGATTGCCGGGTTGCGACGGCGTCCGGATGTCCGGCGAACGTTGAGCACGGTGACGAACGACCACGCGCTCACGGCAGCCAGCATCGCGATCGTCACGCCGGTCGAGGCAGCCTGCAGCGCCTCGAGCGTGTCCCACACCCGGGCGCGCTCGTCAGCCAGCACGCCGACCTCGCGAGCGTCCAGCCACAACATGGCGGTCACCACGGCACCGACGACACTGAGCAGCGCCAACCCGGCGAGCAACGAGACGGTCACCAGACGCAGAACATCGCCTCCCGGGAGCAGTTCGATTCGCTTCATCCGTCCGATCCGCCCGGGTCGGTCCGGCCGCTTCTTCGCGACGCTTGCCGCCCCGCCCTCCGCCGGGGTGACCGACGCTCGGGGCCGGCGACGCGAGTCGGCGATCGTGATCGCGTCCTCCACCGACGACGCCGCCCGCCAGGCGAGCAACACCACGATCAGGCACGGCGCGATGGCGACGACGGCAACGACCCACAACGGCGCCCATCCCGACACGTCCGCGAAACGGTCGTCGGCGAAGCCGGTGTCCGTGGTGCCGTCGACGCCGGCGAAGCGCAGCACGACGATCGAGGCGATCCCCACGACGGCCATCACGACCGGCACCCACATCCACTGGGCGAGGCGCACCGAGTACCCACCGACCTGGCGCACGACACCGGCGAGGTGGTGCAGCGGGCGGTAGGTCATCGGAATCGAGATCAGGAGCGCGGCCACTGCGACGGCGAGCGGCAGCGACGACACGGTCTCGTCTCCGGAACTGGCGGTGCGGGCGCCCAACACGGCGACGACACCGATGGCGATCGCCACGAAGCCGAACGGGATGATCCAGGTCGCGACGGCAGCTCGCGGGTCGGGCAGCCGGTCGCGCACGGCAGGCTCGACGAGCCGACGGGCGTTCGCCGTGGTCATCCACGTCCACCCGAGCACACAGAGGGCGGCGACGACCCCGGTGACGACGGAGAGCCACATCAGCCCACCCGACCAGGCCTGGCCGTCGATCAGGCGCTGCACCTGCCAGCCCATCACGGCGAAGGTGGTGGTCAACGCCGCTGCTCCCGCGATCCTCCACGGGGCCATCGGGCGCAATGCCGCTCGGCGCGCTCGCTGCTCGTTCGCCCGCGCCGGAGCGGGATGCGCGGCCGTTGCAGGCGACCCGTGTGGTGTCGGCGGAACCGTCATCCACGCCGGGTTGCCGGACGTACCCGGCGGCGTCGCGCCGTCGCTGGTGGCCGCCCGGGGACTCGATGCGACGACCGGTATCTGCGTGGTGATCACGACGCCGGGAGCGCCAGCGTGCACAGGCGGCGGCATCGAGGCGCCGCGCGGTCGTGGATCCAACGGTTCCATGTCGTCCTCATCGGCCTGTGGGCTGAGCGACTTGAGCACTTTTCGCGACGGGCCGACCCAACGGTCGGATCGGCACACACGGACCGACCTCCGCGCAGCGTCGACCGTTCGGGAACAACGGCGCACGAAGCCACCACCGACCTCCGATACGTTGGAGGCATGAGCGAGATCGTCAGCATCACCGGCCGCGAAGTCCTCGATTCCCGCGGGAACCCGACCGTCGAGGTCGACGTGCTGCTCGACTCCGGCGCCCTCGGCCGGGCGGCGGTGCCGTCGGGCGCGTCCACCGGCGAACACGAAGCCGTCGAGCTACGCGACGGCGGCGACCGGTACGGCGGCAAAGGGGTGCAGCAGGCCGTCGGCTTCGTCAACGACGAGATCGCCGACGCGCTCGAAGGGTTCGATGCGATCGACCAGCGGTTCCTCGACCGCGTGATGCTCGACCTCGACGGCACCGACAACAAGGCGCGCCTCGGCGCGAACGCCATCTTGGGCACCAGCCTGGCGATCGCCAAGGCCGCCGCGATCGAACTCGACCTCCCGCTGTACACCTACCTCGGCGGCCCCAACGCCCACGTCCTGCCGGTACCGATGATGAACGTGATCAACGGCGGCGTGCACGCCGACAACTCGATCGACCTCCAGGAGTTCATGGTGATGCCCGTCGGCGCGCCGAGCTTCTCCGAGGCGCTGCGCTGGGGCACCGAGACGTACCACGTGCTCAAGGGCGTCATCAAGGACCGCGGGCTGTCGACCGCGGTCGGCGACGAGGGCGGCTTCGCGCCTGACCTCGACTCGAACGAAGAGGCGATCCGGGTGCTCGTCGAGGCGATCACCAAGGCCGGTTTCACGCCCGGCGACGACATCGCCATCGCCCTCGACCCGGCCACCAGCGAGATCTTCCGCGACGGCGCCTACCACCTCGAGGGCGAGGGCAAGGTGCTGTCGCCGACGGAGATGACCGACTACTGGAAGCGGCTGGTCGAGAGCTACCCGATCGTGTCGATCGAGGACGCGATGGACGAGAACGACTGGGAGGGCTGGAGCACGCTGAACGCGGCGATCGGCGACAAGGTGCAGCTCGTCGGCGACGACCTCTTCGTCACGAACTCCGAACGGCTGCAGATGGGCATCGACAAGAAGGCGGCCAACTCGATCCTGATCAAGGTCAACCAGATCGGCTCGCTCACCGAGACCCTCGACACCGTCGGCCTCGCCACCCGGCACGGGTACACCTCGGTGCTGAGCCACCGCTCCGGGGAGACCGAAGACGCCACGATCGCCGACCTCGCCGTGGCCACCAACTGCGGGCAGATCAAGACCGGCGCCCCGGCGCGCAGCGACCGGGTCGCCAAGTACAACCAGCTGCTGCGCATCGAAGCCGAACTCGGCGACACCGCCGAATACCGCGGCAAGGCCGCCCTCGCCCCGCTCTGAATGCTCGGCCACACGACGAATCGTGACGCCACCGGCGAGGTCGGCGTCGTCCAGCTCGTCGCGTGCGCTCGCCGTACCGCGCGCCGGCGGGCGGGTGCCACCCGAGAACGAGTCCCAGCTGCGAGACTGACCACGTGAGCCGGTCGAAGACCACCTCGATCCCGAGGCCGAAGGAACCAGCGAAGGCATCCGACGACGGTCGGTCACGTCTCGGCGACTTCACACGGCCGATCCCGGTCGAGAAACGCATCTTGCGCCGACCGAAACTGGCCCTGTTCGGCGGCCTCTTCGTCCTGCTGGTGATCGGCACGATCGCCGCGGCGGTGTTCGTGCTCCCGCTCGGCACCTGGTTCGACCAGGACGAGCAACTCGTGCAACGCCAGGCCGAACTCGACGAGCTGCAGCGCGTCAACGGTCAGCTCGCCGGTGAGGTCGACCGTCTGCGCACCGACGACGGCGTCCGCGAAGCCGCCAGGGAAGAGATCGGTTTCGTCGAGGAGGGCGCTCGACGTTCGACGTTCCTCCCGCTCCCGCCGCTCCCACGCGATCTCCCCGACGGTTGGCCGTACAACGTGGTCACCCAGATCTTCGCCGCCCGCACGGCTGGGCCCGCACCCGCTGCCGCCGACTAGGTTCGCGACCACCATCCGACCGACAAGGGGGCACACGTGGCCGGCAGCATCCTGGGGACCCGAGTTCAACGCAAGGAAGACCCGAAGTTCCTCACGACCGGCGGCACCTACGTCGACGACCTCACCGACGAACTCCTCACCGGGGCACTCCACGTGGTGTACGCGCGGTCCGCCGTCGCCCACGGCACGATCCTGTCGATCGACGTCGACGGAGCCAAGGACATGCCCGGCGTCGTCGGTGTGTTCACCGCCGAGTCGCTCGCGCTCGAACCGGTACCGTCGAACTTCAACCCGGCCGTGGCACGCACGCTGCTGGCGAGCGACAAGCTGCGCTTCGTCGGCGAGCCCGTCGTCGCGATCGTCGCCGAGACACTCGCCGAGGCCACCGACGCCGCCGAGATGGTGTTCGTCGATGTCGACTTCCTCCCTGCGCTCGTCGACATCGAAGCGGCAATGGCGTCCGACTCGCTGATCTACGAAGCCGCGGGCTCCAACGCCGTGTTCGACACCACCGCGCTCGGCATGCCCGAGAACACGCCGACCGACGACTACTTCGCCGAGTGCGAGGTGGTCGTCACGGGGCGCTTCCTCAACCAGCGCGTCGCGCCGTGCCCCCTCGAGGTGCGCGGCTCGGCCGCCACCTGGGTCGACGGTCGACTCCATCAGTGGCTGTCGACGCAACACGCCCAGGGCGTCAAGGTGCCGATCGCCGCCGCGAACGGCGTCGAGGCCGACCAGGTGCGTGTGATCACCCCCGACGTGGGCGGCGCGTTCGGTGCGAAGATCGGCACCTACCCCGAAGAGATGCTGCTCGGGGTGATCTCCAGAGCCGTCGATCGTCCGGTGCGCTGGCGCGAGACGCGCAGCGAATCGATGATGAACATGGGCCACGGCCGCAGTCAGTTGCAGTACGTCACCATCGGCGGCACCCGCGAGGGCAAGGTCACCCACTACCAGCTGCACCTGTTCCAGGACGCCGGTGGGTTCATGGACGTCGGCGGCGTCCTCGGTTTCGCGATGACCCGTCCGATGGCCTCGGCCGTCTACGACATCGCCAACATCGAGGTGCGTGCCACCACCGTGCTCACCAACACCACGCCGACAGTGCCCTACCGCGGTGCCGGGCGTCCGGAGGCCACGGCAGCCGCCGAACGGGCGATGGACCTGTTCGCCGCCGAGATCGGCAAGGACCCCGCCGAGGTCCGTCGCATGAACCTGATCCCGAAGTTCCTCGAACCGCACAGCACCGCGATCGGCCAGACCTACGACGTCGGCGACTTCGAAGGGGCGCTCGACAAGGCGCTCGACGCAGCCGGCTACACCGAACTGCGTGCCGAGCAGGCCCGCCGCCGCGAGGCCGGCGACGACAAGTTGCTCGGCATCGGCGTCAGCGTGTACGTCGAGATCACCGGAGGGGTCGACCCCATGGGGGAAGCCGCGAAGATCGAAGTGCAGGACGACGGCTCCGCGCTGGTGTACACCGGCACCTCTCCGCACGGCCAGGGCCACGACACGTCGTGGTCGATGATCGCCAGCGACCAGACCGGCATTTCGATCGACGAGATCACCCTGATCTGGGGTGACACCGACCTGGTCCCCGAGGGCGGCGGCACGATGGGATCCCGCTCGCTGCAGGTCGGCGGCGCCGCGGTGAACAAGGCCTCGATCGAACTCGTCGAGAAGGCGCGACGGCTGGCCGCGTCGTTGCTCGAGGCCGACGAGGCCGACATCGTGCTCGACAAGGACCACGGCGCGTTCCACGTCGCCGGGACGCCGGCGGTGTCGAAGACCTGGGCCGACCTCGCCGTCGCTGCGAGGACCGCCGGCGACGACCTCGCGATCGACACCCGCTTCGACGCCGGACAGGCCACGTTCCCGTTCGGCGCCCACGTGGCGGTGGTGGAGGTCGACGTCGGCACCGGCCAGGTCAAGCACCTGCGCCAGATCGCCTGCGACGATGCCGGGCGGGTGCTCAACCCGATGCTGCTCGACGGCCAGATCCACGGTGGCATCGCCCAGGGCACCGCCCAGGCGTTGCTCGAAGAGGTCCGCTACGACGAGGACGGCAACCCGGTCACCTCGAACCTCGCCGACTACGGCATGATCTCGGCCACGGAGCTGCCGAGCTTCGAGGTGATCCACATGGAGACGCCGACGTTCGTCAACCCGCTCGGCGCCAAGGGCATCGGCGAATCGGGCACGATCGGCTCGACTCCCGCCGTGCAGTCCGCCGTCATCGACGCACTCGCCCACCTCGGCGTCCGCCACATCGACATGCCCGCCACCGCCGAGAAAGTCTGGCGAGCCATCCAGTCCAGCACCTGATCCGTGTAACGATTGGTGTCTGACACCAATCGTTACACGTCGACCACACGAGGAGCCCAGCATCATGACCGAACTCGCCGACCACGAGGTGTCCGACCAGCCACGGACCTCGTTCAAGACGTTCGAGGAATCCACCGCCGAGGACTGGGCGATCATCGCGCCCCAACTCCGGATCACCCAGTCGCACGTCGCCGAACGGGTCATCGACCTGATGCGCTCGCTGGAGTCCGACCACGGGGGCTTCCCCGTCACCCGCCTCGAACACAGCTTGCAGACCGCGACGCGCGCCGAGCGTGACGGGCGCGACGACGAGTACGTGCTCTGCGCACTGCTGCACGACATCGGCGACACCCTCAGCCCCTACAGCCACCCCGACATCGCCGCCGGGATCCTCAAGCCGTTCGTGTCCGAGGCCAACCACTTCATGGTCAAGCACCACGGCGAGTTCCAGGG